>DKWX01000059.1 GCA_002491945.1 Porphyromonadaceae bacterium UBA7141
TCACGCGCCGCCGGTGATGGTTTACCATGGGAGAGCGGGAGAGTAGGTAATCGCCCCCTTAGAAGAAGGCTCACATTTTGTGAGCGTTTTTTTTATTCAACTTTTTATCACTACCGTCTATCACCACCATATCGCGCCCCCTTAACAGAAGAAGTTTACAAGAATGCGGACCTCTTTTTTGCAAATATTCTTACATGTGTCTGTTCGCGGAGCTTTTAATTTTAATCTCTTCAGGTTTGCTTTGGAGGGATTGCTTATGTCTGATTGTTGGGTATCTGTCTGAAACAGGTCGCTTTTACGTGGAGCGTAGAGAGGTGCATGTACGCGCGACTGGCCGACCTCGCGCGGGGTAAACGGATCTGAGTCAGGGGATGTGGTTTGTGCAGCGGCGTTTGCGGATGCCGATTATATTTGCTATATTTGCGTTATGGATACACCTCTTTTTTCTATTATCACAATCACCTATAATGCAGGTGATGTGCTGAAACCGACTATGTTGTCGGTCAGTGACCAGTCATTCCGTGATTTCGAGCACATCATAGTCGATGGCGCCTCGACAGATGATACCGTGTCTATTGCACGCCGTATGGGGGGTGATTCTCTGCGTATCATCTCGGAAAAGGATAATGGGCTGTATGATGCCATGAACAAGGGATTGGCGATGGCACGCGGCAAGTATGTTGTATTCCTCAACGCCGGCGACACTTTTGCCGCTCCGATTACTCTCCGTCTGTATTCCGAAGCCGCCTCAAAAGATCCTGATATCATATATGGCGACACGCTCATTGTCGATGCCGACGGGAAGGTAAAAGGACCTCGTCATCTCACGGCACCGCAGGAGCTTACCTTTGAATCATTCGCCGACGGAATGCTGATTTGTCATCAGGCATTTGTAGTGCGTCGCAATCTTGCTCCGAAATACGATCTGTCGTATCGGTTCTCTGCCGATTACGACTGGACCATAAGATGTATCAGTCATACAATCCCTCAAAAGTGCATCAATCTCAATACAGTCGTCATACATTATCTTGATGACGGGATGACCGAGAAGAACAAGCGTGCGTCGCTGCTTGAACGTTTCGATATAATGAAGAAACATTACGGCGTAGCCACAGCAGTCATGAAACACTTGTCGTTCATTCCTCGTGCCGTATCGCGCAAACTGAAATGAAAGAAACCGACAAAGTAACGCGAGTGGATGCAGATCCCGGACATTCAGTTATCAGTGCCGGACCAACGGTAGCCGCCGCCTCTGATCAGGCTCCGGCACCGATAGCTACAGTGATATTACTGTGCTACAAGCAGGAGTCAACAATCCGGCGTGCCATAGAGAGTGTGCTCAGGCAGCGTTGCCGCTACAGCTACGAGATATTGGTGGCCGACGATGCCTCGCCAGATGCCACACGGCGGATATGCGAAGAATATGCCACTCGCTATCCTGAAACAGTGCGGATGCTGCCCCCTGCCCCTAACAAAGGACTTGTCGACAACTACTTCGATGCCGTACTGGCCTCACGAGGCAAGTATGTGGCCGATTGTGCCGGGGATGACGAGTGGGTCGACCCGTCGCGTCTCGAGCGGTGCATAGAGATCCTGGAAGCAGACAAAGAGCTTTCAGTAGCCTTCACATCGACAGAGACAGTATGCGGCGACCGTATCACAGGCGGGCATGACTCACCCCAAGAGGCACCGGGAAGCCGCATATCCGGCGCCGTGTTGTTGCATCGGGTGCTTGACCACACCAATAGTATACCATATGTGCTTTCAGCGGCCCTTTACCGTCGGGCTCCCGTTGTGGAAGCCTTGAGTGTCACCCCCGGAATACTTCGATGTCATGACGGTGGAGTAGAAGACATCCCTCTCATCGCCTTCCTGGGTAGCATCGGAGATGCCATGAAAGTGGATATGACGGGTTACCGCTACTATATCGAGGGAGAATCAATATCAAATAATCTTTCAGCCGAGAAAGATTACTGGTTTACGGCGCGTGTCAGCAGCATGACATGCCGACTGGGACGTCATTACGGACTTCCGCTCAGTGCTCAGAGGCGTCATTACAGAGAAAAATTCAACTATATGGCAGCCAAAGCCCGTCAAAGCGGCAGCAAAGCGCTCATAACCGACATGCTCCGGCGCAGGCGCGAATGGGGAATGCCACTTCCACCCAAGGCCGTAATCCACACCCTGTTGGCCCTCGCAGGATGGCATGGCAGACTGCGGAAGTCGCGGTCGGATACATGATCGCAAACGAGGGTGAATGCAGTCTATTTATACTGTGTATAAATACTATTTGTATCCGATATAAATAGTATTTATATGACGTACAAATTATGTCAAAAATTAACTAAAAATTTGGCTTTGACGCGCGGATAAGATAAATTTGCATTGAAAAATCGTGGTTGACCTCATTACAGCTATTCAAATGCGGCTAAAAGAGGGAGTCATAGGCGGTCGTGACAAGGCGCGTATGTGCAACCATGAATATAGAAGAAAAATAATAATAACTTATAAAAATTACAATTATGGCTTATGTAATTGGCGACAACTGCGTCGCATGCGGCACTTGCCAGTCAGTATGCCCCGTAGAGGCTATTTCAGAAGGTGAAATCTACAAGATCGACCCCGACACTTGCATCAGCTGCGGCAGCTGCGCATCGGTTTGTCCGAGCGATGCTATCACCGAGGGTTAATAGCCTTTGGCGTAGAAAAAGAAAAAATAAGATGAATTTTCCGCATTGCGGGGAATTCATCTTATTTTTTTTGTTTATATTTGTAGATTATTTCCTCCTTGACGAATTGTCGGCATTTTGCGGCATCCGAGTGAGGAGCAATTATATACGATAATGGAAAGACTGAAAGTCAAAATCATCAATAAGAGTCATAATCAATTGCCCGAATACGGCACATTCGAGGCTGCCGGCATGGATGTGCGTGCATGGTTGCCGGAAGGGAGCGTCACCCTCCGGCCCGGCCAGCGTGCCCTTATACCTACCGGGCTGTATATCCAGCTCCCCCGGGGGTATGAATGCCAGATACGCCCGCGCTCCGGGCTTGCCCTGAAACATGGGCTGACAGTGCTCAACACCCCAGGCACAATCGATGCCGACTACCGTGGTGAAATCGGAATCATACTAATCAATCTCGGTGAATATGACTACGAAGTGAAGGATGGCGAGAGAATCTGCCAGATGGTGGTCAAAAGCTACTCGAAAGTGGAATGGCAGCCCGTGGAGCGTCTTGACCGCACAGAGCGCGAAGACGGAGCATTCGGCCATACCGGCGTCGACTGAATCATCCTGACAATGCAAAGGTATTGCCGCACAGACTGCACAGACCGTGTCAGGCGAGCCCGGTCGAGATGACCGGGCACTCTCCATAAACAGATTAATCCGACCATACAGATGATGAAATACAGAACACTGAGGCGACTGATGCCCATGCTCCTCCTGCTGCTGCTGACAGGGGGAGGGCTTGCCATCGCCCGGCAAAAAGGAGCTCAGGATAGCCGTCAGCGACGTGAGGCCGCCAGACATTATTATCTCACAGCCGCTCAATACAGTGCCCTTGGGCAGAATGCCGAGGCCGCCGAACTCTATAAAAAAGCATATAGGCTCGACACAACCTATGCCGAGGCTGCGCTGCAATACGGAGTGCGCCGATGGGGAATACCCGCCGACACACTGTCAACTCCCGTAGAGCGGGCCGAATCCAAACGCATATCCAAGAAATTCCTTAAGGAATATCCCGGCGATTTCTTCCCGAATTTATTCCTGTCGAATGTAATGGAGCGCGGGGGCGAATTCGATGAGTCAATCGCAGTGTTGGAGGGAATCAACCGTCAGGACCCAGGCAATACCGATGTGCTGATGCACCTGTCGGCACTCTATCTCGACACCCGTCAGTTTGACAAAGCCCTCGATGCCATCAATGCCTACGAGCGCATAGAAGGGGAGGGGATTGAACTGCTGATACGTAAGGCCGGAATGATGCTCGCTATGGGCGACACAGCAGCCGCACTGAGAGAGACCGACCGCATGATGGCCAGATATCCCGCCAATACGCAGTACGCCATATTCAAAGGGCAGCTCTTCGGCTATATCAATCAGCCCGATTCCGCCTTGAAGGCTCTAAAATACGCCGAGTCTCTGGAGAAGCCCGGGTACGGAGGTCCGGTAAAGCTTCATCTTGCCGACTATTACCGACTCACCGGCGACAGTGTGGCCTACGACAGCAAAATCTATGAGGCCCTTCTGGCAGAAGACCTCGACTTCGAGACCAAGAACGAAGTAATGGCCTACTACTTGCAGACCCTCATACGCGACAACGCCGACCGTTCGCGCGGCGACCGTATATTCACCGTACTGCGCGAACAGTATCCCCACGAGCCTGACCTGCTCGCACTCTCGGCACGCTACAACGCCGCCAAGTCCGACTTCCCGCAGGCCCTCGACGACATAGGGTATGCCATCGACATGGACCACACCAACCCCGACTACTGGGAGCAGGCCATCGTATATGCTTTCATGCTCGACGACCATCAGAAAGCTGACTCACTCTATAACAAAGCCCGTCAGCTCCTGCCGAAGACCCCGATGCGCATCTACAGTCTGGCCGGTACGAATGCCACGGTCATGGAGCAGTTCGACCGTGCGCTGCAGATCTACCAGATTGCCCTCGACGAGAATTTCCCCGGACAGAAGATCTCGCAGAAAGCCGACATGGACGCGCTCGCCACATTCCTCACCTACGAAAACATCTCCGACCTGATTTCACTATACACCGAAATCGGCGATGCATACTACAAGCAGGACGACCGTGAGCACGCATTCATCAACTACGACAACGCCCTCTCGCTCGACCCCGACAACGCCCTCACCCTCAATAACTATGCCTACTTCCTCGTAGAAGAGAACACTCCCGTAAGCGAGGCCGACCTCGAGAAGGCCGACGACATGTCGCGACGTGCGATAAGCCAGAATCCCGACAATCCCACTTATCTCGACACCCGGGCGTGGGTGCTATTCCGTAAAAAGGATTTCGATCAGGCCCGCGAACTGGAGGAGCGTGCCATCGAACTGCTTGGCGACGATGCCGATGCGGATGAAAAAGGGGAATACCTGCATCATCTCGGCGACATACTCTTCATGCTCAACGAACTCGACAAAGCTATCGAAATGTGGAAAATGGCTCTCAAGGCATGCCCCGACGACTCTCTGCTCCATAAAAAAGTGCGCGACCGCACATTCTATTACGAATAATCCGGATATCCGCCGATATCAAGGCAGACAATCAACCATAATAAATGAACAGACTGATATCAATACTCGTTGCATTACTGGCCATAGTCTATGCCGCCTCTCCGCTTTACGCACAGGAGGAACTGGGGCGTAAGGCTGAAAAAAAACTGATAGAGCATATTGCCGACAGCTACACTGACTGGCATCACGCATCTTGGAACGGCAAACTAAGTTCCGACCTCCTTCCGGTATCCGTGACGGTAAAAGTATGCATGGAGAAGGGGCGACTCACCATGGTATCCCTTCGCGCCCCTCTCTTCGGCGAAGTAGCGCGTGTGGAACTCGACCCTGACAGCATCGTAGTGGCCAATAAAATGAAACATACATTCTATTCCCGCCGCCTGTCGGAAATATCAGCTATGGCGCCCGATCTGACAGAAGACGTGCAGGCACTCCTGCTCGGACGCATGTTTGCAATCGGATGTGGCGAACTTGGCAAATCCTGCGCCGATGCCGTGACGGTGTTCCCGATGCAATCCGACAGCTGCTATATGGTGGTGCCCGAAGTACCCGACTATCTGCCTCAGACAGTCTACGGCTTCGCCACCGATGCAGCCCTGCGCATTTCCACATTCGCGGCCGCCTACGGGCGTGGCGAAGCGGATACCGAGCCTTCCCTGGACGAAGTCGACCCCGGATTCACTTACCAGCCGGAAGTGCAGCTTCAGGCCGAAGTGACCTATAATTCCAAAGGAGCCATAGCCAGACTCGAGGCCGCCGGCCGGGGGCGTACCTACACCGCCACCCTCACTGCTAGCCAGCCCGAATGGGACGGCAAGTCATTCGACCGGATTGACCTCAGCGGTTATCGTCGGGTGTCATTCCGCGACGTGATGCGGATGTAAGTAAGATTCTTAACAGTCAGATTCCACAATTCATCTCCATAATGCGTCATTTCAGCAAAATATCCGATTTCTCCCGACGGCTGACAGCCCTGCTGTGTGCCGTCGTGCTTCTTGCCTCACCCATGGCCACACCGCAGCTTATGGGGGTCACGCAGACGCGTGCCCACAAGAAGAGCGGCGGCACCACAACAGGCAAGAACTCTCAGAAATCGGCCGCCAAGACCACCTCCAGAGGGAAATCAGCGGGCGCCCCTGCGAAGCAGTCAGCCAAAGGGGGCAATACGTCGTCAGCATCCAAGTCCGGCGGCAAGGCGCGCAAAGGGGGAACCCCAAAAGCCTCAAAAGCATCTAAAGCCGAACTGCAGCGCCGGGAGGAAGACGCGCGCAAGGAGGTGAAGCGCACTCAGGAGGAGCTGCGCCAGACCGAAGCCTCAATCAAGCGAGGACTGTCCGAACTCTCACGCCTCGAAAGCGGCATAGCCGCCTCCCGCAAGGAGACAGAGGCACTGGGCCTCGAAGTGCGTAAGCTCAACGGACGCATCAGCGGTCTGCAAAGCAATATCGCTACCCATTCGTCAGAACTCGAACAGCTGCGTGCCGAATATCTGAAGGCCGTGAAGAAGATGCGCACCACCAAAAAGCGCAATTCCACAGTCGCCTTCCTCTTCGGATCCAAAGACCTGGCACAGGCCGAGCGCAGGATGCGCTACCTCAAGGATTTTTCCGAATGGAAAGATGCACGCATCCATGACATCGATGCCAAAGTGGCTGTGCTAAAAAAGGAGAACGATGACCTGCATCGTGCCAAATCCGATAAAGATGTGATGCTCGGCCGCGAACTTAAGGCCCAGCAGAAACTCACCGCACAGAAAGCGCGGCAGGATGAAGTGGTGAGTAACCTGCGTGCCAATCAGTCGGCCCTTCAGACCCATCTGGCCCGGAAACAGGCCGAGGTCAACCAGTTGCGCAATCAGGTGGCCGCTCTCATAGCCGAAGAGCAGCGCAAAGCCGAGGAGGCCCGTCGCGCTGAAGAGCGCCGCCGTGCCGAAGAGCAGCGCAAGGCCGAAGAACGCCGCCGCGCCGAAGAAGCACAGCGTGAGAAAGAGCGCCGTGAGGCCATAGCCCGTCGCGAGGCCGAAGAACTCGCCAAGGCCGAGAAGGAGGCGGAGCGTCAGGCAGCCGCACGTCTCGCCGCACAGGAAGAGGCCCTGCGCAAAGCCGAGGAAGAGGCCCGGAAGGCCCAGGCCAAAAAAGACAAAGAAGCGGCCAAAGAGGCCAAACGCAAGGCTGGGCAGGAGCGCAAAAAGGCCGAAAAAGCACGTAAAGAAAAGGCCAAGGCCGAAAAAGCACGCAAAGAGGCCGAACAGCGTGAGGCCCGCGAGCGCGAAGAAAAGCGTAAAAAAGAGGCTGCGGCCTCACGCAAGTCGAACAGGAGCAAAAGTTCGGCCGACAATAAGTCAAAATCAGATGCCAGAGGCTCAGCCTCAGGAGAGTCAGCCGCCGGCCGACACGACAAGGACTATGCAAGCGCACGCAAGCGGCGTCCGCGAGGGGAGGTCGCTGCTTCATCATCCGCCGCCGATTTCGCCACTATGCGCGGCTCGCTGCCGCGTCCGGTCAGCGGAGCCTTCCGCATCACAAGTCAGTTCGGACGCCACTCACTCCCCGACCTGCCCGACGTGATGTACGACAATCCCGGCATAGACGCCGAAGTATCCTCCGGAGCCTCAGCTCTGGCCGTATACGCCGGCACCGTATCCGGAGTGTACATGATTCCCGGATTCTCAACCGTAGTAATCGTAAATCATGGCGACTACTATACGGTCTACGGCAATCTCGGATCATCCGCCGTCAAGGTCGGCGACCGTGTAAAGCAGGGGCAGACACTTGGCAAAGTCACCACCGACCCCGACAACCCCGGCCATAGCGAGATCCACTTCGAGGTATGGAAAGGGAAAGAGAAACAGAATCCCGCAGCCTGGATAAAATAGTGTCATATCGCGGCACTCCTCCTTAGGGGGGAGTGCCGCAAATCAACATTATCCTATGTCAGAAATCAGCTTGCGCCGCTATTGCAGCGCCGACCGCCAGTCATGGAACGAGTTTGTGGCTGCCTCGCGCAACGCCACATTCCTCTTCGACCGCGGATATATGGACTATCACGCCGAACGGTTTGCCGACCATTCCATGATAGCCCTCAAAGCGGGGCGCCCTGTGGCTCTCCTCCCGGCCAATATCCGTGAAGAAGCGGGGCGCAGTGTGCTCCAGAGCCACGGCGGCCTCACCTACGGCGGATGGATACTCCCCGCGCGCCATTTCGATGCCTCCGACATGTTGCGTCTGTTCGACATGCTGGCAATTTACTGTCGCACCGAGGGTATCTCCAGGCTTGACTATCGTCCGCTGCCGCATATCTACCACCGAATGCCCTCTCAGGAGGATATATACGCCCTTTTCCGACAGGGAGCCTGTCTGACTGAAGTTAATCTGTCATGTGCCATCGACCTCAGCGCCCATCCCGGACTCAACACTCAGCAGCGCCGCAACCTCAGGCGTGCAATCGCCACTGAAGGGGTAGTTATAGAAGAGATGCCTGACGTGGCGCCATTCCATAAGCTCCTTGCCGGATGCCTTGCCGAGCGTCACGGTGCGGTCCCGGTGCACAGTGCCGCCGAACTGCAGATGCTACGCGACCGCTTCCCGGGGCAGATACGTATATTTACGGCATCCGATACGGAAGGGATACAGGCGGGTGCCTGCGTCTACGATACCGGGATGACCGCCCATACACAGTATCTATGCTCCACCCCGCGCGGGCGGGACTCCGGACTTCTGACCCTACTGCTCGATGCCCTTTGCCGCCGCTTCCCCCATTGCCGCTACTTCGACTTCGGCACCTCCAACGAATCCCACGGCCTTCTGCTCAACGAAGGGCTATACCGTCAGAAATCCTCCCTCGGAGGGAGTGGGGTGGCTTACACCCGCTACGTCATCGACTACTGACCGCGCAATAGTGCCGCAGTCAGACCGACACATATAACCGACCCGCAAAAACATACAGACAGGAAATGGATCCGCATACAGATTTATCCCCCTCAGAACCGCGTGCCGCATCCGGACCGACGGACAGCGCCGTATCCGCAGATATGGGGAATGACGCATCGGCCGGCCGCGTCACACTGGCCCTTGTGATACCCGTCTACCAGCGGGCGCACCAGGTGGGCGAGACCCTTGCAGCCTTAGAGGCTCAGACGAGTCGTCCGGATGAGGTGATACTCGTCGACAACGGGTCGACCGACGGCTCATTGGAATTGCTGCACCGGTGGAGTCGCCGGATGCTGCGGCTCGGGTGGAACGTCACCGTACTTGAAGAGCACCGCCGCGGGGCCGCGCGTGCACGGCAGACCGGACTGGAGTCAGTGCGGTCGGAATACGTGATGTTCTTTGATTCCGATGATATCATGCCCCCACGGCATATACAGCTTGCGCGTGCCGATATCCTGACTCACCCCACGGCCGACATATGCGCCTGGAGCCTCGGATATGAGTGTGACGGCAGTCGGCTCGGTCAACGGCGGATACTCCCCCCCGGCCGGGAGATAGAGAATCATATGGTGCAGGGATTGCTTTGCACTGCCGCCTATGCCGTGCGCACAGCATTCCTGCGGCGCGCCGGGGGATGGAATCCGTCAATCGGCGGATGGGACGACTGGGAACTCGGCTTGCGCCTTCTGCTGCAGCGCCCTGAGATATATGTCGATCCGCGCCCCCGCCTGTATGTGAGGGTGCAGGAGGATTCAATATCCGGTCTGGGCTACGTGCATCGTGCCGGTGACTGGGAGCATACTCTCGATGTCATGGAGCGCAACGCCTTGGCCTGCGGCGATGCGGCACTGCGGAATCGGCTGCTGCGTCTGATAGCCTACCGACGGGTCAATCTTGCGGCGCATTACCGGCGGGAGCGGCGTCCCGACCTTAGCGGCGCATTGCTGCGCAAAGCGTTGCTTGGCCATGGTCTCGCCCGGGGCTCGCGGCTGCTATTGCGCGCCGCCTACCTTCACACGGCCTCCTGGCTTCCGTGGGCCGGAGGGATCTACCCGCGTCTGCTGCGCTGAACGTGTCTGCAGAGAGTCTTCCGGAGAATGAAAAAACAGAATCCGGGCCGGAACTGTCATCAGTTCCGGCCCGGACCTCAATTATCCGAGAGTATTATGTCAGGCTGACGCATTGATTTCATGCCTCCGTCAGAATAGACGGGGGACGAAGTAGTCACCTGCGTCTGCCGCATAAAATCAAAGAGTCACCATCACTTTCTGCGCCTTTCCGGCAGCCACACGGATATAGATTCCCTGATTCGCGGGAGCGCCGTCAAGACGGTGTCCCTGCATGTCAAACCATACGGCCTCCGAGCTGTCGGCGGCATAGTTGAGTTCCACACCGGTGCTGACATTCACATTATTGCCCGTATATCCATTGTCATCATAGATGCCGTGGTTGATAAGCTCGAGATTCTTTGTCTGTGCCCCGTTGCCGCTGTTGAAGATTACCATCGGCGTAATCAGCGGATTCTCCGGCAGGAAAGTATAGCGCCACATCTCGCGGCCGTTGACAGTCACCTTCGTCATGGCAGAGCCGGGCCATTTGCCGGAATACTCTTTATCGCCGTCACCACTGTCCCAGATGTAGGTGTAGGGGGTGGAGTAATTAGTGCCGATATAGTATATGGCATAGCTGCCGTTGACAGGAGCGGGATCCGGGTCGGGAGTGGGATCCGGATCAGGATCGGGGGTGGGATCGGGGAGAGGTTCGATATTCGAGAGGTCGCGGACTTTAGCGATGTCGGCCATTGCGTATGTGATTATGTCAAGGTCGTCCTTCTCGCCGGTAGTCGAGGCATCCTTGCCGTAGCATTCGAAAGCATTGTCAATCATGGCCGGGTCGAATGGGCAGCAGTCGATTGCCGACTCACCGCGAGTGCCGATTACGCGGCATCCGATGCCGTTGGCCTCAAGCCACTGGCGTGTTATGCCGAGAACCTTCAGCGGAATCTTGATTTCATAGAAAGTATCGTAGGCCGTGTCATGCGGTTTAAGCCCTTCGACATCATTATTGATGATGTTCTGATAAGCCCCGGAGTCATAGATAGCCTCGATACATGAGGGGTCGGAAATCAGCGTGCCGTCGAAGTCATAGTCGGCGGTAGTCTTCTGGCGCCAGAGTTCGGCGGGGAGGAATCCGTCGGCGCGGTCATAGCTTACTCCGGCCGCGCTGAAGAGAGTGCAGCCGGCGCCATAGTTGGTGTCGCCCTTGGCATTCACCGGAGTGAATATGCCGGGAACGCCCTGTCCGGGCTTGCCCGACATGAAGAGCATGTGGTCGACGTGCACAGACGTCATATCAAACGTAGTGCCCATTCCCGCATCGTCTACCCATACGCATTTGCCGTCCTCCAGCTTTCCGGTCATAGCCTGCGAAGAGGGGTCGACGCTGAGAGCCACGATAAACGGGATATCTCCCGGTTTGCCATAGTCGGTGAGGGGGCCGTCGCCCGGGCGGGCCCATGTGTCGCCGGTGTTGCACATCTGCCAAGCCACGTAGAGATTCTGGTCGTCCCAGGCGGCATAGATGGCATAGATGTCGATTACATTATTCTCATGAGTGCCCTTGAACGCTGTCGACATGTTGTTGGCGCCGTTGCGGGCAATCATCATGTCCTCGCTCCAGTCATCAAGTTTGCCGTCGATAGTGATTGTGGCGGCCTTGCCTACTCCATTGGCCGGGTTAGTGGCGAAATAAGCGCGGGATTCGGTCTTGTTTTCATAGGCCGATGCCATAAGAGCCGACACAGCGCATCCACAGATCAGGGTGGATTTAAGTTTCATAATGAAAGATTTTAAGTATTAGTTAAGCGGTCTCACTGTTATGGTGAATCCGGCGTTAAAATGCCGGAAAGCCGAATTTTTGCAAAGATAATAAAAAAAGATGTAAGTAATGCAAAAAGACTGACTATTTCATTATTTCCGAGGGTGAGATTCCCGATGACGAGACTGGTCAGTGATTCGGCCCGAAAAAAAGAGTCCGGGCACGGCAATCACTGCCGTGCCCGGAGAAGAACAGGGAGAGGGGAATCGAGAGATGAGGCCGGTCTGCGCCGCTTCCTGTGTCGGCAGGCATGTGGCAGGCCGGGATGCGCGTGGTAGCGGGGTGGGGGAGATGACATCGTGCCGTCAACCCCCTACTTGCGGCGGCGGCGCACCGACTTCGTGGCGTTGGAATTGGCAGTGCTCGAGGAGGAAGATTTTACTTTCGTTTTCTTTTTGGCGGCACGCTTCTTGGTGCTGGTGCGCTTCGAAGTAGCCTGCTTCTCACTTCGTTTCTCCTTGATTGTGGATTCATCCACCACATTTAGCGCAGCCGCCGTGTCACCCTTCTCCAGAGCCTCTTTGATTGCGGCTTCGCGTTCCTGCCGGGCGAGATATTCCTCGCGTGTCGGCACCCATAGATGTTTGCCGTAGTCGTGCAGCCGGGCATCGATGCTGTCCTGCGCACGTTTCAGATCATCCTCATTGGGATACATCTGATTGAGCGACAGATTCCTCAGATTGCGAGTCTTATAGATATCGCCGTCATACATCCCGAGATTGAAGTAATCGTCAAGAGAGTATGTGGGGAGATTATTGTCGTCCGACAGGAAGATATACTGGCTGGCCAGATACGGGCGCAGCGCGTCAAACTTCACCCAGAACATCGGGTAGCGCGTATCGCCCCCGAAGTCGCTTGTGCGGTTGAGCACCGGACATATGGCCTCCACACGCGTCTTCATCTGATTCGAACGGCGGTCGAACTCCCACTTTTCCAGAATATAGTAGTTCAGCACCTGCCCGGTAGGCACATCGGCCTCCTCGATTACAAACTTCTGATTCTTGCCCGAGCCTTCCTCCCGGTAATAGATTCCGAATCGGTCGAGCATCTCCGGCACGTTGATTTTATACTGGTCGGAGAATACCTCCCTGCCGTCGAGATATTCATAAGCCGGCACCTTTCCCTGCACCACCTGCGAGAGAATGATGCGGAATAGGTTCTCCTGCCCGTCGATCACGTCCTCCGGGAAATAAAGCGGAGTATTGGCATCCTTGGTCAGGTCGATCTGCCGGTATATCTGTCGCATATACTCGAGATCGGCATCATGAGGTTCCTTGGCCTCATAGAAACCCTGCATACGCTCCGTAATCTGCGGACCTGCAGCGGCTTCATTTTTCTTCTTGTCGCGCTCACTGCGTTTGCGCACGCCGCTTGCGGATTCCACCTGGGCGAATCCTGCGAGCGTCAGGCCCGGGATGATGAGCAGAGGCAATATGTGTCGGTATATCTTCATGTCCTGAAAAAGTATCGGAGGAAATTGGGAGGTTCGGGAGGGAGGAGTCGGGGAAGGGGAGAGAGGTTTTCGGGATTAAGGATTCAGTTAAGTGCCACCTCCATCGGCGAGATGTCGCGGGTGATGCCGTCGGGGCCTTTGGCCTTCACGTTGGAGATGAAGAAAGACTTTCCGGCCTTCAGGCGCTTGAACTGCTCCTTCTGGCGGTCGGAGAATGAAGCGCCGTTGCTCACTTCCGGTATGGCATTGCCCATCGAGTCATAGAAGACTGTCGAGAAGCTCACCACCGTGTAGGTCACATTGATGATTCCGTCGTCGACTGCGGCCCCCAGCCCCGAGGCTGCCATAAGCTGGGCTTTAGAGATGCGTTTGGGCGATCCCTTGTACTGCACCGAATTGCCCGATGCGTCCCTGATGGCTATAAACGGAGAGGGGTCGGGGAGCTTGCGCACGCGGAATGTCATTGCCCCCACCTTCTGGCGCCGGCCGTCGAGTTCGGCCGTCACAGAGATTGTGGCCTCCGTGCCCACCTTGCTCACATGAGCCACCCACGAATTCCCCGAGCGGGTCAGGGTGCCTGCCGAAATCGAGGCCGACACACTGTTCATCGGCACTCCCGGCACAGAGATTGAAATCGGGTTGTCGATTCCGGCATACAGCACATTCATCATCGTCGGCGAGATGGTGGCCATCGGTTCGATTACGGTATACGATGATCTGAAGGGTCGGCGGTCGGTGGTGCCATCGCCGCGCATCACTTCGATATAACCCGAATACTCGTGCGATCCGGTGGCATTGGCCGTGAATTCATAGAGGCCGTCGGGCGACTGCAGTCTGGCGCCGTTCACGTAGATTGCCGGGCGTTGAGTCGTATCGATTGCTGCCAGCACGATATTGGCCGAGTAGCGTCCTCCGCGCATCACGGTGCCGGAGTTGGGAATCACGTAGGCATTGAGTTCATTGACGCGGATATCACCGATATCCACATTCGTTATCAGATTTGTCATAGCCTCCGACTCCGCCTGCCGGATATCGTTCTGCAGCTTAGTGAGCAGCGTTACGGCGGCTATGGCCGGCATATTCTCAAACATTTTCTGTTCCCACGGAGTCTGTCCGACGGTGCCGGGGACGGAGCCGGTGCGAGTGGATAGCATTTCTGTCACGGCGGCGCGCTTGGCACTGTCGGAGATAAGTGTCGTGATGTAATCGCGGTAAGCCTCCAGACTCTCGCGCAGTTTCCGGCCTCTCATCGAGGCCGGATTGAGCATAGTCACCGATGCGGCCTCGAGGTCGTCGAGATTGGCCAGAGCCGTATAGTCGGCGCCCGGGCCATCGGCCTTTTCGGCAATCCTCACCTTCAGCGAGTCGATGGTCGATACCAGAGAGGCGGAACGCTTATGTAGTTCCTCACCCTTCTTGAACCAGGGGCCCACCTTCGTGGGATTCTTTTCATACAGTTCGCCGAGATAGGCGAACTGCACCTCGTTGCGCGAGGCCATATTAAGATTGGTGCGGTGCAGCCCCTCATGAACCTGACTGAATCCGTTGAGCACATCGCTCGACACATTCAGCGCAAGCATCGCCGTCAGCACGATATACATCAGATTGATCATGCGCTGACGCGGGGACATACGGGCCACATTATTGCCACCTGCCATAGCTATCGGGGGTTAGAGTTAATTCGTTGTGATAAGTAAGTGTTCGCATCCCTGCGGTCAGTCCTGTCGTTCGGCGAAGGGGTTGATGTCGGGACGCTGTCCGGCGGCCGCAGCGCCACCCATCATGGGGTTGCACATATTGATGGTCATTGCCGTAATCATCTTCTCATATACACTGTTGAGCTGCTTCATATATCGCGCCATCTTCTCCGTCTCCTCGCAGTAATGGGCGCTTTCGGCGGCCGACTTCTCATACATGTCGCGGATATCCTTCAGCCCGCGGTTGACGCGGTCGATCGATTCGAGCTGGCTTGAGATACTTTTAAGCTGAATCTCATAGATTGTGTTCAGTCCGCCGATATTGCGGTTCAGATCGGCCATCCGGTCGGCATATCCTTCGGCCGACTGCGAGATGCTGTCGGAATTCTGAGTGATTGCGCGATAAGAATTGAGCAGCACGGCGCTCACTTCGTTGAGCGACTGGGTAGTCTGTCGGAGCAGCGTCATCTGTTCGGCTATTCCGGCCAGCTGAGCCAGATAGTCCTGCGTGGCGGTGGTCAGTTCGGCCATCTGCGAGAGCTGTTCGGATGCGGCCGCCATTTTGGCGATGCTGTCGCGCAGCGACTCCGTGTCCTCCGGGGCGAGCGACACACCTGCCGGAATCCCGACAGCCTGTCGGGCCGCTCCGGCGCTTACACCCCCCTGAGCCTGCGCCCCTCCGTCATATTCAATGTCGGGCGCGGCATATCCGGCGGCGCCGACCGCCATCACGCCGCCTGCGGCGAATTCCGGACGGTCGTCGGGATTCTTCGAGTCGAGCACCGGAAACACCTCCTCCCATGCATATTCCTTCGGCGGACGGTCGAAAGCCGTGATGATGAACATCGCGATTTCCGTGCCCATTCCGATGCAGAGCAGTGTGCTGCCGCCGGGGAGGTGGAGAATCTTGAACAATGCGCCCCATATCACCACAGCCGCGCCGATCGAATAGGCGAAGTTGAAGAATCGCTGCCCCTTGGGGCTTGACATGAAGCGTTCGATGCCGTTGGCGTATTTTTTTATCTTGACCATAATCGTAGGTAAGTGTATTAAGGGAGAGGTAATGTGTAAAAAGAGATGCGGGATTCAGGTCGCCGGGGTGTTACTTTTTTCTTTTCTGGGTCCCCTTCGCAAACCCGATCTGCGAGCGCACGCATCGGAATCCGATATAGGAGCGCTGCTCGTTCTGATATTCCCACATTCGCAGGTCACTGCGCAGGTTCTGCGCCACATCCTTCCAGCTGCCGCCGCGCACGATTTTACGTTTCATCTTATAGGGGTCTTCCTTGGCGGCATCGTAACGGTATTCCGGGTTGAGGTCTGACGTGAGTTTATTCAGACTTTCGGTGTAGGCGGTCGAAGTCCATTCCGATACGTTTCCGGCCATGTCATAGAGGCCGAAATCATTAGAGGCGAAAGTTCCCACGGCCGAAGTTATGACATGTCCGTCGCGCACGAAGTCGCCCTCCATCGGCTTGAAGTTGGCGTAGAAGCATCCCCGTTCATCATAAGGCAGAGTCTGCTCCCATGGATAAGCCGACTCCGAGTTTCCGGCGCGTGCCGCATACTCCCATTCGGCTTCCGTCGGCAGACGGTAAGGCTCGATATAAATACCCTCCTTGCCGAGCGAGCGCCTCAGATAGTCGGTGCGCCAGTTGGCGAAAGCGTTGGCCTGCTCCCAGCTCACACCCACCACCGGATAGTCATTATATCCGGCGTGCGAGAAATAAAGTCGGGTATAGGGTTCGTTATATGCATTGTCGAAGTCGTTGATCCAGACCGTAGTGTCGGGATATACGTTGACAATATAAGTGTTGAGGAAGTCATAATTTCCGGTCAGCGGCCGCGACACAGTCTCGCGCACGATTTCCCCCTCGTCGTTGAAATAAGCCGTATCCTTCGAGATGACCGGGAGGTCGGTGTTGACCGGGAGGTCGGTGTTATATTCCCGCGATGCCGGGTCCAGACGGTTGCGCCGCTTGGCGGCCTCCGTGTGGTTATAGATTTCGTAACGGTAGTTGAGCTGAGTCGGGTCGAGCTCGCGGCGTCCGGTGATGGGGTTTGTGCGGTATACCGACTCGATGGCCCTCAGCTCGTCTTCATTTGCGTTTCGCCAGGGTATGGGCTTGTTCCAGTTGAGATATGGGGTGATAGGATTTCCCTCCTTGTCCTCCTCGATTTTGAATGCCTCGTTTCCGCCGAAAGCCGGGTCGGCGAGACGTTCGCGGATGATAGAGTCACGCACCCAGAATACAAACTGCTTATACTTCGAATTGGTCACTTCCGTCTCATCCATCCAGAAGGAATCGATCGACACCCCTCTCGGGTTGGCCTTTATGCCTCGCAGGGAGTCGTCGGTCACGGGGCCCATCGCATAAGCGCCCCGGTCTACGAGCACCATTCCGTGAGGAGTCGGTTCGGCGAAAGCCGAGCCGCCGACGCCGGTCACTTCTCCGCCGGCGCCGGCACCTCTCGGCGCCATGCAGGATACGGAGGCGAGTATCAGACAGGCCGAGGCCGGCAATACCTTTGCCAGGCCACGCAGATGCAGGTTATGTTTTATATTCATAGCTGTCATAGACACTGTTTACATTATGCGGATAGAGCGGTGGCGGTTGCGGTTCTTTCCCGAGAAGTCGAGTTTAAGACTGTAGCCGGCTATTAGCTCGTGGCTGCCGCTTGAGGCTTTGTTGATTGCCGACATCGGATAGTCGTAGGCATAGCCGAGGAAGAAGTTTTTCAGCTCCACGGCCACCATTGCCGACAGAGCCTCCTTCCAGCGGTATCCGATGCCGAACGAGA
Organism: Porphyromonadaceae bacterium UBA7141; assembly: GCA_002491945.1. Lineage (GTDB taxonomy): Bacteria > Bacteroidota > Bacteroidia > Bacteroidales > Muribaculaceae > Lepagella. The sequence continues at coordinate 18,017 of DKWX01000059.1, forward strand.
GGAATTTATTATAGCGGGCCCGGGCGGTGACTTCGGCGCCGAACCCATTGAAATCCGTGCGCGCCAAGAGCGAGGGCTGCAATTCAAATAACGTATTTTTTATAGGTATATTGCCATCTGCTATCAAATATAGCTGTCGGGGCACAATTGTCTCATATTCTTGCGAGTCTGAACTTTCGTTCCCCTCGACGCCGAGTTTTACGGAAGGCTCGAGCAGATGCAGGCCGCTGATTCCTACGGAGAAGTATTTATGCTGCCAGTGGAGTCCGGCCGAGAAATCGAAGGCACTTCCCACGAGGTCCTGCGTGGGTATGTTGGTGTCGGATCCCTGATGATAGTCGTCGTTGTCGGGGATGTAGACTTCAGAGCCGCGGAATTTGGAGTTGTAGTATCCCCCCTGCACCCCGATGCTGAGAGTGCCTTTGAAGAGGCGCATCTTGAAGGATGCCTGGATGTTGGCCAGCAGGTTGGAGAAGAGTCCGAGCGATTCCTGCGAGAAGTTGACTCCGAGTCCGATACGTCGGCTGCCTATCTTCAGCGGGGAGTCGGCGGCGGCGAGAAACGACTTCGGGGCGTTCTCTATTCCGAGCCATTGCAGTTTTGCTCCCCCCCGGATCCGCACATAGTCGGTTGTGCCGGTGGCGGCGGGGTTGTAGTATGCCGGAGTGGCCCAGTACTGTGTGAGCTGCGCGTCGGCCTGCGCGTGTGCGGCCTGGACGGCGGCGGTCAGCATGGCTGCGGCGGCCGCCATGCGGCGGAGCCGGAGCCGCAGCCCCGTTCGGCCGGGGAGTGATGCGGAGTGTGGTGCGGTCTGTGGCATGGTGCTGACGGATTATTCGAAATAGAAATTGATTACCACCATATTGCTTTTCACCTTGCTCAGCGACTGAGTCATCTTGAAGGTATGCGGGTCGAGGTCGAGGTCAGGGCGGTCGTGTTTCAGTATGTCAGTCAGCCCGAAACAGAATTTGATTTCCGGGATAAACTTGAAGAAGGGGAGATAGAAGTCGCACCCCAGTCCGACGGTGAGATAGACGTCGCCGGGATTGAACATCAGCCAGTCCGAGCGCTTCTTGCTCACATCGAAAGCCGCCATCACGCCGGCCGTCACGTAGGGGCGTGTGTTGCGGAGGCGGTCGCCGGAGATTTTGAGGTCGAGCGGCACCACGACATAAGCGCTTTTGATGTTCTGTGTGGCGTTGACGGGCATATAGTTCTCCTGGTCGTCGGGGAGGGGGACTGTCTGCGACTGGTCGGCGTTATAGTCAATCATCGTCACCGTCTTCGAGCCGAAGTACATTCCCGGCGTCAGCCTCAGGTTGAAGTGCCGGCTGAGGCGCAGGTCAGCCAGTACGTTGACGCAGAAACCCGGCGAGAATCCGGGCACTTCGGCGACCCATTTCTGTCCGTCGGGAGTCTGCAGGCCGTTGTGGGTGAATTGCAGATCCTGGAAATGCGCTCCTACGGAGAATCCGAGATGCCATAGTTTCTGGTCGGCGTAGGGGCGGTTCTGTAGTTTCTCCCTCGGTGCGGCATATGCTCCGGCGGCGCATGCCGTCATTGCCGTCAATGCCAGTATGCGCCGGACTGTATGGCGTAGCTTTCTGTAAGGGAGGGAAGAAGATATCATCCTGAGTCTCTTGTATTGGTTGAGTTAATAACGTCAGGATGATGCGGATTATTTTATCCGCTGTCTCCGGCGACAGTTCACACTGCCGGCAGAGTCAGTCCGTTGAGCTGCCGGTAGAGGTTGAGGGCGTAGACGTCGGTCATGCCGCTGATATGGTCGAGCATCCCCTGCAGGCGGGTGTGGAAGTCGGCCGAGCGCACCGCATACTGCGCCGGAATCTTTTCTAAGAGCAGCCGCGGGAAGTTGCGCTCCGGGTATTGTGCCGCCTCGGCCATATGGCACAGCAGATAGGTGAGGATGCGGTTGCCCGCGATTTCGATATCCACCACTTCCGGACTTCTGTAGATTCTCTCGTGGGCCGTGGCGCTGCATCCGGCGTAGGCCTCTCGCAGACGCGGGTCGATCATCCCCGTGAGACTCCCCTGCATCGTCCCGGCGAGGATGGCTTCTTCATTGTCGGTGAATACTCTTGAGCATTCCCTCACCATCGCTCCGATTACGTAAGAGCGCAGATATGCCACCTGTTCGTGCGCGTCGTTCAGCCGTCCCATCGACTGTCGCATACGCGCCTGTTCCTCAGGGGGGAAGAATGCGAGCAGCAGCCGGTGCACATCGTCGTCAGATAGAATCTTCAGCCGATGGGCGTCTTCGATATCCATCACCTGATAGCAGATATCGTCGGCGGCCTCCACGAGCCATACAAGGGGATGGCGTGCGAATCGCCCCGGCGAGATTTCGGGCATACCCACGTCGGCGGCTACACGCCTGAATATCTCTTCTTCGCTTTCGAAGAATCCGAATTTACCCTTTTCGTTGGCCTGAGGCGAACCGAAGGGGTATTTCACCACGGCGGCCAGTGAGGAGTAGGTCATGGCGTATCCCCCCTCGCGGCGCCCCTCGAACTGATGTGTGAGCAGGCGGAAGGAGTTGGCGTTCCCTTCGAAGTGCACGGCGTCGTCCCATTGCCGTGGGGTCATGAGCGGGCGCAGCGCGCGTCCCTCGCCTTCGCTGAAGAATGTGGAGATGGTCTTTTCGCCGCTGTGGCCGAAGGGGGGATTTCCGAGGTCGTGACACAGACATGCGGTGGCCGTGATGTCGGGGATGTTGAGCAGCAGGTCGCACCATTCTTCTCCGGCATGACGCTTCATCAGAGCCATCATCACCTCTGTCGCCATCGAGCGCCCTACCGATGACACCTCGAGGCTGTGTGTCAGACGGTTGTGTACGAATATGCTTCCGGGCAGCGGAAACACCTGAGTCTTGTTCTGCAGTCGTCGGAACGGCGACGAGAAGATGAGCCGGTCGTAGTCGCGCTGGAAGTCGGAGCGGGTGTGGCGGCGCGGGTCATGGTATTCTTCCATCCCGAGGCGCTTGTCGGTGATGAGTCGCTCCCAGCGCATCGGTGCGGCTGAGGCGTGGGGTGAGGCGCAATTATTCATGTCGGAGGTCATTAAATATGGCAAAGATAGGGAAACTTCCCGACAGACACCCCATAAATGCCGATAAAGTTGGGGAAAATTTAGTATTCGGCTCCCCTCAGGGGGGAAATGCCGTCTGATTTTTTTGGCTGTGTTGCGGAAATAGCCTATATTTGTAACTTGATTCGGCGGCAGGAGTGATGCGGTCAGCAATGAGAGCAGTCCGAGACACTGCGGCTTCCGGTCGGTTTTCTTTTCCATTATTTCTGTTTATGATATTCAGTACAGCCGCCATGCGCAGTCTGCCGGCCTGCATAGCCGGCCGCGTGTTGCTTGCAGTAGTGTTGATAATCTGCGGCATGGCCGGAGCGGTGGCACAGCCCCCCGATGAGATCCGCAATCCCAATCTCGGCAATATACAGGATTTTGTGGCCGATCCTTATGACCTGTTGTCGCGTGCCACGGAAAGTCACATCAATGAGCGCCTTTCTGAATTGCGCGAGGCCACGACCTGTGAACTTGCCGTGGCGATAATCCGCACCACAGGCAATCTCTCTGTCGAGGATTATGCCTACACCCTGTTCCGCCGCTGGGGGCTTGGCCGGGCCGACAATAATAACGGCGTGCTGTTTCTGGTGGCTCTTGACGACCGTAAGGTGCGCATCGAGGTGGGTTCCGGCGCCGAGGGGGCGCTTCCCGACATCACCTGTGGCAAAATAGTGCGCACGGCGGTCATCCCGCCCCTTAAGGACGGCAATGTCAATCAGGCCGTGTCATCGGGTGTGAATATGATTTATGAGGTGCTGACGCAGCCGGCTGTGGCCGCCGAACTGCGCCACGGCCATACCGACACTGCGGCCGACCGCATCCGCGCCATCGACGGCCATACGATATGGAATTTCCTCTGGGTTACGGCCATCTGCGTCTTTGCCTTTACGCTGGTGATGTTCTTTATCGACCTCTTCGTCTCGCGCAAGCGCGACAATTACCGTCGCGCGATGATATGGCGTGCCCATCTCTCCACATATTGGTGGGGCACGCTTCTCTCCTGCGGTCTGGCGCTTCCGCTGGCGCTGATAGCGCGGCATCTCTACCGGCATTCGCGCGAACTGCCTGAGATCTGCGATTCCTGCGGGGCCGGGATGCGCAAGCTGCCGGAGGATGCCGACAATGCCTACCTCTCTGCATCGCAGGATCTTGAGGAGAAACTCGGGACGGTGGATTATGACGTGTGGCTCTGCCCGGAGTGCGGCACTGTCGAGCGATTCCCTTATGTGGAGCATCAGTTGAAATACCGCAAGTGTCCCGACTGCGGCACTGTGGCGATGGGGCTGGTGATGGATAAGGTGGTGCAGCCTGCCACGACGCAGCGCGTAGGCCATGGCGAGCGGATATATCAGTGCCAGTTCTGCCACGCCACACGCCGCGAGGGGTATGTGATTCCCAAGAAGGTCGACCCGGCGGCCGCGGCTATGGCTGCCGCCGCAATCGGCGCTGCAATCGGACGTGGCGGCAACGGCGGTGGCAACGGCGGCGGCCCGACTCCCGGCGGGTTCGGCGGGGGACATTCATCGGGTGGCGGGGCCACAGGAAGCTGGTAAACTCAAAAATATATCTTAACAATGAAGGTACATACCAAGACATATATCATGCTTGCCTCAATGGCGGCGGGTGCCGCCCTTTGCGGCACACTCTCATCCTGCGGCAATGCCACAGCCGACGAGCAGTTTTTTTCATTCGAGTCGTATTCTCTGTCGAAAGTGGCGGAGGGGGCCGATACGGATTCGCTCAGCAAGACGATGGTCGATTTCGACGGACGCTGGGAACTGACCTCGGAGGGTATAACCCCCGTCAAGGTAGGCGACCGCGATGTCACGGCGCTGTCGGATACGCTGGCCGTGCTGTCGTGTGTGGATTTCTCGTCGGGCACCCCCCGGATGGTGCTGCCGGAGTATCTGAAGGATTTGCCGCAGGAGAAGGCTTCGCCCGATACAGTCTCCCCCGGCTCGCGTATGGAACTCTCCACCACACTTGATATGCTTAGCCCGTTGGCGGCGGTGTTCCGCGTCTTCAGCTATGCCTATCCCGAAGGTGCGGCCCATGGGATGTATTCCACCCGCTATGTGAATTATGACGTTGTCGGCGGGCGCGTGCTTGATCTTTCGATACTCTTCAATCAGGGCTACGGGTCTAAGTTGCGCCAGATGATTCTGGAGCGGCTGAAGGAGTCGAAGTATCAGTTGATAGTCGACGACGAGGAGGTGAACGTTCCGTCGAATTTCCGCATCACGGCGGATGGCATCGATTTCGTCTACAGTCTTTATGAAGTGGCTCCATACAGTGACGGCGAACCGGTAGTCGGATTCCGCGCCTACGAACTTGCCGACCTTCTGAGCCCGACAGGCAAGACGCTGCTCGGACTCTGATGGCACGCGACGAGAACAGTTACGGCAATATCCTGCGCCGCATCGGGGCTTTCGGCGGGGTGCAGGTGTTCAATATATTCATCAGTCTGCTGCGCGGGAAGTTTGTGGCTCTCTTTCTGGGGCCCGACGGCATGGGTGTTTCCGCGCTCTATAATTCTTCGGCAGCCACAATCCAGCAGCTGTGCGGCCTCGGGCTTAATCTTGCGATGGTCAAGGAGGTGGCGGCGGCTAAGGATAGTCCGGCGCGTTTGCGCCGTGTGCTGTCTGTGACAGTGCGTATGTTGCTGGCCACGGTGCTTCTCGGTGCTGTGGCCTGCGCTGCGTTAGCCCCGTTGTGGAGCCGCCTTACGTTTGGCGACGGCTCGCAGACATGGAGTTATGTGTGGCTGTCGCTGTTTGTGGCTCTCTCGATTGCGGGAGCCGGTTATCTGGCCCTGCTGCAGGGGCTTGGGGAGGTGAAACGCCTGTCGAAGGCTTCGCTGGTGGGTGGACTGACCGGACTCTTTGTCGGCGTGCCGCTTTACCGCTGGTTCGGCGTGGCGGGGATTGTGCCGGCCATGATACTGCTGGCGCTCTCTACGTTTGTGTTCTATTACGTCGGCTTCCGGCGTGTTCGCGACAGCGCATGTCGCGGCGTGGAGGCCGGGGCGGTGTCCGGTGGGGATGACTCCGCGGCGGGGGAGGCGGCGCGCCTGATTGTGCGGCGGCTTGTCTCGTTGGGATTTATCCTGCTTGTGGGGTCGCTGGTGGGGACGCTCGTCGGTTATCTGATCAATCTGTATATCCGTTCGGAGGGTTCGGTCGAGGATGTGGGGCTGTTTCAGGCTGCAAATTCCATCACCAATCAGTATGTGGGATTGATTTTCTCGGCGCTGGCGCTCGATTATTTCCCGCGTCTGTCGGCAATCTGCCATGACGGCGTGCGACTGCGGGAGGTGGTCAACCGGCAGACGGAGATTGTGATGCTCGTGGCCACACCGCTGATAATATTGCTTATAGTCAGTGCGCCGCTGATAATCCGGGTGCTTTTCACCACGGAGTTTCTTTGTGTGATACCGCTGATGAGGTGGATGGGATTCGGTATGCTGGTGCAGGCGCTGGCGTTCCCGCTGGGATATATCTATGTGGCCCGAGAAGACCGCCGTGTCTACGTCTGGATGGAGTGCGTGTGGGCCAATGTCTGCTGGCTGGGATGCACGGTCCTGTTCTACAGCTTGTTCGGGTTGACCGGACTCGGGATGAGTCTTGTGGCCCGTGGGGTGGTCGACCTTGGCATCAATTATCTGATTTGTGTGCGGCGCTACGGTTTCGGTTACACCGGGGGCGCGTGGCTTCATGTGGCGGCGGCGATGCTGCTGGGGGGAGGCGCGTTTCTGCTGTCGCTGTTTGTCGGGGGATGGCCGGGCTATGCCGGCATGTGCATTCTTCTGCTGCTTTCGCTGCTCTGGACATGGCGCGGCCTTCGCCGCGGCCTCCGTGGCGAAGCGTGATTCAGAAGACGATATCCCGGAATGGGCGTCCGCCGGTTTCGGCCGCGAAACGCGGGAATCCTGTCGGATACATCAGACCGGTGCGGAGACGCACCACCCTGTCGGCCCCCATGATGAGCTGCTGGTCGACGAAAGTCTTGAGCCATGCGCGGCGCAAATCATTCTGCCCGGTATCGGATGCGGCCGGGCCGAGGTCGATATTGCTGACGGGTCCGTCGACGGTGTATATGCGGGGGGATAGGGTGCGGGCGTAATCCAGAAATTTTTTGCTGTCGGAAGTGAGGAGAAGGCTGGTGCCTGAGGGCATCTCGTCGAGGAGCCGCAGTAACTCGTGCCCGGTCTTTTCCATCAGTTCCTGCTGTCCGGCCGGCGGCAGAGGCTGTGTCAGCCAGTCGGTGAAGTCGCCGAGCAGTGTCAGGAATCGGGTTGTGGCGCTCCAGTACCCTTTGCCGAGGCGCTGTCGGTGGTATGCGGCCTCCCGCTCCACGATCGGAGCGGGGCGGAATACTTCGGCATATAGCCGGGCATAGTCGCCCCGGGCGTAGTCGGCGTTGGTGTATAGGTGCAGCTGTCGCGGCATGGCCGCGATGGCCGCGCGGATGCGCCGGCGTGCCTGTCGGTCGGGGATATCGTCGGCCACTGCCGGCCGGGCCAGACGCAGGTCGCGGCAGATGTCGGCCGCCGCTATCCGCCAGTCGAATGTGGCGGGGAGGTAGTAGTCGGTCAGCGGAAAGGGGTGGGTCCAGTGGATATGGAAGGGGATGCCGCGCCGGCGGCATTCCGCATAGGCGGTGAGTATCCCTCTCATTCTGTCGGTGATTCCGCCGTGGTGGATTTCACCGTCAAGCATCATTATCACTCCGGCGGGAGGTTCGCATTCCGCATCGGCGGCTGTCGTGTAGAGGCGTTTGCGTAGCTCCTCTTCGGGGGTGTCGGGAGCCGGGAACCCGGCGCGTGCGGCGGCATCGCCGTGTCGGTAGGCCGCTTCGCGGCGTGCGGCCGCAATGGCGCGTCGCAGAGGCGCGGCGAGGGGTATGAGCCTGTCGGCGAGACGCAGAATCCGCATGGTGGCTGCGGTGGGCAGACGGTAAAGGCGCAGATATCCGGCGCCGGCGTCGGCCGGCAGACCGATGGAGGCGAGAGCTTCGCGGCATTCGCCGATAAGGCGCATGGCGCGGTCGCGGTCGGCGGTCGGGAAGTGCAGCCGATTGAGCAGACGCATGGCGTCGAAGATGCCGTGCAGCAGCTGGCGGCGCATGAGTCTCAGCTCTTCTTGATCCACTCCGCCGGCAGCTGTTGTGACGCCGGATTCATCGGGCGGCGGAATCAGCATCTGCGTCAGGGCGAGGTTGTTGAGAAGGTAATCGAAGAGGCGCGGCGAGGGACGTCGGGTGATTGAGTCGGGGTTGGCGCGATAGAAGTATGACACGCGGCAGAGGGCGACGCTGCGCGCGCGGCAGAGCAGCTGGCGTGTCAGAAGTTCGTCGGCGCATGAGTATGTGATTGAGTCATCGGTCTCGGCATATGTTCGCAGATACAGGGTGCGGTCTATCAGACCGCCGTTGCACCCGATTCGCCAGCCGTCGAGAGTGTGTCTCACCATCTCCCGCCCCGCGTGCGGGCGCTCGTATAGTGCTTCGGGAGTGGGGAACAGGGGGGTGCGGCTCCCCATGTCGCACATGGTGGGATAGATGATGTCGGAGCCTGTGGCGGCGCGGAGTTCGAGAAGTCGCTCCAGGTAATCCGGCGGTATCGTGTCATCTGCGTCGAGCGGTGCTATGAGTGTCTCTGTCTCTTCCTCCCCGGGGCGGGGGGCGTCCTCCCCGATAATGGCGAGACGGCGCGGACGGTAGGCGCTGCCGGAGGGTTCCGGAGTGCGCAGAAGGCGTATGCGTGGGTCGCGGGCCGCATAGGCGGCCGCTATGGCATGGGTGGCATCGGTCGAACAGTCGTCGGCCACGGTCAGTACCCAGTCGCCGATTGTCTGGGCGAGGATACTTTCGATGGCCTCGGCTATGTATGGTGCGGCGTTATATGCCGGCATTACGAATCGGATGGTCATGGCGTCAGATGCGGATGAGGCGTAGGGTGGCTGAGAGGTGGGGAAAGTTGAGGAGGAGTGTCTGTTGGACGGGGAAGGCCTGGGCAGAGAGACCGTCGGTCATGGCGACACCTTCGGAGTCGTGCCATACGAGGCGGTAGGTGAATGGTATGCCTGTGGGGTGCAGTTCCCCTTTGAGCATTCCCGGTGCCCATTCGCGGGGATTGGTGGCGGCTCCGTCGAGGTATACAAGTTCGTAGACTCCGTCGGGGCGGTGTATGATAGCCAGAGTGTAGTCCCCCCCTCGGCGTGCGAGGTTCTGGTCAAGGTTCCAGTCGAGTATGCGCCAGCGCCCTTCGACGGGGTCGGAGCTGAGGCGGCATCGTTCGTAGATTTCGGTCATGGAGAGGTGAGCGCGCGGTGGAGCGGGTGTATAGGCCACGCGCGCGTAGGTGATGGCGATTTCCGAGGATTCGTCGGCGGGAGTGATGCTGATGTCTGTCACGCGGAGGGGGGCGTGGAGCGGGATGCTGATGAGCGGGTGCAGAGTGCGGTCGCCGGCCATAAGGGTGAGTGCCGCCTGATTGATTGACAGGCGGTAGTGGTTGGCCCCTCCATGCAGGTTGACGCCATCCGATAGTTTTTCCGATGTGATGTGCGTGGGAGAAATATAAATGCCTCCGGAGTGGGAGGCATCGCAGATGAGGGCCGCTTCAGGCCCTATGGGGGTGGGGGAGTGGTGGGTCAGACTGACGCGCAGTGTCAGTGTGTCGGTCTGTTGGCGAGACTCCGGCGCGTCGCTTCCGGCGGGGGAGGCCTGGGAATCGGCCGACTGGCATATCATGGTGATCTGCCAGGGTGGCAGAGTCGGTTTGCCGAACGACGGACGGATGCCGGGGTGAGAGAGCCTGAAGTCGAGCTGCGCCTCACTGCTCCCCTGGAGATTGAAGCTTACGCAGGGGGATGGCGCGGATGGGTCGGATGGGTCCGGACGGTGGTAACGGTGGAGTAGCGGGGAGGCAGCGTTGGCATTATGGGATGTAAGCCCCATTATGCTACCGGCGATTCCGACTCCCGCGAAGCAGAGTATTACCACGCCGATGGTGATGTTCATTATCTTCATTGAGCGCATGTTGAAGCGAGAGCGCACTTTCTCGATGGCGTAGGTGATTCCGAACCACCACCCTAATGCACCGACGGCAATGAATAGATACCCGACTGACTGAGCCCATCCCGGGATGTCGGGTGAAGTGAAGTTGAAACGGGCGAACAGACCGATTATCAGAAAGATTATCAGCGGGTTGGAGAATGTGAACAGGAATCCGCCAAGTATGTTTTTCTTCATCGATACCTCCTGCGGCACGGGTCTCCGCATCGGCGACGACGGGTCTTTGCGGAATAGATAGATTGAGAATGCTATCAGTACGATGCTGCCGATGAGCTGGATTACGTTCTGGTTTCTCTCGATGAAGTCTTCGATAAACGAGAGGCCGAACCCTGTCAGCAGACAGTAGAACATATCCGATATTGCGGCCCCGATCCCGGTGTAGAACCCTGCGTGTCTCCCTTTGTCGAGGGTGCGCTGTATGCAGAGTATCCCTACCGGCCCCATCGGGGCCGATATGAGAACACCCACGGCGATGCCGCGCCATATCATGTAAAGTATACTTTCGAGAGGGGTCATTTGAAGTCGTTGATGATGTAGCCGCCCAGTGTCGTGGGGTGACAGGCGTAGCGTCGCAGACCGTATTGCCGTTCGCCGCTGAGGGCCGGACCGACGGTGGGCGCCCCGGCTCCCATCGTGACGTCGTAATGCGATTCGCATACGGGGCATACGGCCTCGTATGTGGTCGGGTCGATGGTCACGCGGATGGTCGGGGATTTTTCTACCGGGCAACTGAGGTCGTAGGCCAGCGGTACGGCTGTCTGTAGTTCGAAAGGGTCCATCCCTTCGATCAGCAATACGCCGCCATAGCCTGTGGCGGCACCGTCTTTATAGGCGAATCCTGCGGGTTCTACGGCGCTTCCTGACTGGCATATGAAGCGCTGCCACGAGCCGAAGCCGCTGACGCCGTAGGTGTTCCATAACCCGGGGTTGGAGAGGTCGATGTATACGGGGTAGGACGGTATGCGGGAGTCGTTGACTGTCTCGCAGCCGGTTGCGACTGTGAGGAGGATTGTGGCGAGGAGGGCCGGTAATGTGAGCCGTCGTCTCTTAGTGGCGGGGCGGCGGGGTGGATTACTCATAGCGGAGTTTGCCGAGCATGTCTGCAAACTGGTCGGCCATCTTCTGGAGAGTGCCTCCGATCATGGGTTTGAGCATGGCGGGGATGGCGATGTCGATTGCTACTGCGGCCTCGGATGCTGCTGCGGCGACGGCTGTGAGTTCGAGCTTCATTTTCAGGGGGACGGGGGCTCCTTCGCCGGTCAGCTCGATCAGTGTGGGGCGCTCGCGGCGGGTCATGCGCATGGTGAGTTCGCCGACGGGACCGGCGGGGAAGGTTATGGTCTGGTCGGTGACGCGTACGGCGTCAAACATCTCCCGTTTGTCGGCCGGAACGGCTGACTCGGGGATGCTCTCGAGGAGCTGACGGAGATTGGATAGGTCGGAGAGCTTGTCGAATACGGCCTCTGCGGGGGCCGGAATCTGCTGGGTATGTGATTTATAAAGTGCCATTTTTTTCTTTTTTTGGGATGGAACCCTTCGCTAAAGCTCGGGCGCGGTACTACGAGGCACGGCCTCTGAGGCTGCGGGCTTTGCGCCGGGGCAGCTCCGGGGCTGTGGGTCAGTATGTTTCGGGGGTCCAGGCGGCAGGGTCTTCGCGCCATTGGCGGAGCGTCTCGAGCTCGGCGGGGGAGATATAATCGATTTCGGAGGCTACTTCGAGCATTTCGCTGTAGGTCAGCAGCGGTGCCATGCTGAGGTTGGCGTCGGAAATACGTTTTACGGCCTCGGGAAACTGGAAGTTGAAGAGGCATGTCATCCCGACTACGTCGCATCCGGCCATCTGGACAGCATCTACGGCTTTGAGCGATGAGGCTGCAGTGGAGACGATGTCTTCTACAATCACTACTTTCGAGCCTGGTTTGAGATTACCTTCAATCATGTTTTCCAGACCGTGGTCTTTAGGCGTATGTCGCACATATACGTATGGCAGACCGAGACTGTCGGCCACGATGGCGCCGATAGCGATGGCTCCTGTCGCCACGCCTGCTATGGCATTGGCTTCCGGGTAGTTTTCAAGGATGGTGCGTGCGAGTTCTACTTTGACGAAGTTGCGCACGTCGGGGTAGGAGAGAATGATACGGTTGTCGGTATAGATGGGAGAGTTCCAGCCCGACGCCCATACGAACGGCGACTCCGGCTGCAGTTTGATAGCGCTGATGTGGAGAAGTTTTTCGGCGAGGAGTTTGTGAGGTTTATTCATAGACATAGAGTATTAAAGTAAGGTGGTGCCTTACCGTTGGGTGCGGCAAGGCAATACTTCGGTGCAAATTTACATCAAAATGGTGAGAAAAACAATATTTCAACGCAAATTAACATCAGAGACGCTTCTTGCCTGCCTTGCTGCCCTGCTTGCCCGCGTCCCATCCCGCGCCATTTGCGTCCAATCAGAAAAGGTCCCCGGTCAGTCAACAGCGCCACCGGTGGTTTGGTTTGTAAGTAGGGATATTCAGTTAATGG
>DKWX01000004.1 GCA_002491945.1 Porphyromonadaceae bacterium UBA7141
GTCGCGAGCGACTTTAAGGCGAGGATATATCATATTGAGCCAATCGGTGTGAAAGCGACCGTTGGCTTCGGTGTTACGCTGCATGGGGTCGATAGTTTGGTTGCCCTCGGCATCAAACAGTCCGCTGTTTTGCTCGAAGTCCTCCCTACCCTGCGCGAAATCGTCGTTATAGACGAAGTCGTTGCCGGTGTTATATGGCGGGTCAATGTAAATCATCTTGACACGACCGAGATATGTTTCGCGAAGTACTTTGAGTACGTCGAGATTGTCCCCCTCAATATAGAGGTTTTCTGTTGTGTCGAAGTCTACCGATTCCTCGCGGCAAGGACGAAGAGTAAGATTGACAGGCTCGTTGGCGAGACGGGACGCTGCCCGCTTGTCGGGCCAAGTGAACTGATAGCGTTCCTCGCCGTCTTCGAGCGCATCGTTCGACAGTTCCGCACGGAGCTTGTCGAAGACGATGGCAAGTTCAGGTTTACCGTCTTTATTTAGTCTCTCAGTGACGCAGTGAGGAAACAACGCGGCAATCTTCTCCACGTTGCCGCCCACAACATCACGGCTTTGCATTTTGAGTCTTTTACAATTCATAATTCACAATGCATAATGCATAATTATTTTGAGAATGTTGATTTTACTATGGAAGTGAGAATCTTAAGCAATTCCCTACAATCGTGGATAATGCTCTCAAACTCTTGGATGTTTATATAATTAGATTCGTAAAGCAATTCAAGCCAATACTCATTTTCACTTGCTTCCTTCAGAGCAATATTCATTTTTGCTCCAAAGTCAGCCTTCGATTGACCTCGTATGGCTTCTTTAACATTTGCACCTATACTTGTTCCGCTACGTAGCATCTGCTTAGACAAAACAAATTCATTATGTTCCTTTGACAGATACTTATATAGCCTTATACATCTTAAAGCAAATGCTTTACTCTTCACCGCGATAATATTTTCCTCCGTTTTCTTCATCTTATTATGCATTATGCATTATGAATTATGCATTTAATCAGCTTTAGCTGCGCATAGAGTTCTCGTTGACGGCGAGGCTGAGAGGTGGATCGCATTTGGCGTTCCAACGTCTCAATCTGACGCATGAGCCTCGTGCGTTCCTCGTCAATGCGGATTTGTTCGGTGAGAGAGTTGCCTTCGGCAACCTCCAGTTCACCGACAAAAGCAACGATATTCTGCCAAACCGCATCAAGGTTTAAGCCGTTGATAGGAATTAGGCATGAGGCATTAGGCGTCAGGGGTTGCCACGGTCCGGTAAAGAGCTTGGTGTGATACACAGCAAGCTGCACCTTATCTTCATGACGCAGAGCGAAGATAATGCGATGCGGAATGAGTTTAGAGATAAGGAGAATGTTTTTGCTGTCGTAGTCAGAGCGTTTCAGCTCCACATCGACAACAAAAACAGCCTTAACCTCCGTGCCCCCGGCAATGCCCGGCAAGAGATGCGGCGATAGCCACCTTCGAGCCCGAGCGCAAGGTGACGAGCATATCGTCTTTAAGCGTCTTGTTTACGTTGTTGATAATTTCCATATAAAGCAAAAACCCCAACGCATTCATGCGAGGCTGACCAAAGCCTTTAAGCAACTACGTTGGAGTTTTCAATATTTTTGTTTCCGGATTTCACACTTATGTAGTGATATTCTTGGTCATTCCACATATTAAGCAAGTGTCCAAATTTAATTTATACAATATGCGGGCTTATTTTTCAGTCGATTCCGGTGCGGAGTGAAAGAGAATATAAACATATTCGACTGAACGACAAGCCGGAAGCGGCAAAAAAGAAACCGCAGATTGTATAAAAGATTCCATTTCATTTGCTATCGGTTAAATTTGAACACTTACTTAACGCTCTTACTTATTGCTTATATGCAAAGTTACAAAGAATTTTTGAGGTGACAATCTATTATGCTGAAAAACACGTGAGATGAATTATTTTTGCCGCTTCAGCATTGTCTCTCAGTCGAATATGTTCATATTCCCATTCAAAATTCACATTTTACAGAAGTTCATTTTTGAGCTGATTCCACAGGGCGCGAGGAGAACATTGCAAACCCCATGGAAATTTGCGGAAGCAGCGAAAAAATAGCATGGTGTGAGTTACTTATCAAGCGAAGCCATATACTCAGCGTGATACCCGTCAAGAATACGCCGGATAGCCGTGCCTACGCGCAGATATGCAGTCTCGTCAAGATTCGCCAGGGATGCTCGCACTGACCACTCCGGTCCGTCGAAACCGCCGCCGTTGAGCAGCACCACACCAGTATCCTTTGCCAGACGCAACACAATATCTATCGGCTCATGGGCCGACTTGAGCCATGTGCAGAATTCATCGCCATATATACGTTGACCCCACACCATAAAGTCAATCTCCGAATAATATCCCACACGCAGCGGATCCTCCCGAAGCTCAAACCCGGTTCCTTTCCATAAGGCTTCCAGACGGTCGGATATCAGTGTACGCATCTTTCGGCGGTAGGCATCCTTCTCATCAAGCAGACTCATAAGTGAAAAAAGCGACATCTGCACCTGTTGCGGAGTCGACAGCCCGGCCGTGTGATTCAGAGCCACCGCACGGCTGTCGGCCACCATCCGGTCAATGAATTTCATCCCGTCCGGATTCATGGTCAGCGATGAATAGCGACGGCCAAGATCCTCTCTCTTCTCTTGCGGAAGTGCCGCAAGCCGTCGGTCGAACACATTCCCCTCGCCAAGAGCCGACACAACAGCCAGACGCCAACCGGTGGCGCCGAAATACTTGCTGTAGGAATACACACAAAGCGTATTCTCCGGCAATTCGTACATCAGCGAACGGAAATGCTCCGCAAACGTGCCATACACATCATCGGTCACTATCATCAGATCCGGATTATCATGTCTCACGATATCCACAAGAGACTTTATATCAGACTCACACAATTCATAAGAGGGTGGATTCGACGGATTTACCAAGAACACCATCTTTACACTACTGTCGCGTAATTTGTCGAGTTCCTCAGCCGGATACTGCCACGTATGTCTCCCGTCGGCCGACAGCTGCGACGCATACACATTCACCACATCGAAGCCATAACGATCCAGTCGCGGTATCTCTATATACGGTGTGAATATCGGTGTCATCAACGCAATCCGGTCTCCTTTTTCCAGCAGATGATTCGCAAGCAATGACTCAAACACATATACCATCGCAGCTGTGCCCCCTTCTGTGGCAAAAAGATCATACTCCCTACCCAATCCCGGAGCATTATCCCCCATCTCACGTGCCAGGTACGCACGGCATATTTTCTCTGTATTTTCAAGAATACGCGGTGGTGTGGGATAATGGTCGCCTATTATTCCATCAGCCCACTCATATGCCAGGCTGTCGACCTCAATCCCAAGCTCACGCTCCGCATAATTCAGCGAGCGACGCAGAAGATGCGCCCCTCGACGCGCCGAGTTATCTGCAAGAAACGTGCGAAGACGTTCCCCTATACCATCTGCCGATGGCAGACCCGCGATACCGGGCTTTTCATACAATTCCCCTCGCGCCTCCTCCATAGCCCACAGTCCGAGCAGAAAAAAAGCATCTCGAGGCTCTGTAGCAATCCAGTCAGGATTTCCGCGCCCGGCATTCAGATACGCATCGGCCGAACGACGCGACTCATTGCGAGCCAGCTCAATCAGCGTATTCTTAATCTCAAACGGACTCATAAGCTCCAGGCTCCGCTGATAGCCACGGCTCTCTACATCGTCGGTTTCTCCGGCATTAGTCTTATTTTTCATAGCAATAAATTCATAAACAAAACATGTCCAACATCCTTATAACGAGATGCCGGCCAATACTGTTCATATCCCCGCGAACCGGATTATAGCAAAATCCGCCACTCATCAGTCACCGCCACCACACTCTGCCTGACCATAAATATAGACGGACCCGTTCCCCGTTCCTGAATAAACTAAAAAGGAGCCTCATCCCGATAATCAATATACCAAGGATGAAGCCTCCGTTTTTATCTTCAACGCCCGTCTTCTCCGGCGGGCACAGCCTCCGTAGGCTGAATCAAAAATTATTGCTGATGCCGCATACGCCGTCGGCAGCGTCCCTTCCATCAATAATAGATTTCACTGATGTCGGCAAGACTCGAATCAGAGGCAGATGCCTGCGCCTCTCCCACACTCCAGTCGCCGAAGAAAGGCTGACGATTCATACTCTGCCGGAAACTCTCACGCAGATTGGCAATCAACTGCGAATAGGGGAAATAAGTTGACATAACTAAGCTGTTTTTTAGGTTTGTTGGAAAATTGAAAAATTTAGCAATTTTAATATATAACACTTCAAAATCAATTTTGTTTTCAAAATATCAAAAAAAATGCCATTTGCCCATTTTTAAGCAAATTTAAACACTCTGAGTTTGTTTAAAAACTATTGTTAACTGGAGTGAGTTTCCTGAGAGTAATTACCACAGCAGCCACCATGAGCATTTCATTGACAGAATCTGTTGTTTCCTCGTAATTTCGGCATACCCGTCTGAAGTTTTTATTTCTGAATGTCGCAGTGAAAATTTACACCTCAGAGCATACCATAACCACACCCCGCATACGTTTGTTAATCTATGTGACAATATTCCACACCTACATCAATGAACAAAGGACTCACTGCCCTCGCTATGGGCACTTTCGCTCTCGGCATCGCCGAATTTCTGATGATGGGGATTCTCGGCAACATTGCCCAAAGCATGAACGTCACCATCTCTCAGGCAGGCAATTTCATCTCGGCCTATGCCGCCGGTGTATGCGTAGGCACCCCGGCTCTCCTCTTCGCCCGCCGTGTCCCGCTTCGCACCATCATGCTCACCCTCGCCGCAATCATCGCCATCGGCAACCTCGGAGCTTGCGTGGCCCAAGGGTACTGGCCATTCATCATCGCCAGATTCATCTCCGGGCTCCCCCACGGGGCCTATTTCGGCGTAGGTGCAATAGTGGCCCGACGCCTCGCCGCTCCCGGCAAGGAGGTAAGCGCCGTGGCATTCATGATTGCCGGGATGACCATCGCCACCCTCATCGGCGTGCCACTCGGCACCCTCATCAGTAATCTTGCCACATGGCGCATAGCCTTCCTCGCGGTCGGCGTGACCGGTATACTCACTTTTATCGCGATACGCATCTGGATTCCTCACGTAGCCGGACTTGAGGACCATGGATTCCGTGGACAGTTCCGTTTCCTCCGCACTCTCCCGCCCTGGCTCATCTTCGGAGGTGTGCTTTTTGGACAAATCGGCATCTACTGCTGGTACAGCTACATAGATCCTCAGCTCACTGAAGTGGCCCGGTTTCCCCAACAGGATCTCACATGGCTAATGGTGCTCGCCGGAGCCGGGATGGTGGCCGGCAATCTCGTAGCCGGGTGCCTCAGCGACCGCTTCGCTCAGGCCAAAGTGGCAGCATGGGTGCAGGCCGCAGCAATTCCGATTCTGCTCCTCTTCTACTTTTTAGCCTCATATCAGACGGCCGCCGTGCTGCTCATGATAGCCGGCACAGCCAGTCTGTTCGGTTCCGGCAGTCCGTTGCAAAGCTCGATCGTAGGCTATTCCCGCGGAGGCGAACTCCTCGGCGCCGCCTGCATCCAGATTGCCTACAACGCCGGCAACGCCATTGCCGCCGCCATAGGAGGTGCCGTAATCGCCAGAGGTTACAGTGTCACCACCCCTGCCGTCACCGGTCTGCCCATTATCCTGCTCGGCTGTTCGCTTCTATTTAGGGATACTCAGTTAATCATCAACTAATTGTTTGCCAAAGTCGTAGATATTTTGTAACTTTACAA
>DKWX01000068.1:0-33611 GCA_002491945.1 Porphyromonadaceae bacterium UBA7141
AGCATTCTTGTCATTGTTCGTCGCGGGGACCGTCAGCGCTTTCGCCGGGGCGTTTCCCGTTTGCGTTTGCAAAGTTAGAACAAAATTCAGCCGTGTGCAAATTTTTTTTGAACAAATATGCGATTCAGGTGTTAATACTTACGTAACACACTGAAATAGTGTGGAATAAAATTATGTAAAATAATGTTAACATCTGTAAACACAAAATTCTACAACTATGATTTACGACATAATTATCTGCATCTCTCCCATGATTATTCTCATTCCGACGCTCTATATTCTCACCTCTATTGAGGAACGGACTCAAAAACGTCTGGCTTTGCAATGTGTGAAGTGCAAGAATTGAGTCCCGGATTCTTTTCGGATATTCAGTACCACTCCCCTGCCCTCCCGAGACATTCCTTACTACCGACTTTTCATCTGAATCTACTCTATGAATAATATACACAATGGGCGGGACTCTTTCGTGGAGTCCCGCCCGTTGTGTATAGAGAAATTCGACAGATCTGCCCGGTTGAATCCCGACGACATCAGATTCTGCCATGCGCCAGATTCCGGACGCCGTAGCGCCGACATCGGTCTATTTGCGTAGTCTCAGCATTACCCCCGGCTTGAGTGGCTCAGCCTCCGAGATGAAATTGAGCTGACACAGCTGCAATACACTCACTCCTGCCCGGGCGGCAATGCGCTCTAATGTATCGCCGACTTTAACTACGTATGTGCGGCGCTCGCCAAGTGATTTGCCTCGCACTCCTCCGGCTACCATGCCGGACAGCACTCCTCCGGCCACACTGCCGAAATCCCGCTGCATCGCCGTGCCGGCGCTTTTGGGAATGACCATCCCCCCTGCAAAATCAAAAACTGTCATTGGATCAACGGCATTACCCGCCACTCGGGTCTCGAAATGAAGATGCGGACCTGTGGAATTGCCTGTATTGCCACTCAGAGCTATCGGCTGACGTGCAGCAACGCAGTCACCCGGAGTCACAAGTGTGCCGCTAAGATGGGCATAGCGGGTCTCAAGTCCGTTTTCATGTCTGATTATAACATAGTGCCCATAACCTCCGGCTTCGTAACTTATCCTTTCGACTACTCCCGGCAATGGGACACAGACTGTGTCACCGACCGACATGGCCACATCTATCCCCTTGTGCATACGTCCGAATTTCGGCCGATAGCCATATTTCGATGTGATGCGTCCCCATTCAGGGGCCGCATACATCATTCCGGTCCATCCGGTGGAGATTCCGTTCCGGGCAGCAGTCTTCCCACCACCGGATGCCTCCCATACACCTGACTGATAGTAATTGCCGGCCACTGAAGCCTTGCTGATATAAGCCAATGCCTCCGGACGATACTCTCCGCCACCGGCCTTTGCCACTACTGACAATGCGCTCAAAGCATCTGAAGATTCTGAAGATCCGGAAGCTACTGACAAAATCGCATCCAGCGCGCCGGCCGGGGAGGATGACGCTGACATCGGCGCGGCAGACGTCTCACTCCCGATCCATTCGAGAGCTCCGAGCGAAAACCCGTCGGACTGCGCCGACACCACATTAGCCGCTCCCAAGAGCAACACAGCCAGTGCACACGATATTTTCCTGAAATCCATCATCTTGTCAAATCAATCTTCAGATTTGTCAATCGTTTTACTGTCAGCCGCTCCGGGCTGCATTTTTGTAGCCTTATATTCCTCAATCATAGGCCTGAGGAACTGTATCCACACAGCACATGCCACAAAGGCCAGGAATGTGAATCCCACAAGAATCAGAGCCTTACGAGGCTTTGACGGCTTGATGGGCACTGTGGCCGGCGTGATGACTGCATATACAGGCATCGTCTCCTGCACTTTGGCCTGTGCATGCTGCACTTGCTGGCATGTGGAATTATAAAGATTAAACGCAAGAGAGGTCTCATTCTCCAGACGCTCACGCTCCACCTGCGCCGAACGGAACACTATACCCTGGTTGCGGTCAAGATAATTGGCATAACGCTGCTGGGCTGTGTAGTAGGCGGCCTTTGCCTCTTCATTGAGCATCTCGGCATAACGCAGGTCCTGACGTGCCTTATTGGTACGGTAATCGGTCACAAACTGCTTGAGCCGATTGACCACCGTATCAGCCAAAACGGCCGATATAAGAGGATCCTGCATACTGACATTCACTGTCACCACCGATGTCTTGGCATCGACATTGGCCACGATGCGGTCACGAAGTGCCTTTACAAGGTCGTCTTCTTCTTTAGTGAGCTGAAAATTGTCGAGTTTATGATTGGGGTCAACCTCTTCTGCAGGAGTAAGCAATCCGATAAGCTTGAAGGGGAGTGAAAGCACCTCGCTCCACCAGGGAGATGACACATCTTCCTCCATATACTGCTCTACGGTCAGTTTCTTTCCTTCTTCCTTAGTCTGCACTTCCACATCGAAGAGACTCGTAAGGAAAGGCACTGAGCTGACAACATCGGGATAGAGCATCGGATATACGGCATCCGCGCCATTCGATAATGAGGCGAGACCTGCCATTGATGCCAATGCGGCCATGCCCCCGCCGGAGGCTTTGTTATCACCGACTTCCGGAGCCAGTTGCACGGAAGTGGTGTACTCGCGCGGAATGCTGAATGCCACAATCAATCCTATCACGGCGCCGCAGACACTCCACTTGATGAGTTTACGCCTGTTGGCCCACAGATTGGAGGCTATATCAAGAAGGTCGATAGTGCCCTCCTCCTTCTCATTGACATCATTCAGTTTTTCTTCTGCCATAACTCTTTGGTATATGAAGCGGGATTGCGGTGCATACTCACGTCACCCGCTACGGGGGTTATGTCAAGCCCTCATGCCATGACGCGTCCGAGTGCGCCATCGCATGAGGCTATCCTTTATAACTTATTTTTTAACAATATTGGTGATGGTCGCTGCCAAAGCCGCCACTGACGAGAAGCTGGTGGCCATAGCCAGCACTTTCTCCCAGTTCGTACCCGGGCGCTGAGGCTTGGAGGGCACGATAATCGTGCATCCCGGCTCAATTTCCGTATTCCGTTTCGCTTTGGCCACAGTGCCGTTCATATACACGATATAGGCTTTATTCTTGCGCGCGGTCTGACCATAACCGCCGGCCATGTCGACATAATAATTCAACTTCTTACCCGGTTCGTATACGACGGCATTCGGGAACATCACGTCACCGGAGATTTTTACGATACTCTGCTGTTCCGGTACATATATCTCATCACCGGGCTGCAGCACCAGATCATAGTGCGAACCCGGATAAGCGAGAGCCTTTTCAAGGTCGATACCGACATTGTAGGAACGCGACACATCGATTTTGCTGAGCGCTATCGAGTCGCCAACGTTGGCATTACTGTTGGCCAATGCCAGATGCAACGCCTCGCGACGCGCAGTGTATTCATCTTCAGAGAGCTGACGCGACATATGGGCGCCACGCACGTAGGCGCCATCGATAATACCGCCGGCACGACGCACGATATCAGAGATTCGTTCATTACGCTTCTCAAGCGTATAGCCACCCTCAAAGAGTACTTCTCCGCGCACCGACACCTGGCGCTGCTCGCCGTAACCTGGGCTTGTACGCACCGTGACATGGTCGTAGGGCATCAGAACGAAGTCCTGTCCGTCGCCAACGGCAAGGCCGTTCTCGATAGAAAGTTCATAAAGATCGGCCAGACGCTGTGTCGGAGTTGTTGAAGTCGGATTCACCACGCGGCGGGCCACTTCGACACGTGCCGTAGAGGCACCTTCAAGCAGGCCGCCGGCCTGAAGAATAAGGTCTTCAAGAGTAGTGTTGTCGGCAAAGGGATACGTGCCCGGACGCGCTACAAGACCAGAGATGGTAAGCGCGCCGCGGCTCTTGAGTTCGTGGATGCTTGAGACCACGAGCACATCATTACGCTTCAGCTCGATGTCGGGGACTGTGCCGTTGAGGATGCCTTTAAGGTCGACTCCTATTATTTCGAGCTGCAGTTCGGGACCCTCGCGATAAAGAATCACGCGATCGGCATAAGCATCCTCCGTCAGTCCGTCGGCCTTGCGCACAAGCTGTCCTACAGTATTGACGCCATCACCGATTGCAAACATACCGGGACGATAGACGGAACCCTTGAGTTCGACACGGTTGGCATAACGGTCGAGAATCGTGCCTACGGTCAGGATGTCGCCATCCTTTAGACGATAAGTGTCGAATTCGGCACGGTCGATATTATAAAGTTCATTCTCCGTGCCCGACTGGCGTGCCAGACGCATCATGCCGGAATAGGCATCACCTGTGAATCCGCCGGCATATGTGAGAAGATCCTGAATGGTTTCATCCGGCTTGATTTCATAGTACATGGGACGCTTTACATTTCCATTGATGCTGACCAGCCGGTCGTAGGGGGGCACGATTATGACATCGCCCTCCTGCAGGCGGATATTGCCCGAGGTATTGCCGTCAAACAGATATTCATATATATCGATTCCGGCCACCTTCCGGCCGTTGCGTATCACCTGGATATTACGTAGCGTACCGATGTCGCGGATACCCCCTGCACGATACAGGGCATGGAATACTGATGAGAACGGCGACATGCGGAATGTGCCCGGAGTCGATACCTCACCGAGGATATCGACCTGTATGGTACGCACCTGTCCCAGAGTGACCTGCACTTCAGTCTCGGCATCATCCATACCGGCATATTTGCGGGCGAATATACTTTTGATATGCTTGTTGGCATCTGCGATAGACAGACCGTTGAGGTATACCGGTCCTACCTGCGATATCATGATGCTTCCCTCGGGTGAAATAACCTGACGCAGGTGGTCTTCCGATGTACCCCATAGGTCGATTACGACTTCATCACCCGGGCCGAGACGATAATTCTGCGGGGTGGCGAGATTCTCGCTTGGTTCGAATGTGAGCGCACGTGCATTGAACACCTCATGACCGTATATCCGACGAGCCGAGACGGTATTGTCACTACCTTTGTCGACTTCACGCTCGATTTCGTCTACAGTCTGGTCTGACACATCGTTGGCGGCATTGTGCCGTCGCTCGGCTTTTGATGCACCCACCTTCTGATCGGTGACATCCCGCTCTGATGTAGACTGCTGTTCAAGACGGGCTTTGATTCTTTCAGCCTGCTCGGGGGTTACACCCTTGGCCATCAGTTCACGTCCGATTTGCTGGTCGGATTTGCCTGCGGCTGAAGCGCGCTTGATGTAGGCGATCACTTGGTCGTCGGTCATGGCGGCGGCCAGCAGACTCACCACCATGAAAAGCGACAGTAAAATACGTCTGATATTCATTGTTGTTTGGAAAGCTTAATCAAATATGATTAGTTTAATATTATCAATCAGCAATATAGCATATGGACATCGGAGCAAGAAGATTAATACCGTCAGCACATACGCCAACTGCCCGGACCATATCCGGGCTAACAGTCTGCAAAGTTAATAAAAAAAGATGTGCGTGCAATCACGCAAGCCATAAAAAAACAAAACCGCCGGTTGCTGAAGTCCGGCGGATTGTCCAATGTTATATTGAATGATAAGTCTGAGTAAATTTTTCTGCTACGAGTTTCTAAATTGTCGATTTCCAACTTGCGTCAATTACCGATTATCCAAATTGTCGTCAGGAATATTTAATCACGATAGTCTTTCAATAATTCACGTAGTTTCTTTCGCGTGTTGAAGATGCGAGCCTTTACGGTGCCCAGCGGCATGCCGAGCTTTTCCGCAATCTCTTCATACTTGTAGCCTGCGATGTGCATATTGAACGGTTCGCGGTAGTCTGCCGGGAAACTGGCAATCAGCGCGGATATCTCATTACAAGTATGCGCTCCGTCAGGTGTGGACTGCGAACTGTCGGTGGCATTCGTGATATGATACAACTCGACAGTGGCATCGACCATTGTATTTTCTCTCGACGTCTTCCGGTAGTTGTTGATAAAAATGTTGCGCATGATGGTCAGCATCCACCCCTTGAAGTTGGTATCCTCAGCAAATTTCTCTTCATTGTCAAGTGCCTTCAGTGTGGTGTCCTGAACAAGATCATACGCCTCATCTTTATTCAGAGTAAGCTTCATCGCGAACGACATCAGATTGCTCTGAATCCCAAGAACGGAGTTTTTGAAAGTAGGCTTGTTGTTCATTTTTTATAAAACCTGCTAAAAGTGTGGCGCTCCCGTATCAGAACTCCCGCCGGCAGGGTCAGCATCCCTACTGCGCAAAATGACTCTTACTCTATGGCATATTTCCATAAGTCCTCTGATTATCAAAATTTTGCCTATCAGAATAAGCCTCAACGGAATTACTTAACCACAAAGTTACACATTTTTAGCGAATTTCTCAACTTTTTGGTGAATTTATTTATCGCGATCATGGCACCCTTTCACACCCTTTTCACCCCCAAAAAAAAATGCCGTTCCGGTCAGGTGATATACCCATCTGCCGGCAGCCTGACGCAGCGTTACGGCTCCTGCTCTGGCAGGCGTATGTCGACAAGCTGAATCTTACTGGCTGTCATCTTCACCACTTTGATTTTCATCCCGTCGATTTCATATTCCTGCCCTGCCACTGGCATCGACTCCAGACGCGTCAGTATCAGGCCTGCAATCGTATGATAGTCGTCGCTCTCTCGGATGTCGGTCCCGAACCGCTCATTGAGCGCATCGATTTCCGCCCGTCCGCTGACCTCGAAATGCCCCGGGGCTATCTCGCGGGCCATCAGACGGTTTTTATCGTGCTCATCCTCTATCTCTCCGAATATCTCTTCCACGAGATCCTCAAGTGTCACAAGTCCGGCCGTACCCCCGAATTCATCCACCACTATCGTGAGCGACTTCTTCTCGGTCAGCATACGCCGCATCATCTTATTGGCAAGCATCGTCTCGGGGGTGAATATCACCGGCTTGAGGCATTTGGTCCAGTCGGCTTCGGTGTTAAACAATTCCGCCACATGTATATACCCCACCACATCATCGATATCATCTTTATACACCACTATCTTGGACAGCCCTGTGGCGATAAATTTCTTCACCAGCTCCTGACGTGAGGTACGGTCGATTGACATTGCCACTATCTCATTGCGCGGTATCATGCAGTCGCCAATCGTCGTGTCCTTGAAATCCATCGCATTGCGGAATATCTTCACTTCGTTGTCGACCGTCTTCCGGGCCGGCTGAGAGTCGAGTGTCTCTTCGATATAGTCGTCGAGCTGCTCCATTGTAAGAGCCGTTGCCGTCACAGACTCCGCCTTTATATGGAACATACGCATCAGTCCGTGAGATATCACAGATATAAGCAATGTCAACGGATAAAGTATCAGATAAATGATATATAGCGGCAGCGCCACAAGACGCATCGCCATATTGGGGTTTATACGGAAGGCCGTCTTGGGCACAAATTCTCCGGCTATAAGAATCACCAGCGTCGACACGACGGTATTGGCCACCAGCACCAGACCATCGTTGCCAAGCCAACGCTCCAGAAACGGATTGACCAGTATGGAGAAGGTTATACCGTAGATTACGAGCACTATATTATTACCCACCAGAAGAGATGATATAAACATATCTTCATGACGGGAGAAGCCACGGATTATACGGTTGACCAGGCCTCCATCGCTCGCGTCAATCTCCATCCGCACTTTATTTGACTGGACATAAGCTATCTCACTACCTGAAAACAGGGCTGAGAACAATACTGCCAGCAACGTAATCATCACTGCTGCTGAAATTCCCATAGTATCTATATTTCAATTGACAAGAGTTCGGCGATTATTAAAAGCGCTTCATTGTAATATTCTTATATCGGGCATACTGCATTGACAATCATCTGTCATCGCAAATTGCTGACATTCAAACATATCCACTCTTTTTTTCGCCAAACCGCCGAATTACGTAAGTCGTGTATGAATCAAAGCACCAACTTATCACACACTCACACTCGTCCCGGGTCACATGCCCGGAGCGGATGCGGAGCTAAGTGCTTCGTCGCCATCGGCAACCACCGATGAGGCCGCCGGCTGCAGCTGTCGCACGGATGTCGAGGCTGCTGCCTGCCGTCCCTGGGTCCGGGACAGGCCTGAAGATGCACCGGCAGAGCCGGAAGAGGGGGATGCTGAACCGGACGCAGCGCCCCCGCCTTTCAGATTATCGCGCTCTGCGGGAAATATTCCCATCGGACGGTTGATACTGTATTCCGTAAAATCCTGACGGGCACGGAATCCATACCCCTCCATCATGTGGGTGGCATTCTCGATATGGATGAAGGAGTCGCTGTAGACAATCCCCTTGTTCTGATCCCAGAATACCTGCTGGGAAAGAAACAGCTCGCGGGGCACTTTCGTCACTTCCACATGACCGTCAAGACGCCACAAATTGAGTTTCTTATAGTAGATTGCCGAATCTGCGGCTATCGTGGCTATCACATTAAATTTCCGGTCATATTTTCTGAGATAAAGTCCCTCGGGAAATCTCCAGTGCGGCTCCGGTCCCTCGTCGTATACCTTCCACAATGGCGCCACAATCTTGTATTGCGTCACTCCGGAATCGGAAATCATGGTCGACACATTGTGAGTCGTCATCGTAGGCATACGGTCAGGACGCAGACTTGAGGCCACATCCACCTTTGTCTCCTCGCGGCATGAAGCGAAGAGAAGCATCAGCGCCACGACGCATGACGCACTGACAGAAAGCCTCCTCATCCCCATCAACGAATCTTACGCTGCCAGAACCAACGCTCGTTGAAATTGACTCCCACAGTGATATTGAAGTAATTCTCTCCGACGAGTCTGACCGGATACGCGCGGCGGTTTTTCCACTCGAATCCAATGTTGATCATTGTCTTATCCTGCGGCGTATGCAGACCGACACCACAGGTGACGCCATACTCACGCACCCGATTGCCTTGAATCTTAAGATAATCATTGCAGAAATAGCCACCGATACGATAGGTGATGCGCTGGCCATAGTTGCCACGCAGACGCGGCACCCATTCTCCACCCAGAGCCACACGCATGCGATCAGCGAAATTCATACCCTGGAACACCATGGCCGACGGTTCATCTGTCTTATATATCGGCGAGTATTTGACCTTGCTCCATAGCTGATATGTGACATCGGCCTCTATCATCCAGCGCGACATACGCTCATGCGTAAAGCTGACGCCCCCGCCGAAGCTGTCGGGAGTGCCGTATTTGCCCGACAGTTTCTGATATCCGATGGTATCGGGCTTACTCTCTACCTGCAAAGCCTGCTGAGTCACCCATGTCTGACCATGCATCGACTTGGCTGGAGAATAGGTCACGCCAAGCCCGAGTCTATTGTAGGCCCCGATATTAGCCTTGTACTGGGCTCCAATCACGACATCCCAGTCGCGCACCTCCATCACATGCTCCAGTAGACCTTGAGTGGAATTATCGGGAGTGGAATAGACATCATTGACTATATTGCCGAAATTATACGAGATATTGGCACCCAACGAGAACCCCTTGTATGTACCGGCGAGGCCGAAATAAGCCATATTTATACCACCCGTGCCCTGATTCTCCACAGCGCCATGCTTTATGTCATTACCGAAGGCATAACCTACAGATGTATATGGGAGCATACCGATTGAGGCTCCCATAAATTTTGTAATCGGGAACTGCATCGTGACATAATCGAGTCCGCCGCCGACGGAATGCTGACGCGCACTTCCCTCCTGACTCCAGAGCATCGACACATCGGCACCCATATCGAAAAGGAAGGTCAATGAGTCGATGGCCGCATAAGAGGCCGGGTTCATGACATTAATCTGGCGTCCGGAGCTCATGGCATAACCTATGCCGCCCATCTGACGCTGCATGGAAGTGGCCCGGTCGCCAAGCACTCCGTATCCGTACATCGAATAAGGGGTTGTGACATCGGCCTGCGCCGACTGCATTCCGGCCATTGCCAGCACAGCCAGCACCGGAATGGAAGCGAAATGTCTAAATTTCATTTTCATTATGACGGTAAATTGCCCTCAATCCTTTGGCAAGGAGATAAGGGTCGTAAACTATTTCTATTTCCGAAAATTCTTCTGCATATCGGCCTTCGCAATGCCGGATTCTTTCGATATGACGCATAATCATGGGAGCGTCACCTCCGGTGACAAGCGCCACTGTTATGCCGCTGCCATTATGGCCTCGACCAGAGATGGCGCCACACACCTCGTCCATGTATCCGCGCACTACTCCGGTGCGTATCGACTCGCATGTGCTGCGTCCGAAAGCAGGCACCGGTCCGTCGTCGGGACCGACCATGATTTCAGGCAATAACGCCGTGAATTCATGCAGCGCTCTGAACCTCATCCGCAATCCGGGCGATATGCTTCCCTTCATAAAGACGCCGGCAACCACCACATCGCATGTCAGTGCCGTCCCGGCATCAATCACCAGACATCTGCTTTCCGGCCATCCGGCGGCAGCGGCCACCGCTGTGGCTTTCCGGTCGATCCCAAGAGTGCGCGGATTGTCGTAAGTCACCCCTATCGGGAGCTTAGTCTCCGGAGTGAGCAACATGAAATTACCCTCCAGCGCTATGCGAAGCGACTCCACAAGCCGTGTGTCGGTATGCCCCACACTTGCCATTGCCCCACCCTCAGGCTGACGGCGCTCTATCAGGCCAAGCAATTCTTCCTGGGCATCAGCGCCGAAGTAGCACACCTCCGGCTCTCCGGCTTCCGGGAGCCACGTGGCCTTAAGGCGGGTATTGCCGGCATCGACAGCAAGAAATCCGTGTGCCATCAGTCTTTTTTCCCGTTATCCTCCTTTTGCTGCCCGCGCTCTTTCTTGATGCGCCATGTCACCATAGCAAAAGATATCACCTGCAGCATCGCCCCGACGAGCGAGAACATTACAGTGTCGCGCAGCACCGACATCTGGCCTATGTAAGCCATACCTGACAGTTTCTGCGTATTGTAGAACCAGAAGAACGCACCTATACAGAACGCCATACCGGCCCAGAACTCCATCCGGCGCAGACGCCGCACCCGCATACTCTCTCCAGGGTCGGACACATTTACAAGTCTTGCGGCAGTGAATATCAGCGCGCCGACGGCATATACCCATTTATAGGCAGTGCTCCAGCTGAATGAGTCAGGATCATACATAGGATGCGCTCCCCATAGCGATGTGGCGAACGGCCCCACCAGCGCGAGCGCTATCAGAGTCAGCCCGAAGGTGGCCACATTCTCCATCTTCTTGCGGCGCGATTCAATTTGAGTCGCCCCGGCTGCTATATTTCTGTTCGTTTTCTTTTTTGACATCTGTAAGTATTATTCGTTTGATTCAGGTGTGCCGGGCAGACCCCGGGCCATCGCCATGACGCCGTTTATTTCTCTGCAGAAGGCTTCCGTGACACCTGCCTGCATCCATTTCATCCTCCGCCCGGCTACTATTCCTTTATCAGAAACACATCTTCCGAGGGCTTTTGCATATGGAACTGTTCGCGGGCCACATGCTCCAGATCTACCGTACCATGCTCTATGGCCTCACGCCGTGCCCGATAATAGGCTGCAGAGTCTTCATTAAGTTTGATTTCCTGCCGGAGCTCGTTGATACGGTTCTGATACTCCATATTGAGCTTTACGCTCGTCTCCTCGTTCAAGGAAAGCAAAATCACCACCAATGTGCCTATTACCAGCACCGGGATATGCGACTTGCGCCGCATCCAGAATGAAAGTTTCTTCGTCTTTTTCCCCATATCGTTCAGGTTGAGAGTTGGGTCGCCGCGCGGCCCGCCGCATCAGGCGTATGAGTGTCCGGTAATAGGATGCCATATTACCTCGACATGACTTGGACGGACACCTGCCACATGTAATTTACAAAATTAGTCAATCTCATCCTATCTGCAAAATTTTTTCTTAAAAACCCGCCCCATTCTGCAAGCACATCTGCGAGCATTCTGCGAGCACATCACGAGCACATCACGAGCACACGTCACGGGAGCAGATGTCCGGGACCCTGCACTCACGCAGACACGGCCACGAAGCAGTCAGTATCATGACTATCTTCATGGCCGTGGATCTATGGTCGGGGCTATGCGGGATACCGGTGACTCCGGCTATATTATGGTATGTGCGCCGGAAGGACAACAGCCTTCCATGCTGCAACGGATTCTGCTCAACGATAGGCTTTCAGCATACCCTGAAGACGCTTGCGGGCAAAGAATATGCGACTTTTGACAGTGCCCAGCGGAAGCGACATCTTTTCGGCAATCTCGCTGTATTTATAGCCGGCGACATACATGCTGAATGGCACTCTGTATTCATCGCCGAATGTGTTGATGGCCTCGGATATCTCTTTTGCGGCATAGGAGCCTTCCGGAGTATCAAGACCACTCTCTTGCGAGAGATTAAGATGATACAGGTCTTCAGTGGTGTCGACCACCGTGGCACAACGCACCTGATGACGGTATTTGTTGATAAATATGTTGCGCATTATCGTGAACACCCATCCCTTGAAGTTGACATTGTCGACATATTTGTCTTCATTGTCAAGCACCTTGAGCGTAGTATCCTGCACCAGGTCCTGTGCCGCATCGCGGCTGCTGGTAAGCTGATAAGCGAAATTAAGCAGATTGCTCTGGAGTCCGAGCAGACGACGTTTGAAATTTGAATCCGACATAGCCATAAAGTTTAAGGGGTTATTGTTATGTTTCCTTTGATGTTATAACACTACCCACAGAAATCTATCATGAAAAATCGGATTATTTTTCACTATCTCATAAACTTTTTTTTGCTTTTGGCGTTTTGTTCCAAACAGCTGATATTATGTCAGCCAAGAAGTGAAATTTTGTCGAATCCAACCGATTTTATGCAACCTCCCCGACATTTTGTCCCTACGAGGCGATTCATCATTCATCAAGCAGGTCCGGACGCAGACGGCGGGTGCGCTCAAGAGCCTGGTCATAGCGCCATTCTGCGATTCTGGCCTCATGACCGCTCAACAATATGTCGGGCACACGCCATCCGTTGTATTCAGCCGGGCGGGTGTATACGGGGGGTGCCAGAAGGTTATCCTGAAACGAATCCGAAAGCGCCGACTGCTCGTCACCAATCACTCCGGGTATCAGACGCACCAGCGCATCGGTCACACACAGAGCCGGGAGTTCGCCTCCG
Organism: Porphyromonadaceae bacterium UBA7141; assembly: GCA_002491945.1. Lineage (GTDB taxonomy): Bacteria > Bacteroidota > Bacteroidia > Bacteroidales > Muribaculaceae > Lepagella. The sequence goes on from DKWX01000068.1 coordinate 13,139, forward strand.
GTCAGCACATAATCGCCGATTGTAATCTCGCGCGTGATAAAATGCTCACGCACCCGGTAATCGATTCCTTTATAATGGCCGCAGAGGATGATTATATTCTTCAGCATCGACAGTGAGTTGGCCATCGGCTGGTCAAAACGTTCGCCATCGGGGGTCATGAATATCACCTCATCATAATCGCGCTGGGCTTTCAGAGCCGATATACAGGCATCTATCGGCTGAATCCCCATCACCATACCGGCCTCTCCCCCGAAAGGATAATCGTCCACTTTGCGGTGCTTGTTGACGGTATAGTCGCGCAGATTATGCACATATATCTCAGCAAGTCCCTTGTCGCGCGCACGCTTCAGGATAGAGCAGTTAAGCGGAGACTCAAACATCTCGGGGAGCACTGTTATTATATCTATTCGCATGATATCAATTCTTCACTACAAGTAAGTATGTGTTCAATTTTAAATGAAGTAAGTAAGTGAAAGAAATCTCTTACTGGCCTTGTCGGCGCCCACCAGCGTGAGCCCGTGGAGCCGTCGGGCCTTATATCCAAAATCGGCCTACCCGGGGCACCGGGCAGACCGACTGTGGAATTATTTAAATCATTAAAGCAGACTTATCGCGCGAAATCAATCGATTTCCTCGTCAGCCTCATAGCCGCCCATCTCGCGGATGGCGTTCTTGAGCATTACGTACTGCTGGAAGAGATGGTTGACGGGCACCTCATCCTCTGTATAGTCGTGCTGAGGACTCTTGAGGAAGAAGCTCAGGAAGCGCTGAGTGCCGTAACGGCCTGCACGGGCTGCGAGGTCGCTGAGCAACACGAGGTCAAGACAGAGAGGAGCAGCGAGGATTGAGTCGCGGCAGAGGAAGTTGATCTTAATCTGCATCGGATAGCCCATCCAGCCGAAGATGTCGATATTGTCCCAGCCCTCCTTGTTGTCGTTGCGCGGAGGATAGTAGTTGATACGAACTTTGTGATAGTACTGAGTGTCCTCGTCGTTGCCGTGGCCATACAGGTCAGGCTGCTCTTCAGGCACAAGGATCGACTCGAGTGTCGACAGCTTCGACACCTCTTTTGTGCGGAAGTTGGCGGGTTCATCAAGCACCAGACCGTCGCGGTTGCCGAGGATATTGGTAGAGAACCAACCGTTCAGACCCAGGCAACGGGTGCCGATAATCGGAGCAAAACCTGATTTCACCAGAGTCTGGCCGGTCTTGAAGTCCTTGCCTGCGATAGGCAATTTTGTCTGCTCGGCAAGTTCCCACATGGCCGGGATGTCGACTGTGGTGTTGGGAGCTCCCATGATGAAGGGGGCACCCTCCTTGAGGGCTGCGTAGGCATAGCACATCGACGGAGCGACATTCTCCACATCATTCTCCTTCATAGCCTTCTCGAGATCCTCAAGCTTGTAGTGCACTTTCTCATTGATGGGCACATACACCTCAGTTGAAGCAGCCCAAAGCACAACTATGCGCTCTACACCCGACTCCTTCTTGAAATTGCGGATATCCTCGCGGATTTGCTCCACCATATCCCAGCGGGTCTTGGCATCCTTCACGTTGTCGCCGTCAAGACGCTTGGCGTAATTGCGGTCGAAAGCAGCCTTGAGGGGCTTGATTTTGATAAGCTCCTCTTTTACGGGCTCAATGTCTTTCTCCTTCAGCACCTCGGCGTTGAGTGCTGATTCGTAGGCGTTGGCAGGGTATACGTCCCATGCTGCGAACTCGATGTCGTTAAGGTCGGCCAAAGGCACGATATCCTTATATTTCAGATACTTCTTGTCAGCGCCACGACCCACACGGATTTTGTCGTACTGGGTCATTGATCCTACAGGCTTTGCCAGACCTTTGCGGGTCATCATTACACCTGTGATGAATGTGGTGCTCACCGCACCGAGTCCTACAATCATTACACCTAACTTGCCGTTGGGAGCCTTAGCCTTTTCTGCCATAATTAAATTGTATCTTCTGTGTTGTTTATTTTCTATTTTTGATAATCCTCATGCCCACACCCTGAATTCTTATCGGCGCAGGAAAGTGAAATCGGTCGTAAAAGTACTGCCATTTTTGCAATCTGCAAAAAATTATTATCAAAAATCACATCCTCTATTTGTTAAATAATACTAATAAACTACTATTTTGGCAAATTTATTAGAATTTTAATGTCAGCAACTCGTCAATTGTTAATATTAATTAAAAGGGCTAAATCGGATTATCAGGCATTTTTCACCCATTTTTAATCAATATGCCATATGTCACAATCACTGATTTCATGGGTTGCAGCATCTCATCGCCGGGTATGGCGCACTCGCTCTTCGCGGCTCATCCGGTGCGGATATGACGCATCACTGCGCCCACGACATGATAAGCGAGTGGCCTTAATTCGATTTGGGAATCATCCCTACAATAGTTCGGTAATTTCTGTGATGAAAAGTTTGTAACAACTTGATATCCAATGCGTTGTATTGGATTCAAGCTATTTATGCAACTCATTGGCTTTCAAATAGATACACTGTTTTTACCGAACTATTGTCCCTAAGTAAGTGTCCTAATTTAATTTATACAATATGCGGGCTTGTTTTTTAGTCGATTCCGGTGCGGAGTGAAGGTGAATATAAACATATTTGACTCAGCGACAAGCCGGAAGCGGCAGAAAAGAAGCCGCAGATTGTGTAAAAGATTCCATTTCAATTACTATCGGTTAAATTTGGACACTTACTTATCAAATCGGCTATACAGCTGATTGTATCGGGATACGTCTGGGCATCTTCCTTGTCGGTCCATCCTTTCCCTTTAATCCACACCGCACGGCATCCGGCAGCAAGGGCCGGAAGAATATCTTTCGTATAGCTGTCGCCCACGACAAGCACCTCTTCCGCATTCATTCCGAGCGCACGCACTCCCAGACGCCATATTTCCGGGTCGGGCTTGCGCACACCCACTACGGCACTCTCGATTATTTCTCCGAAGTAATCACGCAGACCATATGCCTGCAACACAGACTCCACATTGCCATAGAAGTTGGAAACGAGTGCCAGAGGGTATCGCGCGGCAAGAAATTCCAATACCGGACGGGCCTCGGCCACACGCCGGCGCGCCTCGTCATCGCATATACAGGCCGTAGCCTCCGCCATTTCCCCTATCCGTCCGGAGGGGAACCCGCTGCAGGAGGCAAGCCACTCAAACTCGATACGCATCTTCTTACGCAGCAACTGATAAAAATCATCTTCCGGCATTATATGTCTGACACGAGCCAGTTCACGTTCGGCATACACATATGCCTCGCGAAACAAGTCCTTACCGACATCCGCCAGTTCAGTCACTCCGGCCTCCTGCCATGCGCGCCATATCACCTCGCTCCAATGGTCGCCTCCGGAGTCGAGAGTGCCGCCATAATCAAACAGCACCCCCTTTATCCCTTCAAATCTTTCCGGAAGCCCGGAAGCCATATAGTCGTTCTCGTTAATGCTGTCACAGTCCATTATCATTACCAATATTTAAGTAAATAAGTAGAACCAATATTGCAGCATATACCCCATATTGTCTGAAGTGCCGCACATTCCGGAGTTGGGAATCCATATAAGGTTAAAATAATCCGACAGTTCATCTGCCTGCGACTCAAGATTGCTCCATTTCGAGTCGACGAAGGAATCCCAATAGAATCCCTGAAGCATTACACCCTCATGCTGCAAGGGCCAGCCGACAGCCGCGCCGACCGACAGAACAGTAGAGGTTGCCAGAAGCGAGACGGCATATCTGTGGAATGAGATTTTCATGATGTTCAGTGAGTTAAGCTTTATATATCGTGATTCCAAGATTATACTGGCACCGCAGCGATGCCATAAACTACAAAAAATACTGGGTTCAAGAGCCGACGGCCGGTATCCATGTCATCGACTGACGGCATATCCGCTCATGACGGACCATCATATACACAAGGATTATATTCAGCACCACAAGTTCAAAGGCAAAATATAGCCACGGCATACGGAACACCAATATAGAGGCGAACAAGGCGAAGCTCCGCGTATTGAACGACAATATATTCGTGTATTTCATCAGCGGCTTGCTCGCCGCACGGAATTTCTCGCGGAACGCCAACGGTATCCTCCCGCCATAGGCGGCATCAAGAGCCTGACGCAGACGCTGCATCGCCGGAGTGCGCTTCTCCTGCCCTACAGTATAATTCGTGTAGAACATCAGCACCAGTTTCTGCCAGAAATCCTTACGCCATGACAAGGCATGGAATTTATCCCATAAGCATGAGGCCCTCTCGAGTTCACTCCCATCTTCACCCTTGACGAAGTATAGATGAAACTGCCTATAGTAATCGGCCATAGCCGCCTGCATGGCATGAAACACTCCTGTCACGACGGCAAGCACCCATATGAACCAGGTATGCTCCATAAAAAAATGGCTCGTCACATTCTCGCGCAGACATATCGCTACGTATATGCACACAAACCAGATATCGCCGCTAAGGCCGTCAAGTATACGCCCGATACGCGAATACTGTCTGGTCATGCGGGCCAGCTGTCCGTCGGCCGAGTCGAAACTGTCGGCCCACATAAGCAATAACATCCCCGCCACGTTAATCCAGAAGTCATTGAAATAGAATGCTACTCCGGCCCCCATTCCTATTATTATGGAGGCTATTGTGATGGCATTGGGTGTCACTCCGAGGCGCGCGGCAAGCTTGGCCCAGAAAAAACCTATCGGACGATAGAATATAAGGTCAAAGGTCTCTTCTGTGTCTGAGGATTTCAACGATGCTTTATACTCTCGTTTCCAATCGGCCAACCTGCTCATTGCGCACCTCCTTTCCGGCTGCGGCGGCGCTGCTGCTGGACATCAGTGCCGGCCGACTCGCAGTCGCGGGCATACTGCCATTTCTTTATTGCCGAAAGTATTGTTTTGGCGATATGAGGGGCCGCTTCGGCCCTGCAGGGGGCAAAGCTCGGCCAGTCATTGAAGTCTATAATCTGGAAATTGCCGTCTTTGTCGATTATGCAGTCGCCGCCATATATCACCACCCCGGTGATGTCAGCCGCCTTCTCACATGCCTTCTGCAACTCCTGCTGGTCAAAGTGCAGATGCTTTGGCATTCCGTTGATCCGTTCGTCGCTGAACTTCGAATGGTTCTGCTCCATCGGGTAGAACCAATAGAAGAACGTCCCGTCGGCCAGGCCATAGAATTTCACCAGATCGCCGTCGAGATGGCGGTTGATTACGGCCCGGCGGATTCCACGGTAGAAGAACTCATGCAATATCTCCTGTGCCTCCTGCGCATGTCGGCAATAGTGCACATCCTCCTTATGCATCGCATGATACTCCCCTCGTTTTATCCAGCAACGGTCGATTCCGGCCTCTTCAAGCATCTGGCGCACGTTGGTATTTGTGTCTACCATCAAAGAGTCAGGATAAGGTACCCCGTGAGCTATAAGAAGGCGGGTCATCTTCTCACGGGTGCAATTCTCTATGCCGAAGCCGGAATTAATCACCAGCCGGCCGCGCTCCTCAAGACTCTGTAGTTTCTCAAGCGATGCAGCCTGACGGCACATGTTGAGTATCACATTCTCATGCAAATCCTCAGTCAGGAACTGCTCCTCATTATACATTCTCACATCACATCCACGGCGCCTTAACTGCTCGACAGTGGCATTGAGAATCGCCGCATCATTACCGATATGATTCGGAGAATAAATCCCCGCACGCGACACTGCTGCAATATTTATTCTTGACATAGTCTATAGTCAGTCTATATAAGTTAGAGCTTAAGTAAGTGTTCAAATTTAACCGATAGCAATTGAAAGGAAATGTTTTATACAATCTGCGGCTTCTTTTTGCCGCTTCCGGCCTGTCGCTGAGTCGAATATGTTTATATTCTACTTCACTCCCCACCGGCACCGACTAAAAAACAAGCCCGCATATTGTATAAATTAAATCCGGACACTTACTTATCGTCAAATATTATTGAGACAGAAAACTGTTGGCCGCCTCTATATCCGATGCGTGATCCACATCCAGAATCTTTCCCATAGGCATGGCGTAGACTCCAAGCCCGCGCTCCACAAGCGCCCTCTGATAATTGCGCATCCGGCTCAGGCCGGATGCGATACACTCGTCAAGCACATCGACCGCGCTGTCCGACAGGCCGTATATGCCTCCCGACACATATTCCACCCCGGGTTCCTGACAGTCGAGAAATCCCCGCACCTTCATATCAGCCTGATTTACCGATACCCAAAGCGGCTTTTCATCGTCCACGAAGCCGGTCGCCGCCATCAGAGCATCCACATAACGTGGGGCCGACGCCCAGGCATCGACATAACGGCTGAAATCCTCCTGACGGAAGATCGTGTCGACTGTAGTCACTATAAAGCGGCCACGACCGCGCAAATGTGTCGAAATCTCCTTAAACGTATGCATTGACGATGAAGTGACACGCTCCAGCCTTATGAGTTCGACACCCGGTGCCGGCTCGTATGCCTCTATGAAACGTCGAAGTTCGGGCATTGATCCGTTGGTGCATATCACTATACGCTCCGCGCCACACTCCTCCATGATGCGCAGCAGGCGCTCAAGCATCGGACTCCCTTGAATCTCCACAAGCGGTTTGGGCACACAGATGCCCTCGTCGGCGAGACGCTGACCCTCGCCGGCGGCTATGATTCCGAAATTCATAATTTCTGCGTTGCGGGTTTAAGAGGATTTGCCGAAGCCTCGTCATATCGTTCGCGGTTGCGATAGATGTCGATGGCCCTGTATATTGCCTGCGACATAGATGTCGAATCGGCCTTCATCTGTCCGGCAATGTCGTAGGCGGTGCCATGATCGGGCGATGTGCGCACGTATCCAAGCCCGGCGGTAAAATTCACACCTTCTCCGCGGTCGAGAGCCTTGAAGGGCGCAAGGCCCTGGTCATGATACATGGCAAGCACCACGTCAAACTCTTTCCATAATCCTCCGCCAAAGAATCCGTCGGCCGGATATGGTCCGAACGCAAGAATATTATCCTCCTGCAGACGCTTGACGGCAGGCAGAATCTCACGACCCTCCTCATCTCCTATAAGGCCGCCGTCGCCGCAATGGGGATTGAGCGACAGCACTGCTATACGCGGACGGTCGCAGCCGAAATCCCGGCGCAGTGTGGCGTCAAGGCGTCGTGCCGTATCGGTTATCGCATCCTCACGCACCCCATCGCTGATTTTCGCCACCGGCTCGTGAATCGTGAGCAATGCCACACGCATCTCACTGTTGAAAAGTATCATTGTTGCCTTTTCCCCCTCTTCACCGAGGGTTGCCTCAAGATACTCCGTGTGTCCCGGGAAGTCAAACTCCTCGCAATGCGTCACGCTTTTGCACACCGGACCTGTGACCAGCACATCGATATCACCATCCTTCAGAGCCTGCACAGCGGCCTGAAGGGCCTGACGGGCGGCAGCTCCACTCTCAGGGGTGGGCACACCATATGACGGCTCTATCGGCGTATCGCCGATATTCACCAGATTTATACGTCCGTCGACAGTCTCCGCTGCCGAAGGGATATGCTGAAACCTCACGTTCTCCGCGCCTATGGCCTGAAGCGTAGACAGGGTCAGCTTACGGTTGGCGAAAAGCACCGGAGTGTAGAGTTCAGTCACCCCCTCAGGCATGATGGATTTCAATATCACTTCGAGTCCCACACCGTTGGTGTCGCCCTGGGTGAGTCCTACTCTTAGTTTTTCCATGATTGAAAATCAATGTTTTGTCTTATTTGCCAACATTCCGCATGCGGCCATTATGTCTTCACCTCGCGATGTGCGGATTGTGGCAGTGATGCCATGCTGATTGAGCACATTGCGAAACATCTCCATTCTCTCCTCAGTGCAGGGGCGCAGGTCAATCCCCTCGATGACATGATAGCGTATCAGATTGACGCGGCAGTCAAGATTGCCGATCAGACGGATGAGCTGGTTGGCATGGGCGATATCATCGTTGACACCCTTCCACATGATATATTCAAGCGAGAGGCGCCGCTGATGCGAGAAATCGTAGCCTGCCAGCAGCTGCATCACATTCTGGAGCGGGAAGGCCTTCTGGGCCGGCATCATTGCCGCGCGCTCGCGCGAATCGGCAGTATGCACGCTCAGAGCCACATGCACCTGTGTATTCTCAAGCAGGTCCTTCAGCTCTGGCATCTTGCCGACAGTCGACACTGTAATACGTTTCGGGCTCCACGCAAGTCCCCAGGAGGAGGTCAGGATATCGATTACACGCTTCACGGCCCCGAAATTGTCAAGAGGCTCTCCCATCCCCATGAACACCACATTGGTCAGCGGATTCATCTCCGGCTCTCCGTCCGGCCCGACGGGGGGCACACTGAGTATCTGGTTTATGATTTCGGCCGACGTAAGCTGAGACTTGAATCCCATCTTGCCTGTAGCGCAGAAGTAACAGTTCATCTTGCATCCCGACTGAGAGCTGACGCAAAGCGTGGCTCTCTCCTTGTCAGGGATATACACAGATTCCACATAGCGTCCTCCGGCCACGGGGAAAAGATACTTCACCGTGCCGTCCACACTCTTCTGCGATGCCGAGGGCGCGGTGCGTCCTGTGCAATAGCGTTCATTAAGCAGCGCCTTATTCTTTTTCGACAGATTGACCATCTCATCGAAACTGCGTGCGCCTTTATGATAAAGCCACTGGCATATCTGACGCCCCACAAACCGGGGCATTCCCAGATTGACAGCCACATCCTCGAGTTCTCTCTCGGTCAGTCCTATCAAAGGTATTTTGTCCATTATCGGATTTTTTCGTTTTAATTGTCATTCCACTTTAGAGCCATATTGCTCGTGAAGGGCGTATGTGCGCTCTCGAAGCATCTGCCCCAGAGCCAGGTAATCCTTACCATAGCTTGCCTGCTCCTCCACACTTATCGGTCGGCCTACACTTATGTATATCGGCTTCCCCTTCTTGGAGAAAAGCTCACGCGGCAGCAATGCCGACCGCAAAGGCCAGCAGGCATGACCGAGGAAATTAAATAGCCACCGGTTGTTGCCGTGAAAGTAAATCGGTATCACAGGCACTTTTGCCTTACCTATAAGTTGCAGCACTGTCGGCTGCCATTCCCGGTCGACAAGGAATCCCTTCCTGTCGGTCTTGCTCATCGCTCCGGCCGGGAAGAATCCCACCGGATTCCCATCCTTGAGCATCCTCATGGCATCGCGGATACCGTTGACAGAAACTTTGCGTTTCTCCGGGTCATCGGTCTGCCAGGCATCCACGGTGATGAAGTTCGGACGCATGGCTGAGATTTTGCCCAGTATCATGTTGACCATCACTTTGTACTCCGGCCGATAACGTGTCACAAGATTAATCAGCGCTATTCCATCGAGAGCGCCAAACGGATGATTGCTCACCGTGATGAAGGGGTCTTCTCTGAAGGCGGCAAGAATATCCTCGCCATCCACCTCAAGAGGAGTCTTAAACTCATCTTCTATCAGATGGCGGGCGAACTCCGGTCCGGGTGTCGAGCACCATGTGGAATGCACACGGTTCACCTCATCTATGCGCAGCAGATGCATCGCGGCGTCTACCAGACGGCGATGACCCGACAGTTTCGGCACGGCCTGCACCACATCATCGTAGGTTATCACCTCCGGTCTGACCTCCGGTCTCTGGTAATTTTCATTTTCCATATACGGTATTTTTTGGGTGGGTCGCACTATCCTTCCTGTGTATGTCCCCCTATGCCGGGACATGGCGGGCGAATCAGCTGATATATCTTATATAACGCTTCATGAAGCGTCCGAATGCGGGAATCCGCATCAGCACCCCTTCAAAAAGGAGCACCGCCACGAGCGAACACCCTATTCCCCCCAACACATCGAGCACGTAATGATGCGACGTGTACACGGCTGTGAACCATATGCCCAGTGTCACCACTCCAAGCAGCACCTTCCAACCCAACGCACTGTGCGAACGCACTGCGTAGATAAACGCCACAAACGTATAGGCTGAATGCAGTGACGGCATCGCCGCGAATACATTTGCATTGCGGGCATAAAGGGCATCGAATATCCCCAGACCTGTCATGGCATCGAAGGCCCCGAGTCCGGCCACTTCTCCGGGGGTACCGGGCACTGCCTGCATCCCATACATATCGCCATACATCGCCACATACCATGGCGGAGCGGCCGGATGCACATAGTATAAGGCAAACCCAAGCAGATTGACCAACAGAAATGCTATCGCAAAATGCAGATACGGCGCGCGACGCCCGCTGAAGTAGAGCCATAACCCATAGAATATCGGAAGAGGCACCCAGCAGAGATAGAATACTCCGGCCATGAAATCCATCACTGCACACCGGTGCGACGCCCAGAACTCATTGGGCGTAAGACGCGACCCGTCAGCCAATGTAATGCCGAAAAGCGACTTCTCTGCGTCGTAAAGTCCCGCCACATCCACAGGATTGACCTCATAATTGGGCAGGAGGTTCATCCAGTCGTAGGATATGCCGAATATTATGAACGGGAGGATAGCCACCGTCAGACGCCGTGAGGCCGGCATGGCAAAATACATGACCGCAATCAGCAGAGCCATGAACACATGCTCAGGACGGAACCCTATGAAAAGCACCGTCACTGCAAGCCATAGCCCCAGTGCGGCCACACACCATAGCGTCTCCCTCATTGTGGCAGATTGATATCTCATCGTATTTTATGTAGGTTTCTAAGATTTCTTCTCCAACATGCGCTTGCTGTATGCTATACGCGCCGCAGCAGTCATGTTGGCAAAAACCGCTATGACAGCCATGCCGCCGAAGAGTATCCAGTTTGCCCATTCCACGCCCGACTCTCCAAGGATGCCGGCCGCCAGTGTGCACAGTGCCGTCACCACCACACGCTCCGGACGCTGCATGAAGCCAATCTTACATTCTATGCCAAGGCCCTCTGCCCTGGCGCGCACATAACTTACCATCAGCGAACCGATGACGGCAAGATACGTCACCAGCGCTCCCCAGATATGGCCGGACATCAGAAAATAGTAGGAGATGCCTCCAAGCGTCACAAGCTCACAATAACGGTCGAGCACAGAGTCATACATCGCGCCGAACGTCGACGACATCCCTCCAAGACGGGCCACCTGACCGTCAAGCATATCAAATAGCGAGAAGCCTATAATCAAAGCGCCGGAAAGACTGACAAGCGCATATGGCACTTCGCCTGTCTGTCCTGCCTTATAACCGGCCATGACTATCACCACGGCCGCCGCCACATTGCCAAGCATTCCTATGGTAGTGACCATATTGGGGGTCACTCCGCAACGTATCATCATCCTCACAAAAGGATTGATGACAAAATATATCCCACGCTGAAGCGAGTCGCGGGTGTGCCTGGCAGATTTCTTTATATCCATATCTTGACTGCTTTATTATTTTATCAGTTATATTATCAGTTCTAATAAGCAAGTGCTCTGTCATAAAATATGCGAGCTTATTCTTAGCCGATTCCTGTGCAGGGCACAGGAGAAGATTCTGACTTCCGACAGAGCGACAGGGGGAAACAGCTAAAAAATTAATGCGACTCCACCCGGACACACCGTAAGGGTCGGGACTATCGGCTATTTCCCGGATGTCTCCTGTTGCGGAATGTCACAGCATCGACAAATCTCACGGCATAACGGTCGAAGCCCGATGGACGATACACGAAATTACGCTGAAGCAGAAAATTCCAAAGCCAGGATACGAGCAGCGACACCAACAGACGCGCCGCAGCAAAATACCCGTTCGGACGGAATCCGATTTCCTCAAGCCACGACATGCGATTGAGCAGCATATAGAGCATTTCCGTACCGTATGCGTTGAGAAAAAGGCTCCCTGTCCATACAATCGCATATTTCACCACTACCGCACGCCATGGCGTCCCTTCGGCATGGAATGTGAATTTATAATTTATCACACAGTTGACGACACCGCCAAGAAAGGCACCTATCGCGGTAGAAAGGAATGCTCCAAGACCCACCCAGGCAAAAAGCACAAAGCTCATTCCCATGTCAATCCATGATGCGGCCTGACTCGACACAGCCGACCGGAGAAACGTGAATACCAGGCCATTACTGTTAATCAGCTTATTGGCCACCTCCGATTTTCTCACCTTTTCTCTTAGCCCTGAAAGTTTGCCGCCATGCGCCACACGAGTGTCCGCCTTCTCCTTATCAGCCGAATTATCAGCACTCCGGCTGACCCGACCGTTGTTTTCTGGACTCGACATGTTATTGAGGGAGAATAAAATAATTTATCACTATCAGCACCACTACCGAATAGATGGCGGCAAGCACGTCGTCGGCCATCATGCCGTAGCCTCGGGGCAGTTTCTCCATCCATCTGATTCCGAATGGCTTGAATATGTCAAAGAAGCGAAACAATGCCAACGACACGAGTATCATCCACCAGGGTTCCACTCCCGCTCCATACGACAGAGGGAGCAGCGATATCCATTGCCCCACAGTCTCATCGGCACATGCTGCCACCGGATCCTTGCCCCAATATATCTCTGATACCGAACTTGCCCAAGTCCCGGCCACCATATACACAAGTGCCGCCATGAGCGTCACCCAGAACGTCACCACAGGCTCGCCCCACACAAATAATGGAAGCCACAGCACAATGGCAAGCAATGCCCCCCACGTGCCGGGGGCCATCGGCAGGAACCCGGCTCCAAATGAAGTGGCAAGCATTTTAGGCACAATCGGGAACGGGCGTCCGGCTATATTTACAGGTTTACGTGATTTCATTATGTCAGATAAGTTTATCACAACTCACAAAATTAATCAAAATCCCCCACACTCACAAATCTATATCCTACAACTTTCCTACACTTCACCCCTCGAAAGCATCTGAAAGCAAACCACATCAGCCCACATCCCCTTGTCTGCCGCGCGCTCACAGAAGAGTATACGAAAAGACCCGGCAGAACTATTCTGCCGGGTCCTTCCAATAATATTTATTTCGCATGATGAGGCTTATTCTCCCGCCTCAAACTTGTAGACGTTGTTCTCTATCTTCTTAGCGCCTCGGAGCATCTGTTCCATGTCGGAACGGAAGAGCTGCTGATACTGACGCTGATATGTGGCATCATCATATTTGAAGTTTTCCTTCGAATTGCCGTTGACCACATACGCATAAATACCGTCATCACCTTTTACGAGCACCACCTTCTTGCCGGGCTTCGACCCTGCGATCTGACCCATTACTTTCTGGTCGTTGACACCTGAACGTGAGGCAAAACGGAACTGAGCCAAATCCTGGGGCTGCACACCCATTGCGGAGGCTACAGCAGCCATATCAGTGGCCTTAGATTGATATTTCTTCAGCTGGGCATCACCGGCTTTCGAGCGGCGCACCTTATCGGTGAGATACTTCTTTACTTCGGTGTTGCTTACAGGCACGTATTCGTCGTATTCGCTGTTGACCGCAGCCACATAAAGCGCAGGCTGAGCGGCATCCTTCGACTCGTAAATCTTCGAGACTTCGCCGGCATTGCCATCCATCATCACCCAACGCACCACCTGACGGCTGTCAGGATAATACATATTGTAGCCCTGCATACGGGGCACTGCGTTCGAGCTTTGTGTGAGTTCGAATGTCTGGAGCGTATACCCTTCCTTGGCAGCGTTCTCACGCACTTTGGCAGCGGTAGTGTTGGCGGCAAGGAATTTCTCAAGCTTCTCGTTAGCGGCGTTTACGGTCTGCGCAGAGGGATGAAGGGCGTATTCCACCACTTCATATTCGTAGATTTCTTTCGGAGTGCCACGATCTACAATCTGTGCGAGCAGCGCTCCCTCGCCGGTCGACATCATTTTTATGAATTTGCCACCGGCATTCTGCAACGAATCAAGCTGACTCTGGCGGATAGCCTCGGTCTTCCCTTTGTTGTCGTAAAGCGAAATCCACTGTTTGGCCTGCACCATCACACTGTCGGCTTTGAAGGCCGATGTAAGCGAGTCGACTGAAAGGCCACTGTTGAGGCGGGCGAGCACCTTCTCAGGGAGTGTGGGACCGGCCACAGTCACCAGATTGAGCTGCACAGAGTCGACTTCTGTGTATTTTTTACCCATTTTCACTACAGTGAACCCGCGCATGTTCTCGCTGACCACACTCACTGAATCACGCGGAGCCGAGTTGATGAAGTTGCGGAGGGCACCGCCGGGGAGATCATTGCCTCGCAGCACACGTTTTTCGATGCTAAGACCCTCCTTGCGGAGATCTCGGCCGAGTGTCGACGCGCTGTCGCGGAGAGCCTTGGCAGCGGCCATCGCCAGAGTGGAGGCAGCCGCACGGTCGGCGTCAGACGGAGCTATGTTGACGGCAATGAATGAGATTTCTTTTGTGGGTTCTTCCACCTTGAAACGCCCTTTCTCCGCAGCATATGCCTCGTTGATTTCGGCATCGCTTACGGGATATTCATTCTCATCGAGCTGGCCATAGGGGCGGAAGGCGAGCTGCACCTGCGACAGCTCTATGAAGTCGTTGTAAAGAGCCTTCTTATCGAGGTCGTTGGCCTGCAGAGTGCCGCCCAGAAGGGAGATATATGTCTGTTCTGCAAGACGCTGCGAAGCCTCGGCCTCAAGCGCGAGCCACGCTTTCTGCAGGGGTTCCACCTGAGCCTGTGTGAGATTATTGCTTTTGGGATTGAATATCACATCATGCACCTGAGCCATAGATGTCACGTTGACGTTCATCGACTGCAGCGAGCGCACTATCATCATCTGCTCTGAAGAGGGCTGCGGATTCTCAAGCATAAAGCGGCGAAGCAATTCGGGAGAAGTGGTGATGCCCATCTTCTTTACCGCCTCGGCGAGAAGTTTCTCCGACACGAGCTGGTTTACGGCCATCTGCGGAAGGAGCTGCACATCGAAGCTTGCATACTGGTCGGGGTTCTGACGACGGGCCTCTTCGAGCTGGCGGTTCATTTCTTCCCGCTTCTGCTGGTACTCAAGATAATCTATCTTGTCGCCTCCCACTTTGGCCACTGTAGTGTGGCTGCCGAAGAGATTGCGGCCGTTGGTGATGGCATCGCCAAGTACGAAGGCGAGCAATGCCACGAAAATCACAACCAGCAGGAACACTGATTTGCTTCTGATTCTCTCTAATGTTGCCATTGTTAAGGTAAAACTTAGTTAAAAGCTTGATTATATAGCTGTTATTGTTATTATTTACAAGTTTATATCCACCCGGCGGCGTCCGGCAGGGTGATAATATCGGGCAAAGATAGCTATTTTCCGTTAGTTACACAAAATATCCACCTATTTTTTAACATTTTAGAGAGTCATTGATTCTTACTTTCTTTCACGGGGCGTCAGATATGCCGGCGTGCGGGGCTTCGCCTGACTCGCCTTTTTGCAGCGATGCCACTCCGTCGGCAGCGGCTATGTGGCTGTCGAGATAGGCTATGGCTGCATCATGCTCGTTGGGTATCTCTCCTTCGAAAATCGCTTCTTTGATTATCTCTTTGTATTCAGCCACTTTCTGACACGGAGGCAATCCGTAGCGCAGCATGATTTCGTTGCCGTTGACGGGATTCTTCCAGTTGCGATAGTCATCGGCGGCATTGATTTCATCCATTCGCTGGCGCAGACGTGCGAATCCGGCGAGCTGACGTTTCACTTTTTCGGGAATCTTGGAGGTGATGTCGGCCTCACAGAGCAACATGAGCGATTCCAGATCATTGCCGGCATCTGTAATCAGACGGCGCACACCGCTGTCGCTTACGCCACTGTCGGCCACTGACTGCGGCCGCATATGCAATCCCACCATCTTGGCCACAAACTTCATCTTTTCGTTCATCGGCAGTTTCATCCGCCCGAAGATGCGTGGTATCATCTTTTCGCCTATGAAGTTATGGTTGTGGAATGTCCAGCCCAGTCGACGGTCATAGCGTTTCACCACCGGTTTGGCGATATCATGCAGCAGCGCGGCCCAGCGGAGCCATTCGTCGTCGCTTTTTTCGGCCACATTGTCGAGCACCTTCAACGTGTGCAAGAAGTTGTCTTTGTGGCCACGCCCTTCCTGGGTCTCAACCCCTTTAAGGGCGCAAAGCTCAGGAAATATGATTTCGAGCAGTCCGGCCATATCGAGCAGACGAAAGCCGACCGACGGCCGCGGAGAACGCATGATCTTGCCGAGTTCATCGTTGATGCGTTCTTTCGTGATGATTTTTATCCTTTCGGCGTTACGCCGGATTGCTTCGAATGTGTCGGGGGATATGTAAAATCCAAGCTGGGTGGCGAAGCGTATGGCGCGCATCATTCGCAGCGGATCATCGGAGAATGTGATGTCCGGGTCAAGAGGAGTGCGTATCGTGCGGCTGCGCAAGTCGGACATCCCGCCGAAGGGGTCGAGCAATTCGCCGAATCGCGCGGCATTCACACATATTGCCATCGCATTGATGGTAAAGTCGCGACGACACATATCATCGTCGAGCGTACCGTCTTCCACAATAGGATTGCGGCTTTCGCGATGGTACGACTCTTTGCGGGCGCCCACAAATTCAAGTTCAAGGTCGCGATGGTGCAATTGCGCGGTGCCGTAGTTGGCATATACGGCCAGACGGGGACGTCGGCCACTGCGTCCGGCGATTATCTCGGCCACACGTCGGGCCAGTTCGATACCGCTTCCCACTGTCACGAAATCTACGTCTTTCGACTTTCTGTTCAGGAATATGTCGCGCACATATCCGCCCACCACGTATGCCTCCCGGCCAAGAGAATCCGCGGCCTCTCCTACAATCCGGAAGGCCGGGGCCGACAATCGCTCTTTAAGATTGATTTCTTTATTGGTATCCATTCAGTAATCTGCACCTCCGCATGAGTCTGCGTCTATCCTTTTCCCATTAAGGTTACATCCTCATGAGGCAGGCTGATTTCTAAGTAAGTGTTCAAATTTAATCTATACTATACAATATGCGGGGCTGTTTTTTCAGGCGGTTCGGGTGTCGGGTGAAGGCACATAGCTGTCTATGCCACTGAGCGACAAGCCGGAAGCAGGAGGCGAAAGAAGCCGCCGACTGTATAAAAGGCGTCCGGTCTCTCACTTGTCAAATATTAACATTTTATTCCGACCGTAAGCCCGAGTCCCGTCGCAGAGGGGGGGGGATTCCTCCGGATTTCTGTCAGAGCAGGTTCTGGAGTTCTTCGTCGAAGGGAGTAATATTCTCAAGCCCGTCTGTACGCACCACATAGGTATTCTCCACTCCTACGGCTCCTGTGCCGGGTATCACAAATTTAGGCTCCAGAGCCAGGGTCATGTTTTCTTTAAGCAGTTCGCGGCTACGCCCGGTCACCGGCGGGGTCTCGTTAAGCTCTATACCCACACCGTGCCCGATGAAGGGTGCATGCTGGCGGTGCCCCATGAAGTAAGACTGCAACCCCTCTTCGGCCACTATGGCTTCTGCGCGGCGGTAGAGTTCGGCCACCTCCACCCCGGGACGCCCCATCTGCTCCAGACTTCGCAATATCCGGCGAGAGCATTCATGCGCCCGGAGCGCGAGCGGAGAGGGTTCGCCGAGACTCCATACACGTGTCATGTCTGTCTGGTATCCGTTGAAGCATCCGTTGACGTCTACCATCACCGTTTCTCCCACCCTCATTATCTCTCCGCAGGCTCCGCAAGGCAATGCCGGGCTGACACCGGCACCTCCCATTGCGAAATCATACGGACCGGGAGCATCCGCATTGTTTCCGGCAATGACTGAGCCGAGATTGATTTCCATCAGTTGCCCGGCCACTCGCAGGAAGCCGAGGCTTCCCTCGTTGCGGAGTTCATGCTCTATGGCTATCTGAAATTCCACATCGGTCATGTCGCGCCTGTAAAGGCGCTGTATCTTACGATATACGGCCACATGATGCCTTCCATCTTCCTTCATCTGGCCGATTTCGTATTGAGTCTTGACCTGACGGCATATGCGGAGCAACGGAGATGCGTTCATCACAGAGGCGTCTGAAAATACCTTCTTCAGACGCTCTATTTCGGAATAGCTCTGCACGTCGAGCTCCAGGCCGATCGTAGAGGCCGGAGCAATGCCGAGACGCCCGAGTTCGCCGGGTATCATCTCCGGCTTGCGGATTTCGACCACATTCTCTTCATGCCGCACTTCGGTCGGACGGATCACGAAGTAGACTACCCTCCCCTCGCGGGTAAGATAGACGTAGCCTCTGTACATCATGCCTGCCGCATAATACAGGTTGGCGTTGGTGGCTATGAGCATGGCGTCCATGCCAGACTCATTCATAGCCTCTGCCACGCGCCCGAGCCTCAGCGACATCTCGGAGCGCAGTTCGGGAGCCGGAATTATATATTCGTCGGTTGCTTTCATCTTTAATATCCTTATTTGATTCGTCACGCGGGGAGTATTCATTAGCGACAACAGTCCTCAACTATAACGCCGACTCACCGGCGCATCTACCCGCCACCCTCACGGCAGGCGGCGTGACATCACATATTGAATTGAATGTCATCCGCTGCCACGGGCCATCTTATTTGAACAATTTAATTTGCAAAGATAACAAAAAAATCGTACCTTTGCGGCCTATTTGTGAAAAAGTGTGTACGAGAGTGACCGTCGGCAATCGACAGCCACGAACGCCATAGCAGTATATATATCTAAACTACAGTGATTTAGAAATTATGGATTTATTGCATGCGCCGGATTTCAAGCCTGCGGCCATCCAGTGTTTAAAGAATTATTCACTTTCTCGATTCAAATCCGATCTTATAGCCGGCATCGTGGTGGGCATTGTGGCTCTGCCGCTCGCCATAGCTTTTGCCATCGCTTCGGGAGTCAACCCGTCGGTGGGGCTGATTACGGCCATCATCGGCGGTTTCCTTGTGTCGGCGCTCGGCGGAAATTCGGTCCAGATCGGAGGCCC
Source organism: Porphyromonadaceae bacterium UBA7141 (assembly GCA_002491945.1). Taxonomy (GTDB): domain Bacteria; phylum Bacteroidota; class Bacteroidia; order Bacteroidales; family Muribaculaceae; genus Lepagella. The sequence continues at coordinate 32,045 of DKWX01000068.1, forward strand.
TACCGGGGCTTTTATCGTGATTGTCTACAACATCATCGCCAATTATGGTCTGTCTGGCCTGGCCATAGCCACATTCATGGCGGGATGCCTTCTGGTGATAATGGGACTTTTCAAGCTCGGGACGGTCATTAAGTTTATCCCTTATCCTATCGTGGTGGGCTTCACAGCCGGTATCGCTCTGACTATCTTTTCGACACAGATGCCCGATTTTTTCGGTCTCTCTATCGATGAGAAGATTCCGGGCGACTTTATCGGCAAATGGGGAGTCTATTTCCGCCATTTTGCATCGATTGACCTTACGACTACTCTGATAGGACTGGTCTCGATACTTCTGATTGTGGGCGCTCCGCGCATCTCAAGCCGTCTGCCGGGTGCCTTGGTGGCCATAGTGGTGATGACGCTGGCTGTGTGGGTGCTCAATCAGTTCGGATATTGTTCTGAAGTCGAGACTATCGGCAAGCGTTTCCGCGACCTGACCACCGACATTCCTCACCCGCACTCAATCGGTCTCAACATGGAGAGTATAAATCTGCTGCTCCCGTCGGCATTTACGATTGCGGTGCTCGGAGCCATCGAGTCGCTGCTGTCGGCGACTGTGGCCGATGGTGTGACCGGCTCACGCACCAATTCCAATACCGAACTTATCGGCCAGGGCATAGCCAATATCGCGGTGCCGTTCTTCGGCGGAATACCTGTCACCGGTGCCATTGCCCGCACTATGACCAATATCACCAATGGCGGACGCACTCCGGTGGCCGGAATTATTCATGCCATGGTGCTACTGATGGCCTACCTGTTCCTTATGCCGCTGATCAATCTTGTGCCTATGGCATGTCTGGGGGCGGTGCTGATTGTAGTGGCCTATAACATGAGCGGATGGCGCACTGTGGCAGGCATCATGAAGTCTCCTAAGAGCGATATATCGGTGCTGGTGGTGACGTTTCTGCTGACTGTCATATTCGATCTTACGATTGCTATTGAAATGGGTCTGCTGCTGGCTATAGTTCTGTTCCTGCAGCGTGTGATGCAGAATACTTCGGTGCGTGTATATGGAGAGAAGCTCGATGCCGCCGAGGGTTCCGACCTGTCGACTCATGAGATGCTCGACCTGCGCAAGGGTGTGGGTGTATATGAAATCGATGGTCCTTTCTTCTTCGGTGTGGCCACAAAGTTTGATGAAGTGATGCGTAACACCCATATGACTGAAAAACCTCGTGTGCGTATCATCCGTATGCGCAAGGTGCCATTTATCGATGCCACCGGCATACACAATCTTGAGATACTGATTCGCGGCTCGCAGGCTGAAGATATCACAGTCGTGCTTTCCGGTGTAAATCCACAGGTATCTGAGGCTCTTCATAAGGCAGGTGTCGATGACATGATCGGTTCGGAAAATATCTGTCCGCATATTTCGCTGGCGGTGCAACGTGCGAATGCCATTGTCGGCTCAGCCGACTGATGTCGTCGTTCATATTCCGTCATCTCCTATCCTCCTCCGGCGGCGCCACCTGCCATATCTACATCTGAAAAAATCAAGCACAGTTTTGAACCCCTACATATAAGAAGC
>DKWX01000068.1:33902-36586 GCA_002491945.1 Porphyromonadaceae bacterium UBA7141
GCTTCTTATATGTAGGGGTTCAAATTCCAAATGCTTTGCGGATTTTCTCCACGTAGTCAAGTTTTTCCCAGGTGAAGAGTTCCACTTCGCGAGTGACGGGATGCTTCGAGTAGACTCCGAATTCTTTTGTCACAGTAGTGGGTATGCGCCCCATATGTCCGTAGGCCGCAGTCTCGAGATAGATCGGATTGCGGAGTTTGAGACGCATCTCTATCTCGCGTGGACGCATGTCGAATATCTCCTCTACCCTGGTTGCTATCTCGGCATCGGTGAGATCGACTTTAGATGTGCCGTAGGTATTGATAAACAGGCTTACCGGGCGTGCCACTCCGATGGCATAGGCCACCTGCACAAGCACCTCTCTTGCCACTCCTGCTGCCACAAGGTTCTTGGCTATATGACGGCAGGCATATGCGGCCGAACGGTCGACTTTCGAAGGGTCTTTACCTGAGAAAGCGCCACCTCCGTGAGCACCCCTTCCGCCATAGGTGTCGACGATAATCTTACGCCCTGTAAGCCCGGTGTCGGCATGCGGACCTCCGAGCACAAATTTGCCGGTAGGGTTGACATGAAGGGTCAGTCCATCGTCAAACAAAGCCTGAAGCTCGTCCGGGAGTTTTGCCTTTACACGCGGCAGGAGCACTTGCTCCACATCACGGCGTATCACGGCCAGCATCTCCAGATCGGCTTTGCGCTGCGCCTCATCGGTCGAGTCAAGCGGCTGTATAAAATCGTCATGTTGGGTTGAGACCACGATTGTGTGTATGCGCACCGGACGATGGTCGGCATCATATTCCACTGTCACCTGGCTTTTGGCGTCAGGACGCAGATAGCTGGTTAGTTTCCCTTTGCGATAGTAGGTCATCTCTTTCCCCTCGCGGCGTATGTCGGCGAGTTCGCGAAGCAGCATATGCGATAGGTCGAGTGTAAGAGGCATGTAGTTGGATGTCTCATCGACGGCATAACCGAACATCATCCCCTGGTCGCCGGCTCCCTGGAGGTCGGACTCTTCGGCAGCCTCTTCCTGACGACGGACACCACGGTCGATGTCGCCGCTTTGCTCGTGTATGGCTGTAAGCAGGCCAAGAGAGTCGCCGTCGAAACGGTATGCCCCCCGGTTATAACCGATACGGTTGATTACATTGCGTGTCACTGCCGGCACATCGATATATGCCTCTGAAGTGACCTCGCCTGCCACCACGACCTGGCCCGTGGTGCAGAGTGTCTCGATGGCCACATGACTCTCCGGGTCATAGGCCAGAAACTCATCAAGAAGTGCATCCGAAATCTGGTCTGACACCTTGTCGGGATGCCCCTCTGACACAGATTCCGACGTAAACAGATAATTCATGTTTCCTTTACGTTTAAATTTTGTTATCTATTTATTTTTGGGGGGATTTTTTTGCTGTGATAAGGATGCGATGATGCGGGTCGCATGGCATTCTGGCTCAGAAGAGCAATCGCATCGAGTCGTCAGGGGTGCCGAGCACCCACCATATGACAAAGAACAACACTGCGGTGAGGAAGTAATTGACCCGTGTCAGAGTAATCAGATGATGCAGCTCTCCTACGCCGGCCCGCTTCATTGAGAATGCCACAAGTGTGTTGAGCGCGAATCCAAGGAAGCCGGGTATCACCGCTATCAGCGGACTGGGGAACGACAGGCTGAACACTGACCATACCACAGTGGCAAGCATCGACACGCCACAGAGACCTGTAAGCAATATCACGCCACGGCGTCCGAAGAATCTCACACATCCTCTGTAAGATGATGTGGGATTTATATCATAATTGAAATATGCCAGTACCAGATGATGAGAGCAGGCCAGAAATCCCATTGCCACTCCTAAAAACAGACAGGGAGAGGAGTCATAGAAGTTCCATAGCGACCTGGCCGCCTCGTGCTGGAATTGCAGGAAACCTGTGGCCATGACACCTACCGGACCGAAGATTAGAAAGGTAATCACCAGCGAGAGTGGATTGCGGTAGACTCTCGGTCCGGTGGTCATCAGATACACCAGTCCGTAAATGCTGACGCCCACCACTATTGTCCACCAAAAGTCGGCCGACATGGTCATGATGGTCAGTCCAAGCATCAGCGATATAATCAGACAGGCAAAACTCCCTTCGCGAAGCACCCGAAGAGACAACACCTGCTCTTCATTACGCACTCGGTCAAGACGACCGGGCAATGGCTCCGACCTGCGCATCAATAGGTAACTATGGTAGCAATTGCAGCCTAACTGCATGCTCAGTGCAAAAAGCAGACAGACCGAGGCAGCGAGGACCTCCATATTGCCACGCACCACGGCTGCCGCCGTGCCGGCCACAACCGTACCCGCGCTCAATAGGAGCGACTGGAAATCTGCCCGACGCTTCATGAACTGTAGTATATCCATACTTTACTATCCTGTTGATCTATATAGCATTACAGATCTCATCCGCGCACAGCTGACGGTTGAAGTCTGTTTCAACCTACAAATTTAACACTTAGCTACGGATTTTCATATTATTTCCCTGATTTTTCTCCATAAAAAATGTAAAAATTTCTTTCCATACTCTTCCCGACATTTTTTCGCCTAAAAATTTGGATGAACCGAATAAAAATATTAACTTTGCACTCGCAATCCGCACTCGGGGTGTAGCGCAGTTGGTAGCGTGCTACGTTCGGGACGTAGAGGTCG
>DKWX01000061.1 GCA_002491945.1 Porphyromonadaceae bacterium UBA7141
AGCGGTTCCAACCTAATTCAGTGACGAACAGTTCTTTGAAATCTCCCTGACGAATGAGATTCAGAAATTGAGGCTTTCTAATCATGGCAGAGGATTATTTGGTGTATTGCATACCGAGAGAACATACTATCACAGGTTCACGGTGAGAGTTGCCCTCGACAGGGAGACGGCAGAGCGCACCGTTCTTACGTAGATCGAGTACATACTGCACTATCTCATCGTTGTTCTGATTGCGGCGTAACATCTGCCCGATGGTCAGTTTGGCTGAGTCGAGAAGAGGATAATTGTAAATGTTGTCTATGGCGAGTTTCAGGTCTTGCTTGTCTTCCTCGCCAAAGAAAATATTGGTATCCTGTTTATAGTAGTGGTCGAGAAGGTCGACAAGCCGGTATCGGGTCGAGAAACGGTTGCCGAGAATACCGGCGGTTGTCGGGTCGGCAGTCTCCCGCTCAACCTGTTCCACCGCCTGACACACAAGTTCGTGATGATTAGCGAGGGTCTCGATGCACGGATCGGCAAGAGAACATTGCATTGCCTGAAGAATCTTCTTCTGCGAATGACTCATTACGGTACCGTCAGGAGCAAGCCATGTCAGCACGTCAAAGTCGTTATAGGTGCGGGCGTATGTTATGACACCTGTATTTCCGACATCATTAACCACTTTTGTGGAATATACCATATTTTGCAACTGCGGTATAATCTCCTTCAATTTCGGGTTGGCATCGGTGGCATTTTTCCATATCTGGAAAGCCTGCGACGAAAGGTCGACATCGCCGTCGTCTTCATCATCGAGAGTGCCCGCCTTTTCGTTGAACATATCCCGGAGGTTCTGCTCGTTACCCTCAAAGAATATTTCGTCTGACCCGATTATATTTGCATTCTGATTGATACGGTTGTTGAGACGCTCACGAAGTGATATGATTTTCTCAACTCCATCCGCCGGAAAGAAGGAGTAGCAATAGATTTGGTCTTCCTTCTGTCCGATACGGTCAACACGACCTGCACGCTGAATCAGTCGGATAATAGCCCACGGCAAGTCAAAATTGACTATAATGTGGCTGTCCTGAAGGTTCTGGCCTTCGGACAGGACATCGGTGGCAATCATCACGCGGTATTGCTCATCGGGCGAGATGTCAGGGCGTTCATTGCTCACAGGTGAGAATTTCTCCACTTCGGCAGTGGGATTGTCGCAACCTCCTGTTACAACTGAAAGCTGTTTCAAACCACGGCGTTTAAGCTCGCGATAGATATAGTTGGCTGTATCGGAGTATTGAGTGAACACCACTACCTTCTCATCCTTGTGGCTGCCGGTGAGCATATCATAGAGAAGATTGAGCTTCTGGTCGGTGGCCGGATTCCATTCGCCACATAGCTTAATCATCTCTATAAGAGTCTCACAGTCTTTCTTCAACTGCTGCTTGAGAGTGCGTTTGAAATATTTTGAATCGATAAATCCGACATTATTCTTTACCGCGATAAAGTTGTAATACTCAGCGGCACGACGCATATACTCGTCAAGGTCTGTTGAAATTTCAGGCAGGTCGCTTTTGCCGGGCAAGCCCTCTCTGGCGGAATTTTCGCCAAGAATATTTCCGTTGACATCTTCATCGTCAATGAAGTCATCGGGTAATTGATTTTCATCACCGATAGGGAGACGCAATTTGTTTTCAAGAGCGTAAATGAAAACCATGTTGCGGAGAATGTGCCTTGATAATGTCAGCAGAAACGAGAATCCGCAACTGTCGATGCGTTTGAAGAAAGTCGATTTGCAGAACCCCATCTGTTGCGTCCCGGCACGCGAAAGGTTTTCAATAATTCCTTTCTCAGTGACGGTTGCCTCCTTTGCTTTTTCTTCATTAAGGAATGCTGTCAGACCGTATCGGGGCAAACTTAGCGATTCCATCATCTCTATCATCCGGTCGGAGTAAAGACGGGAATACTGGTCGCCGGGGACGGTTTCAAATTTCAGCGCCTTTGGAATACGGTCGGGGAAATAAGAGCGAGTTTTGTCGGGAAATTCCAGATAGCGCCGTCCGTTTTCAGGGTCTGTCCTGGCATAATTCTCCTTGATAAAAGTGCGGGTACGACGCACGAGGAAAAGTTTCATCAGCTCGTTCCAGTCCTCGACACAATCGCTCTTGTCAAATGCGGATATACTGCGGATAAAAGTCTCGCTGTGAACCTGCATAAACTGACGCTCCCCGCCGAGGTTGCGGATATACGTTTCGGGGCGCATGCCGAGATCCTGGTCTTCGTCGATAAACAGACGAAGCTGATTGGCAAGGTCGGAGAAATCCTTGTTGTAAGGTGTTGCTGTGAGAAGGAGCACGTTGCTGTCCTGTCGGTCAATCAGCTGCTTGATATTACGGTATCTGCTGCCCTTGGCGCCGTTACGCAGATTGTGGCTCTCGTCAATGATTATAAGCCGATAGTAGCGAGAGTTATCAACATCAATCGGCTTAGCCATCGACATGATATCGACTTTCAGGTCATACTTCCGGGCATACTTCTTCCACATTTCCTGAAGATTGGCCGGGCAGATGATGAGAGTACTGCTTGCGTAGGTCGTTTCATAAATCTTGGCGATGGCACAGGCGGTGATTGTCTTCCCCAGACCCACCACATCGCCGATCATCGCACCTCCGCGTTTGTCATTGCGCAAATGGCGTGCGGCAATCTTTACCGCTGTCTGCTGGAAGTCGAATAATTCACGGCGAAATTCCGGAGTCAGGGCAAATTCCTTGATGCCGTTACGAGCTTCTTCACTGAGATGATATGCGGTCTTGAGATAGATGTAATAAGGTGGGATGTTTTCCTTTCCGGCCCAAGAGTTGTCGATGGCTTCAATAAGTTCATTGGTGATGTCGATGCAGAATTTATCATCCCAACGCTCGTCAAACCAATCGGCAAGTTTCTTGGATTGGTCGTTGTCGGCAAATTCGGCATTCAGCTCACCGTTCCCACGCAGACCTGAGAATGTTAGATTACTGCTGCCCATAAGTGCCATTATCTTGTTGAAATTGTCATCGGGGCGATGCGCAAGATAAAGTTTGGCATGTAGCGGGTGACGGAGATATAGTTTGACACAGACCTTGCCGTCTTTCAGCTGTTGTGATAGACGGCGAAGTGTGATTTCATCTTTCCTTGTAGGAAGGCCGAGTTGCAGCTGACTGCGAAACTCGCGGGCGATTTTCACTTTCTGACAGCGTACAAACTCTGCATCCGGCAGATTCTCCTCTTTGCCATACAGCCATCTCGTCAATTCTTCCGGAGGCTGGTGCATACCTACAAGCAATCGGCAGACTCTTAACTGAGGCTCACGCGAAGATTCTTCCTCAACATAATCGCCGGGGAGTTGGTCAATCTGGTCAATGATCAAATCCCATCCACGAAGATTGAAATATCCCACGCAGAAATCAACTCGTCTGACTCCTGCGTTAGTTATGATGTCATGAAGTCCATGAGTGAACTTCAAGTCTATGTTGTCGAAAATTCGAGCCATCAGCTGTCACAGCCATTGACTCCAAATGGCGATAGATTAGTTCGGGCAAAAGAAAAGCGAGGAGCCTTATCGTTGCTCGCTCCGCTGTTCAAGGCCTTAGGACGTGCCCAACTCACCGGATTGAGCAACAGACTCCACGCTGTATATGCAGATACCCCAAACCCATTTCAAGCCAGATGCTTGAAATGAGCCCGAGTAGGTATATACATACCCGTGGCGTCTATTGCTGCATTGTCCAAGGTGAGTTTTCAGAGTGTCCTAAGTTCTGAACAGCCAAAGACAAAGCGTCAATATACGCTTTTCTATAAAAATATGTCGTCCGACTCCCGCTTGCCGTAGCGTTGCACTAATCAGAGTGCCGCTCCCACAGCGTGGATATCTATATGCAAAATTAGCGAAATTTTTTGACTTGGCAATCGAATATACGGAGAAACATATGACACAAATCGGCATCCCGCAAGAGATTGTGTCTTGTCCGGATGTGAGGCATCCGAAGCGCCTCCCGATTCATCACAGCCTGGCAGAGAGGGGGATATGACGTCAAAAAGAAGACTCGAACGCCGAGAAATCAGCGTTCGAGCCATGCTTCATTATGGTCAGGACTTTATGGAATCAGTCGTTGCGGAAGATCAGTTCATTGTCTTTCACATCGATTACGATGGGGTGGGAGTTGTCTACCTTCTGCGCCAGGATATCCTTTGACAGCTGATTGAGCACAAGGCGCTGGATAGTTCGCTTCACCGGACGCGCACCGAATTCCGGATCATATCCGTCCTCGGCCAGCAATTCGAGTGCCGGAGCGGTGATTTCAAGCTGCACTCCGTTGGAGGCCAGCATCTTCCTGACACTCTTGACCTGAATGTCTACAATTTCCTGAATCTCCTTCTTGTCGAGGGGGGTGAACATCACAGTCTCATCGATACGGTTGAGGAATTCGGGACGTATTATCTGTTTAAGACGGTCGATTACATCTCGCTTTGTATTTTCGATTACCTGCACCTTATCCTCATCATTCTTGTCGGCGAAACCCTTGAAATTCTCGCGGATGATGTCAGACCCCATATTAGAGGTCATGATGATGATGGTGTTCTTGAAATTGATGAAACGCCCCTTGTTGTCGGTCAGACGTCCGTCATCAAGCACCTGAAGCAGGATATTGAACACATCCGGGTTGGCCTTTTCAATTTCATCGAATAGCACCACACTATATGGTTTGCGGCGCACAGCCTCTGTGAGCTGCCCCCCTTCCTCATATCCTACGTATCCCGGAGGCGCTCCGACCAGTCGGCTTACGGAATGCTTCTCCATATATTCCGACATGTCGATACGTGTCATCATGTCTTCATCATCGAATAGATATTCAGCCAGCGCCTTGGCCAGTTCGGTCTTGCCGACACCTGTCGTGCCGAGGAAAATGAATGAGCCGATAGGGCGTCGCGGGTCATTGAGACCGGCCCTCGATCTGCGCACGGCATCGCTGACGGCCCGAATGGCGTCATCCTGGCCTACGACGCGTTTATGCAGCTCCTCTTCGAGATGAAGCAGTTTCTCCTTCTCGCTCTGGGCCATCTTCTTGACAGGGATTCCGGTCCATCGGCTTACGATTTCAGCGATATCCTCGGCATCCACCTCCTCCTTGATCATGGCGCCTTCCCCCTGAAGCTGCTTCAGACGGGCCTGAATCTCCACATTTTCATCTTCCTTCCGCTTGATGGAAGAATAGCGTATCTCGGCCACCTTTGCATAATCGCCTTCACGTTCGGCGCGTTCGGCCTCAAGTTTGAGTTGCTCGATATCTACCTTATTCTGCTGAATCCGGTTGATTTCAGTCTTCTCAGCCTGCCATTTCGCCTTAAGTGATTTTTCGGTATCGCGGAGATTGGCCAATTCGGCATCGATTTCTTTGAGCTTATAATCGTTTCCTTCACGCTTCAGGGCCTCACGCTCGATTTCAAGCTGCATTATCTTTCGAGTGGCCTCATCGAGAGCCTGGGGCATGGAGTCCATCTCAAGACGCAGTTTGGATGCAGCCTCGTCAATCAGGTCAATAGCCTTGTCGGGGAGAAAGCGGTCGGTGATATAACGCACGCTCAATTGCACGGCGGCTATGATTGCTTCATCCATGATGCGCACCTTATGGTGGTTTTCATAGCGTTCCTTCAGACCACGCAGAATCGAGATTGCCGACATTTCATCCGGCTCGTCGACCATCACCTTCTGGAATCGGCGTTCGAGGGCCTTATCCTTTTCAAAATATTTCTGATACTCATCGAGTGTCGTGGCTCCGATAGAGCGAAGCTCTCCGCGAGCCAGAGCCGGTTTCAGTATATTGGCGGCATCCATAGCCCCTTCACCCTTTCCGGCACCCACGAGAGTGTGGATTTCGTCAATGAAGAGGATAATCTCGCCGTCGCTTTGAGTGACCTCATTGACGATAGCCTTCAGTCGCTCCTCAAACTCACCTTTATACTTCGCACCTGCCACGAGAGCGCCCATATCGAGAGAATAAATCTGTTTCGATTTAAGATTCTCCGGCACATCCCCGCGCACGATACGGTGGGCAAGTCCCTCGGCGATAGCCGTTTTGCCGGTGCCGGGTTCGCCTACGAGCATAGGGTTGTTTTTGGATCGGCGTGAAAGAATCTGAAGCACACGGCGAATCTCCTCGTCGCGTCCGATTACGGGGTCGAGTTTGCCGGAGCGTGCGCGGTCATTGAGATTGATGGCGTACTTGGAGAGAGCCTGATAAGACTCTTCGGCACTCTGGTCTTTGACCTTATTACCCTTTCTCAGTTCGGCGATAGCGGCCTCAAGCCCCTTTTCAGTCACTCCGGCATCCTTCAGGAGCTGGGATGCACGGCATTTAGTTCGGAGTATTCCCATCAGCATAGCCTCGACCGATACATACTCGTCGCCCATGGACTTGGAATAATCCACAGCTTTCTGCATCGCATCGTTGGCTTCGCGGCTCAGAAACACATCGCCTCCGCTCACCTTCGGGAGCGAGGCTATGGCAGACTCCACACCCTGGACCACTGTGGGCATAGGCACACCCAGTTTCTGAAAGATGAAATTCAGAATCGTCTCACTTTCAGAAATCATGGCTTTCAGGATATGTACCGGCTCAATCTGCTGCTGTCCCGCCTGGCGGGTCAGATCAATAGCCTTCTGCACTATCTCCTGTGATTTGATTGTGAAATTATTAAAATTCATAATATATATGTGGTATTTGATGATTCAATCAGTCAAGCCCGGGAGAGTGATGGAGTCGCCCCACTTCTTCCTCGACGGGGGGGCGGAAAGATGCCTGGAATCATGGGCATCCCTGATCAGATTCTCTCCCATTCGTAGATTTAACAATCCGGATGTGCGGCGGGTTTAACCCGGCATTAATTAATCTGTCAGATTAATCTGTCAAATCCGGGGGGGGAGTGCTGAATCAACGGTAGGGCAGTATTTCAATCCAATAATCATCAGGGTCATGGATGAAATATATGCCCATAGAGGGATTTTCGAAGCAGATGACGCCGTTTTTGCGATGAAACTCACGAATTTCATCATAATTTCCGTCATATCGGAGTGCGAGATGCGACTCATTTTCCCCCAGTTCGTAGGGACCTTCATGGTCGCGGAGCCATGTGAGTTCGAGACGGAAGTCATTTCCCGGCGATGACAGATACTTCAGGATGAACGATCCATCGGGAGCGCGTTTCTCCCCGACCTCATTGAGGCCGAGATTTTCCTTGTAGAAAGCCAGAGAGGCATCGAGGTCCGTCACATTGATGTTGAAGTGGTCAAAGTGCATTTTGATATCCATAAACGTTATAAAGTGAGTATAAAAAACCTGAAGCCGCCTAAACTTTTTAAATGGAGATTTAAAAGACAAATCCCGCGACATTTAAAGTTTTAGAAAAAAATCCAAGCGACTTGCCTGAGCGAGAGCTGAATTAAAGTAGTTTTTAAGTAAGTGTTCAAATTAAACACTTACTTAATCGCGGCGGCATTGTCGGCCCCGTCGTCGACAAGACCGTGTAAAGCCGCGAAAATAGCTTTTCATGAATTATAACATTCCGGAATCGAAAAAGATAGCAAAAAATGCCGGAGTTACGGAAAAAATTTTTAAATTTGCAATCGGTTACATCCAGAATAGAGGTATGACGTGGCGGCGTGTGGCAGGAGCATAGTTGCCACAGATCCTTTACGGTTAGCCTTAAAATCAGACAAGTTACTAATTATCAGATAAAAAGCTTACAATAACCATGAGTAAACCTTACGTACTCGGTATTGATATCGGTGGTACAAATACAGTGTTCGGCATCGTGGATGCCCGCGGTCATGTGGTGGCCAGTGATTCAATCAAGACTCGCAAGCACACCAACTTTGATGATTATATAGCAGAGCTTCACACGGAGGTGGTGCGGCTGCTGAAATCCAATGACGTTGAGAATGAAATCCAGGGCATCGGGATAGGCGCACCCAACGCTAACTATTATACAGGCGAGATACAGAATGCCCCGAACCTTCCGTGGGGTAACGGTATTCTTCCTCTTGCGGAGAAGATAAGCATGGCATTCAACGGCATCCCGGTGGCAGTGACCAATGATGCCAATGCAGCGGCACTGGGCGAGATGACCTACGGCGCGGCGCGCGGCATGAAGGATTTCATCATGATTACGCTTGGCACCGGAGTAGGTTCAGGCATAGTGGTGAACGGTCAGCTTGTCTATGGCCATGATGGCTTTGCCGGCGAACTTGGCCATGTGATAATGAAGCGCAACAACGGGCGAGTATGCGGTTGCGGACGGACAGGATGTCTGGAGGCATATTGCTCGGCCACGGGTGTGGCCCGCACAGCGCGCGAATTCCTCGAACTTCGTTCGGACCCCTCTACGCTCCGCAATCTCAATATAGAGGATATCACATCGAAAGACGTATACGATGCAGCTGTGGCAGGCGACAAACTTGGCAAAGAGATTTTCGAATTCACAGGCAAGCTGCTTGGAGAGGCTTTCGCCGACATGGTGGCATTCTCCAGCCCCCAGGCAATAGTGCTTTTCGGCGGACTGGCCAAGAGCGGCGATCTTCTGCTCAAGCCGTTGCGAGAATCGTTTGAGAAGTCGCTATTCCCGATATTCCGTGGAAAGACAAAAATCATTCTTTCCGAACTGAAGGAGAGCGATGCCGCCGTACTCGGAGCCTCCGCACTTGGCTGGGAGGCAAAATTCCGGGTAGAGGCTCCGCAGGTGTATCCTGCCGCCACACCGGCAGCGACAGCGTCAGCTTCTATCGCCGGCGCACCTGAAGCATAAGGATTATTGAGGTTAAACATATTATTAGATCACGTATCCCGGGGAGTCTGTGACAGATTCCCCGGGATTTTTTTAGACCGCAGTGCGATTGCCGTATCCGCAGGTATCAGAAATTCTTAAGCTGACGGTAGAGCCGATGGATAGGAAGTCCCATTACATTATAGAAACTGCCATTGATTTCCTCTACGGCCACACCTCCGATCCATTCCTGTATTCCATAGGCCCCGGCCTTGTCGAAAGGCGCGAAACTATCCACATAATATCTGATTTCATCCTCTGAGAGATTGCAGAATCTCACATCAGTCACAGCCGTGAAAGAGTCGCGCATACGGTGACTGGCAATTGTTACGCCTGTTATGACCTGATGGGTCTTCCCGCTCAGAGCCGAGAGCATCTCCATGGCCTCGTCGGCCGAACCTGGCTTTCCGAATATGCGTTCGCCGAGTATCACGAGCGTATCGGCCGTGATAATCAATTCATTGTCGTGCAGATGCGCCAGATAGGCGTCGGCTTTGATTCCCGACAGATATTGAGGCACTTCGCAGGCGGGCATCCCCTCCGGCCAGGTCTCTTCCACATTATGGATATTGACCACTGTAAATGGTATCCGCAGTAATTGCAGCAGTTCGCGGCGGCGCGGTGATTTGCTGCCGAGCAGAATTTTGTAGTTTTCGAGATTTTTAAGCATGGTTGAATCGTGATTTAAAGAGAGTCTCCGGGATGGTTCCCGCAAATTGAAGCATGGTCACCGCAGGGGGGGCGACTGATTATGTCTGGCGGTAATTGCCGAGGAATGTAGTCGGGCAATGATGCGCGACAGATGTCATAACTCAAAGTGGCGGCAGACATCATCCCAGCGCCCTTGTGCGCGTAAGACACTCTCAATCAGGTCGCGCACACAACCGTAGCCTCCTGAATATCTGGATATGAAAGAGGCAGTGGCAAGCACTTCAGGAGCGGCATCGTAGGGAGCGGCGGCAAGTCCGGCTTCGCGGAGACACTGCAGGTCAGGCACATCATCGCCCATATATGCCACCTCTTCAGGCAAGAGGCCGTTGTCGGAAATCCATTGGCGGAACACTGGCAGCTTGCAGGTTATGCCGGAGAAGACGTCGGAAATTCCGAGTAGATTGTAGCGCCGCACGACGGCCTCCGTCGTGCCTCCTGTGATGATGCATATCCGCATGCCGCCCCTGAGGGCCGCGCGCAGAGCCAGTCCGTCGCGTAGATTGGTGGTGCGCACAGGTTGGCCGTCATCGCCGATGCGCAGTGTCGTGGCGGATAACACTCCGTCGACATCGAAAGCGAAAGCCTTGATGGCTGTGGGATTTTCTGCAAGTTTACTCATAGCAGGCAAGTCGGGATGATTATGATTTGTTGGAAATGGAGGGGGAGGGGAGATGACCGACCGGACCGGGTGTCCGGTCAGCGTCACGCATATGATGATAGGCGGTGATCGAATCAGACAGTATGCGGTAAAGTCGGGCCGTGTCGGGGAATGCTGAAAGCCTTTCTATATGCGACTCGATTACAGAGGCGTCACCGCGCACGGCCGGTCCGGTCTGAGCCACAGCGGGAGGGGTGTGCGCGAGTTTGCCGACAGTCTGCCGGAGCAGCGGTAAGAGCAGGTGCAGATCGAGATTTTCGCTTCGCAGATAGTCGTCGGCAAGTGTGCATAGATGATTGAAGAAATTGCAGGTCATTGCAGCCGCCACATGGTATTTGGCGCGCTGTGCGGAATCTGCTTCAGTCACGTAATCAGCTATGCTATTGCCGATCCGGCGCAGGGTATCGAGCGAGTCCGGATCGGATGCTTCGATAAGAATCGGAATGTCGCGATAACTCATTTCTGTATCTTTCGAGAATGTCTGCAGGGGGTAGAATACTCCGCACCCTACATTCTGATTGCCTAATGCCTCGCGAAGCGTGGCGAGAGGCACAGCTCCGGCCGTGTGAGCCACTACGGCTCCGTCGGGCGCGGAAATACGCCGGGCCACATCTGCCACAGCCCTGTCCTTGACACATATCAGATATATCTCAGCATCCGGGAATGTATCGGCATGCCCCGAAGCCTGAATCACGCGCAGTCCGGGTGAGGCGGGAGAAGTGTCGGAAGAATATGGGGTGTCGGAGAGCGCCTTGTAAAGGTGAGAGCCTACGTTGCCTGTGCCGATAATGCAGATACTTGCCGGAGGAATCCCCATTGTGCGGCGGAAATTCAGTTCGACGCAAGGGCGTATCGAGCCGTCGGCGCATCCTATCATGTCGATTCCCAGATAACCGGAGTACATATCCGATGCTGATTGAATCCCATCCGGCATTGAGTGGAGATGAGCTGCGAGAAGACGGCTGACCCCCTCTTTTATCCTCTCAATAAAATGGGGGCCGAATGCCGGAGCTTTCTGTCGGATAATCTCCATGAGCTTCTTCTGAGAGGCTCGGATATTGCGATGATATTTTCCTCTCCGTGATGCTTCGAACACAGACACACCAAGATACTCCACATAGGGGGCTTCGGTAGAGATGCGCCATTCGGTGGCGAAATCGATAGCCTTATCGGCGGCAAATTCGCCCATGACGCTTCCCTGGCGTCGTATTATGCCACGCAGCCAAGGGCGTATATGGCGTTCGGCATCGAGTCCGTCAGTAAATAGTATGCCGCGACCGCTGCTGCTCCACGGCGCTTTGAAGAAGACAGGGTGATTCTTCTTCTCCCAGCGCAGTGCCTCCTCGACAGATTTAAACTCCAAAGGGAGTGGAGCGGGAGGATTGTATTCATTCAGCAGATTATTTAGCGAGCGGTTGAACTCAATAGTAGAGCGACGGTGCGACAGGCCTGCGAGCATCTTCAGCCATTTCTCCGAAGGCAGCATTTTCTCCGGGACACCGGATACAAGCAGCGTATGGCGTATCATTGGATTCCATCCCCATGGCTGGAATTCGGCATCGGGGTGAGCTGCAGTAAATTCGGCCAGATCGGCAGTTGTGATAATAGAGATTCCGCATTGTGGTGTAATCGGAGAGTGGGGATCGTCAAGCAGCAGAATCGCATCACCGGCCTGAGCATACTTCAATGGATAGAGAGCCATTGCCCGCCTGAGGTCCATCACCTCAGCCGGGGGAGTATAGAAAGGGGAGAAAGCGGCCAGAGCATAATCATGCTCCGGATTGAAAATGTGGATAGTCATTATCTAAACTCAAGCGATTCGGCTACATCCTGAGACAGGTGTGAGCCGAATCGCAAAAAAGTTGGAGAATAAGAGAGGTCGTAGCTACGGAGAGAATAGGGAATCAGTCATTAAGATGATCCTTTTCCTTCAGTGGATTAGAGAAATAGAGCTTATGCTCGATATATTCCTGCGTAGCGATGAGGGTCGGCTTGGGGAGCTTCTCATAGAAACGGGAGATTTCGATCTGCTCACGGTTCTCCGACACCTCTTCATTATTGTCGGTAGAGGCGAACTCCTGAAGCTTCTTCTCAAGTTCCTTTTTAAGATCCGCACTGATCTGGTTGGCGCGTTTACCGATAATGCAGACAGTTTCGTAGACGTTTCCGGTCTGTTCAGCCATAGCGATCATGTCGCGTGTCACTGTAGTGAGCGGAGCATTAGTCTTCTTGTAATCCATATCTTATGTGCAATAATTAGGAAATTTCGGGTATGATTTGTTTGTTTACTCTTTCACGTGTCGGCGAGCCACACTGTAGATATTTTCGGCCTCTTTAAGATTAGGGGATTCCGGGAAATTATTGGAGAAAGAGTAATATTCATCGATTACGTCGCGAAAACGTTCTTCTTTCTTTTCCGGTACGGAATTCTTTGCTTCCTGATACTTGGCCTTAAGCATAAGCAGCTCGAAATCCTCGCGGTACTTGGAATAGGGATAGTTCTTGATCGCGTTTTCGCACACGATGATTGATGCGCGGTAGTTGTTGCCCAGGAAGTTGCCGAGATTGTAGTAAAGCTGGGCATTCTGCAGCTCCTTCATGGTGAGCTTATCCTGCATCTCGAATATCGCATTCTGGGCGAGAGTCACTTTGTCCGACCTCGGATAATAGTCGAGAAAGCTCTGCAGCTCCTCGATAGCCTTGCGTGTGCTGCTTTGGTCGAGCTGAGGGTCGGGGGAGTCAAGATAGTAGCCATAGCCGGAATAGAAGCGGGCGTCTTCGGCATATTTCCCTTTGGGATAGCGGGTATAGTATGTCTTGAAGTAGACACCGGAGTTGAGGTAATCCTTGGTGTCGTAGTAAGACTTGCCGAGCAGATAGAGGGCTTCCTCACCTTTGGGGCCGCCTTTGAGCGGCTGAATCACATCGGTCAGTATGGTGATGGCCTGCATGTACTTCCCCTGGTCGTAGGCACGTTTGGCGTAATCGTACTTGTAGTCGGCATCGTGGCTTTTGAGTACTTTAGAGTACTCGCCGCATCCTCCTGCCAGAAGCAGGAGTGAACCTATAATTATGGGGAAAAATCTTCTCATTATTCACAAAGCGCTTTGAGTTGGCAAAGTTAGTAAAAAAAATCGGAAAAACCTTGTGATTTTCCCCGTTTTTTTCATTGTCTTGGTGGAATGGGGGGATGATTATGTGGCATCGGGGCAGAGCCGGGGTGGAATAGGTGAGGAGAGGGGGGCGATTTGTAGGTTTAAAAAAATCGAACTCTTGTAAAAAACATATAATCAGTTAATCTTCGTATTTGTTTTAATGATTATTTTTGCCAACGGATTGTCCGTATGGACTGTGCCGCGGCAATCCTGTTGACATCATTTGGCATGTATCTTAATTCGCCGGGTTGCTGTCAATCCGAGCCGCCGGGCGGACATCTTTTAAAAGCAAGTGTTCAATCTTGACAATAGTTCGGTAATTTCTGTGATGAAAAGTTTGTAATAACCTGATATCCAATGCGTTGTATTGGATTTGGACTATTTCTGCAACTCATTGGCCTTCAAATAGATACACTGTTTTTACCGAACTATTGTAAAATCTGAGCACTAACTTAATCGTTGTAATCGATAGCGTATTGCGGGTGCCCGCCAGGACGTGACACCCGGAAGCCTTCACACATCAAAGATATATAGACAACAGATATGAAAAAAGGAATATTATCTGCAATATTGATTGCCACGGCCTCAGGAGCGATGGCTGCCGAGCAGAGTTCGCCGTCGGGGGCGTTGCGCCTGACGGTGGATGTCGACGGCAACGGGCAACCGGTGTATTCACTGTCGTATAAAGGGAAACCATTGGTGGCGCAGAGTCGTCTCGGGCTTACAGCCGATGAGATGGACTTCACCGGAGGATTCCGCATTACCGGATGCGAGACAGGCAGCGTGGATCAGACATGGACACCCGTATGGGGCGAATATGCCGAAGTGCGCGACAAATACAACGAACTCTCCGTCAGTCTGAGCGGCGGTGTGCCCGAACGTCATATGACGCTGCGTTTCCGTGTGTTTGACGATGGCCTCGGATTCCGTTATGAGCTTCCGCTTCAGGATAATGCCAACTATCTCACACTGCGTGACGAAAGCACCGAATTCAGCTTTACGGCTGACCATACTATGTGGTGTATCCCCGGTGACTATGATACCGATGAATACCTATGGGCCGAGACCACATTCTCAGGTCTGCCCGGGGCATTGGCCGGCTATGGCCGCCACTCAGAGGCGCAGCGCACCGGAGGCAACACCATACAGACGCCGATGCTGCTTAAGAGCGCCGACCCGGTGTATGTGAATGTGCATGAAGCCGCTCTGGTGGGTTATCCCGCCATGCTGCTTGACGTGGACCCGGAGCGCAATAAGATGAAAGCGCATCTTGTGCCCGACCGTCTCGGCGTGAGCGCTTATCTGCAGCTCCCGTTCAACACCCCGTGGCGTACGCTGATCGTAAGCGACGACGCACGCGACATACTGGCGTCGCAGCTCGTGCTAAATCTCAACGAACCATGCAGGATTGAGGATACGAGCTGGATCCGGCCCATGAAATTTGTGGGTGTATGGTGGGAAATGTTTACCGGACGGCAGAAGACCTGGGCCTATTCAGATGATTACAGGGCCAAACCGGGTGTTACCGACTATTCGGCCCTGCCGAGCAACGGGCGCCATCCGGCCAACACAGAGAACGTAAAACGATACATCGACTTCGCATCGGCCCACGGGATAAACGGTGTGCTCGTCGAAGGATGGAACGAAGGGTGGGAGGACTGGTGCAGCTATCGCAAGAACCGTCAGTTCCTCTTCGACAAGGCATATCCGGATTTCGATGTAGAGTTACTCCGCGATTATGCGGCTGAGAAAGGTGTTAAACTTATCATGCACCATGAGACGGCCGCCAATGCCGTAGACTATGAACGGCAGCTCGACCGCGCTTTCACCTTTATGAAAGAAAACAATTATGATGCTGTCAAGACAGGCTATGTGGGCGCCATCATACCGCGCTCTGAGCATCATACGTCACAGTGGATGGTAGACCATGCCAACTATGTGATTGACAAGGCGGCAGAATACCGTATCATGGTTGACAGCCACGAGGCTCCCCGCCCCACCGGAATCTGCCGCACTTATCCCAACTGGCTCGCACAGGAGTCGGCACGCGGCGGTGAGTTTGAGTCAATGGGAGGCAATCCGCCGAGTCATACCTGCATACTTCCCTTTACGCGTCTCAAAGGTGGCCCGATGGACTATACTCCCGGACTCTTCGAAACGCGTCTCAGCACCTATGGCGAAGGGAAGACGGGACAGGCCATGACCACACTTGCGCGTCAGCTGGCACTTTACCTCACGATGCCCTCTCCGATGCAGATGGCCTGCGACCTGCCTCAGAATTATGAGCGATTCCCTGAT
This sequence comes from Porphyromonadaceae bacterium UBA7141, assembly GCA_002491945.1. Taxonomy (GTDB): domain Bacteria; phylum Bacteroidota; class Bacteroidia; order Bacteroidales; family Muribaculaceae; genus Lepagella. Next base: position 15,652 of record DKWX01000061.1, read on the forward strand.
GCGTTCAAATTTATTGAGGATGTGCCGGTAGACTGGAAGGATACCCGCTATCTTGAGGCTGAACCGGCCCGTTATATCACCGTGGCCCGACAGGACAAGAATTCCGACGACTGGTATCTGGGAGCCATCACCGACGAGACTCCGCGCACAGCCGTAGTGACTCTCGACTTCCTGCCGAAGGGCGAGAAATACGAGGTGACCATATATGAAGATGCCCCGGATGCCGACTGGAAGGATAATCCGCAGTCTTACCGCATCCGCATGCTTAAAGCCGACTCCAGGACGCGTCTGCGTCTTAATCTGGCATCCGGCGGGGGCGCGGCTGTGAAGATTGCGAAAAAATCGTAAGCCGGGGCAACAAAAAAGAAGCGGACTTACATAGGTTAATTAGATGTGACGTGACGGCCGGCGGCGCGGCGATTTGTCAGTGTTCATGAGCATCCAAGAGTGGATAGCAGCTCTTCATACCCCTGACGAAAGTAATAGCGCGAATAGTCGCCGGGGCGAATCACCTCGCCGTCGGCAATCACGACATCCATATCGATTGGCACTCGTCCGCGCTTTCTGGCTTCGGCATTGCGCCCGGCCATCACCTCACCGGCCTTAAGCATAGTCTGGAGAGTCGGCAAGTCGCCATCGAAGTCGATGCTGACCACTGCATTCAGATAATGCGGTTTATGTGCCGAGGGGGATGAGGATATGGCCGCCGTTTCATAGGGTGTGCTGCAATAGGCTGCAGCGCATATCTCAGATAGGAAATCAATGGCATGACGCAGGTGCGCCTCGCGGTCGCCGTCGTTGCTGCCGAGTCCGATGAAGCAATGTATCATGGGAGTTGTATCTGGGTTAGATATAAAGTGGAAAGGGGGGCGGGGAGAATCTTACAGATGTAGATTTGATGCGGAATCTGCAAATGAAGAGGGTAGTGGGGTCGGGAAATCCGGGGATAGTTGAAATCGAGGAACGTACCCGGCGGATAAGGCAGGGAAATATTCACAGGATGGACAACGAGGTAAGGAATTGAGTAAATTTGAGAATTCTGAAGATAGATAGAAAGAGTAGTGATTTGAAAAGAGGAAGAGTGTGTTTGTGATAAACACACTCTTCCGTATTTATTTATCGGTGGTGATTTCTGTATTTGCATACTTGTCGAAGCATAGGTAAGTGCTAAAATTTAACCGATAGGTAAGTGCTGAAATTTAACCGATAGCAAATTAAAGGGAATCTCCTCAAATCTTTAAATTTCCTTCTTGCGGAGTGTCAGAATTGTGATTTCGGGTGTGGCGCCGATTCTGAACGGCATTCCGACCTCGCCGGCTCCGATATTGACGTAAATCTTCAATGTCTCACCATCAGGATTCTGCTTTTCATAGAGACCTCCCCATTGTTCGTAGCGCAGTGCCGACGGACTCCATTTCCATGGGCCAAGTCTGAAGACGGTCTGCATGGCGTGAGTGTGACCTGCAAGAGAGAGGTCGATGTTGCTGATCCTTGTCACCTCCCGACGCCAGTGCTCTGGATTGTGGGTCAGGAGAATCTTGAAGCGGTTGTCGTTGAGGTTGTAGACACTGTCGCGGCTAAGAGGATAGGCGTCGATAAGATGGCCATACTGGTAAAATGGGGGTTCACCCCAGTTTTCCACTCCGATAAGCTGAATGGTGTCATTCCCGCGTATCAATTGAGTCCGCTCATTATTGAGCATATGCCAGCCAATCTGTCGTTCCCAGTTTTTGAGCAATTGCAGATTCTCACGTTTGTCGGCCTCCGACGGCCAGTCGACATAGTCGCCGTAGTCATGATTGCCGAGTATGGAATATACGCCGTCGGGGGCCTCAAGCCGCGACAGAGTGCGGAGGAATGGCGCGAGCTCGCTCGACTGGCGGTTGACGATATCGCCGGTAAAGAAAATCACATCCGGTTTCAGGGCATTCACAGAGTCAACGAGAGTCTGTATAAAGGAGGTGTCGTCGCCCCATGTGCCTGTATGCAGGTCGGAAATCTGAGCAATCCGATATCCGTCGAAAGCGTCGGGGACACGTGGACTGACCACATCCACATCCACATCCACCACCTCGATCTGGCGGCGAGTCACGGCGGCTCCCCACCACATTGATATGAATACCAGGCAGGCCACCGGGAGTCCGGCAAACAAGCCGAGTCTCACTCCTTTTGATTTCCATAACCCGGGTATCTGTCCTATCAGCGAGAATAGGCAGAACAGCGTTTTGGGTATCAGAATAGACAGATAACTGTAGATGCCCCACATCTGAAAGAGAATTCCGGAGTCGGAGTCACGGCGGGGCATAAGCATGCAGACTGCGATAAATATCCAGCATATTACGGCAAAAATACCGTAAGTAAGGGCTACAATCGGGCGGCGTGGGAAGTTGCGCCTCAGATCGAAGTAGATATAAATGTCGGTCGCTATGGAGAGGATGCAGAGCGACAGAGCCATAAGCAAAGGTATTCGCATAATTTTCTACTGGTTAAGAAGTCAGGATAAAGGAGAGAGTGCTCTACAGGAAGCCGCGGCGCCGGACGCACCGTGGCATTGCGAAAAGCGAGAAGAGGGGGATATGCAGACTGCCGCCCGGCACTTCCGTAATCGCGGCAGTCCGGAATAAGAGGATTGTGACGGGGGTGCCGTTCCCGGCCTCCAGTGCAGAGGTGGAATCAGGTTCACTCGATTCCGCCGAGAATAGTGCGGAGCTTGTTTTTAAGGGGATTGGCATACATGGTGAGCATCATTGTCATCATATAGTCCCGTTCTTCCGGCGTGATGTCGGAGAGGTCAACCTTGTCGAGCTGTGAGTTGAAATAATCAAGCACTTCTGATTTGCGTTCCGGAGTGTAGCAGGCGCTGAAACGGTCGGTGTCGTGCAGGAGGTCGAACGCTATGTAATTGATGCGGAATATCATGTAGCTGCGGTGGATGGCCTGGTCGATTATTTTTACCACATATTTGGCCGCAGTATTGATATCCTTGAAATTACCGATCTGGTCGAGTTTAGAGTTGATGCGCGGAGTGAGCTGGAAGTGCACCTTCCCTTTGAATTGCAGCAGTCCGGTCTCCATAGAGAAGAGGTCGTCGCGCTGCGACTTCCGGAAATCCGGATTTCTTCGGCGCATCAGGAACTCCCGGGCCTTCAGGTAGTCGTTGGGGTCATACTCATAGCTTATGGCCACAGGCATGAGGTTGATTTCCTTTAAACGCTCCATGAATGTTCCCTGTCCGGCCAGGGCAAGCATCTTGACCAGAGATTCCTGGGTGTGGTCGGAAGAGTCCTTGGCGCGCCCCTCACGTTGTGCAATCCATACCGACTCCTTTTTCTCCAGCAGGCAATGATGTATATAAGCCGAGAGCTTTTTAGCCGCGAGGAGTCCTTCACGCAGCCCCGTGTTGCGCTTCACGATAAAGCTCTTGTTAAGTCGCACAAGATCGCTGATCCAAGGGAAAATCAAAAGATTGTCGCCGATGGCCACCTCCGAAGTGGGCAGGTCGCGGCGCAGGAACGCCAGATTTAGAAATGAGGCATCAAGCACGATGTCGCGGTGATTGGTGATGAAAGTGTAGTTCATCGCCTGGTTCAGATGCTTTATTCCCCCTAAGGAGATGCCGGAAGTGGTGGTCTTTGCGAGCATTTCCAGAAAAGGGAACATCACCTGATGCTGGAAATCATATTTATTGTTGATTTTCAGAAGGTCGTCGATCAGAGCCGGAGTGTCTTCGGGGGGCATGGTATACTTCACGGCGTGAAGGAATCCGGGTTCCTTCACGAGACGGGCCATAGTATCGTGAAATACAGAGTCGTCGAGCGGAGCGATATCTGAGAAATCTATGTCGGGAGTCATGATAAACTAAACAATTTCGAGGTAACAGAGCCACTCTTCAAGAATAGGAAAAGTGGCAGAAGCCCATTACCCTGCAAATATAACATTTTTGTGCGGGCAATAGACTATGTGCAATTTAAGATGGGGTGAAAAACTGTAAATAATTGTTAAGCATCGCCGTCATTCATGATGTCGATGATGTGTAGCCGCGCCATTTTTCAATCAGTTCAGTCATGTCGGCCGGTAGCGGAGAGTCGAAGTCCATCTGTTGGCCGGTGACGGGGTGCACGAATCCCAGAGTCTTGGCATGAAGAGCCTGGCGCGGGCATGTGGCGAAGCAATTGTCGATAAACTGCCGGTACTTGGCGAATGTAGTGCCTTTCAGAATACGGTCGCCGCCGTAGCGGGCGTCGTTGAAGAGGGGGTGCCCCGTATGCTGCATGTGCACTCGAATCTGGTGCGTGCGTCCGGTCTCAAGCACACATTTCACCAGACTTACGTAGCCGAAATCCTCAAGCACTTCAAAGTGGGTGACGGCGTGTTTGCCTATTTCGGGGTTATCGAATACGGCCATCTGGAGTTTATTGCGCGGATTGCGGGCGATGTTTCCTGTTATAGTGCCGCTTTTTTCAGGGAATGCACCCCATACGAGCGCCCGGTATTCGCGATGAGTCGTCTTGTGGAAGAATTGCAGGCCGAGATGAGTCTTTGCCTCCGGAGTCTTTGCCACAACGAGCAGTCCGCTCGTATCCTTGTCGATGCGGTGCACAAGTCCGAGTCGGGGATCAGACACATCATAGTCAGGATTGTCCTTGAAGTGCCAGGCCAAAGCGTTGACCAAAGTGCCTGAATAATTACCGTGGCCGGGATGTACCACAAGTCCGGCAGGCTTATTGACCACAAGCAGGGCGGCGTCTTCGTATACAATATCCAGCGGTATGTCTTCGGGAATGATTTCAAGCTCGTACCTGGGGCGGTCCATTACGATGCTCACCACATCGCCGGCCTTCACCTTATATGAGGACTTAACGGGGCGGCCGTTGACCACAATGCAGTCGGCATCGGCGGCCTGCTGAATGCGGTTGCGCGAGGTTTTCTCCATGCGTGCCACAAGAAACTTGTCGACGCGCAGCATCTTCTGCCCTTTGTCGGCCACGAAACGGAAATGTTCAAACATCTCCTTGCCGTCGGCTGTGACGAATAGAGGTTCTGCCGGTTCATCGCCGTCGCCGGCAATCGAATCGGAATCGAAGTCATCATCAGTCAGAAGACTGTAAGACTCATCGGCTTCAGATGCCGACATCGTGTCGGCATCAGGCCGGGTTGAAAAATCCTGCAGGCCGAGGCGCTGCTGCGGCTCCTCTTCGGGGCCGGGTGTGGAATTATCGTTCATCGTTAAAAACAGACACTTGACATCCAATCAGAAGAACTCGATATTCTCTTCCGCTTCCCCTCCTGCCGATGATGACTGGGATGAAGAGGGGGCAGATTCGGAGGCGGAGGAAGAAGAGGCGGCCGGAGCAGTATAGTCCTGTCCGCCATCATTGTCATAGTCGGCGTCATATCCGCCGTCGTAGGTGCCTGAGCGAATGTTGGCCAACACCTCTTCGCCCATCAGCGAGTCGGTGATTTCGGCGAGACGCCCGTCATAGACCTGCATCACTATTCTGGCATTAACCGGCACCTTCTGCATCTTCTTGACCGTAGAGCCGTTGGCGGTGATTTTGGCTACACACTCATTGTCGCCCAGCACACGCACCACCTTGATGTTCTTGAACCCCAACTCCTGGAGTTTGGCCAATGCCGAGCGGTAGGAGAAGCTGCGCAGGGCGTCTTCGAGGGGATGATTGTCATCATCAATCACCACTTCCTTCGGATGCACGGCATTGATATAAAGAAAAATCTTGCGTCCGGGTTTTACGACCGAATTGGCTTTAGGAAACTGTTCGATTACGAATCCGGGCTTCACATCGTCCTTATACAGGGAGTCGCGGATGTCGACTTTGAACCCATGATCGTGCAGCACTTCGATGGCCTGCGTGTAGGTCATGTTCTCCACCCCCGGCACCTTGTCGGTCTGGCCGTGGCGAGTGAAGAGTGCGATTGAGAAATATACAATCCAGATGCCTAATGCAGCCACGGCGAGTATGATTGTCAGATTTATGATTACCGGGTGGCGTGCGGCGAAGTTATTGTTGATAATCGGATTGGGTTTCTTCTTCATATGGAGGAAAAGTTGAGATTCATGTTGTGAGTGACGGAGATGGCAGTGGTCATCGTGCAGCCCTCTTGAAGAGATAGATGCCGATTGCAAGATACACCACATTGGGAATCTCCATAGCCACAAAAGGAGATGTCAGGCCGTTGATGGCCAGCGAACTGGTGACGGTAGAGAATAGAATGTAGCTGAAACTCAGTGCGAGGCCGATGCCAATGTTGATTCCCATCCCCCCTTTGACCTTACGAGAGCTGAGCGACATACCGATAAGGGTGAGTATAAATGCGGCGGCAGTGGCGGCATATCGCTTTTCGCGTTCTATTTCGAAAGCCTTGATATTTGCCACACCGCGCATACGCTGTTTTTCGATATAGTCATTAAGCCGGGGGGTGGTGAGTGTCTCCTGATCGTTGGCCGCTATTAGGAAGTCTTTCGGTTCGATAGGGATCACACTGTCCAGACTTGAGCCAGTGGTCACAGTCTCCTTCATTCCGTCGAAATTGCGTATCATATAGTCGGTCAGACGCCAGTGATATTGTCGGGTGGAATCGTAGTGGGCCAGACGTGCCGTAAGGCGGGAACGGATAGTCTTGTCATCGAAGCGGTCCATCGAGAATCGGTAGGCTGTCTTGTTGGCGTTTTCAAACCGATTGATGTACACCACATTTCCCGGAGATGCCATAAGCTGTATGTTGGATCCCGACTCGACGCTCTTGTTGCGTACGTACTTGTTGGTGTATGCTATTCGCGCGGTGTTGGTGGGAGGTATGATGTAGTTGCTCAGAGCGAAAGTCAGAGCTGCCAGCACCGCCGCCCCTATCATGTAGGGGCGCAATAGCCGTCGATAGCTTACGCCACTGGCCAGAATCGCTATGATTTCAGAGTTGCCGGCGAGTTTTGAGGTGAAGAAAATCACCGAAATAAAGACAAACAGAGGCGACAGCTGATTGGCGAAATACGGCAGGAATGAGGCGAAATAGTCGAAGAGCGTTTCGTTGAGGGGAGCTGTAAGGAAAGCATCGAGTTTCTCAGTGACGTCAAACATCGCGATCACGGCCAGAAACAGAATCGTGGCCATGAAGTATGTGCCCAGGAACTGCCGCAGTATATAGCGGTCAAGAATTGTAAACCTCCATACACGCCGCCAGGCCCCCTTCATGAGCCGGAAGGGGGACAGAAACATCGGTGGAATGTCGATTATAGACTTCTTGCGCATATCCTGAAGGTGGTTGGCGTGTGGAATCGGGTCAGAGAGAGGAGTGCGTCAGAGTCGGCGTGTGACGGCTTCGACCATCGCCGGCTTCCAGACAGCGAAATCACCGGCAATGATATGCCGGCGTGCCTCTCCGACGAGCCAGAGATAAAACGCCAGATTGTGGATCGATGCTATCTGCATGGCCAGCAGTTCGTTGCTCACGAACAGATGGCGCACATAAGCTTTTGAGTATGCCTCATCGACATATGATGCTCCCCCCTCGTCGAGAGGAGAGAAATCATCGGCCCATTTCTTGTTGCGCATATTCATAATGCCGTTGCGGGTGAACAGCATTCCGTTACGACCGTTGCGGGTAGGCATCACGCAGTCCATCATGTCCACTCCACGGTCGATAGCCTCAAGGATGTTGGCCGGTGTGCCGACACCCATAAGATAGCGTGGCTTGTCGGCCGGGAGGATATCGTTGACCACCTCGATCATCTCATACATCTTCTCCGTAGGTTCTCCCACAGCCAGACCGCCGATGGCGTTGCCATCGGCTCCGAAGTCGGCAACGGCCTTAGCCGCTTCACGGCGTAGGTCGGGATAGACACATCCCTGAACGATTGGGAAGTAAGCCTGTCGGTAGCCATATAGCCCCTCAGTGGCCTTATATCGGTCCCACCCGCGCTTAAGCCATCGCATTGTGAGTCCGAGCGATTTCTTGGCATAGTCGTAGTCGGATGTGCCCGGCGGACATTCGTCAAGGGCCATCATAATGTCGGCTCCGATTATACGTTCTATGTCGACTACACCCTCAGGTGTGAAAAGATGTTTCGATCCGTCGATATGACTGCGGAAGTATGCCCCCTCTTCCTTGAGTTTGCGGTTGGCGGAAAGCGAGAATACCTGAAATCCACCGGAATCCGTAAGTATAGGGCGGTCCCAGCCATTAAACTTATGCAGCCCTCCGGCTTGTCGCAGGATATCGAGACCGGGGCGCAGATAGAGGTGATATGTATTGCCGAGAATGATTTTTGCGTCAATATCATCGCGGAGCTCACGGAAGTGTACACCTTTAACACTGCCCACCGTACCGACGGGCATAAAAATAGGGGTCGGCACCATGCCGTGATCCGTAGAAATCATGCCGGCGCGGGCGTTGGTGCCCGGAGCCGTAGCTTCAACATTGAAATCCATACTGCAAAATTAGCAAAATTTTCTTATTTGGGCAAATTGACTGATTATCAGATGAATTCGGCGAGTGGCGGGTTCAAATCGTGTACTTTTGTAAAAGTTGGCTTCAAGCAGGGTGACTGATTTTGTTATTTTTGGCCGCAATTATGTTTTTTTAACAATATTCGATTGCCTATTTCTATCCTTACCTTCGACCTCTTCCTGCAAAAAAAGTTAATGCCGGGGGTCGCGGGGTTCGGTCAGTTTTGGGCCTGCAAGTGAAGAGAAGACTATGCGACAGAACCAAATGTCCAGAAGCCACAGTATTCAAATAAGATTGGGGGAGCAGACCTGGAGCCGGCCAAAAAAATAGCGTGTGGCCAAACAGGCTACACGCTATTCGATTGTTATAGTTTGAATTTGATAAGTACTTATCGGGGATGATAAGTGCGATTACTTCACCTCCTCGAAGTCTACATCATCAATGTCTTTTTCATTGTGCTGCTGAGACTGTGCCGAAGCGCCTGCTGCGTTGGCTGCACCGGCGCCTGCGCCCTGCTGAGCGGCGTAGATGTCCTGAGCTGCGGCCTGAAGGGCATCGCTGAGAGCTTTCTCGGCAGAGTCGATATCCTCGATGAGCTGATTCTTGTGAACTTCTTTCAGACGCTCGAGCGCAGCCTCTACGGGAGCCTTCTTGTCGGCGGGAATTTTGTCGCCGAGTTCGGCGAGCTGCTTTTCTGTCTGGAAAATCATCGAGTCGGCGTGGTTGAGTTTGTCGGCACGCTCTTTGGCTTTCTTGTCGGCAGCTTCATTGGCTTTTGCTTCCTCACGCATACGGTTGATTTCAGCATCGGTCAGGCCGCTGGAAGCCTCAATGCGGATAGACTGTTCCTTGCCGGTGTTCTGATCCTTGGCCGAAACGTTGAGGATGCCGTTGGCGTCAACCTCGAAAGTCACCTCAATCTGCGGCACACCACGGGGAGCGGGTGCGATACCTGCGAGATTGAATTCTCCGAGCAGCTTATTGTCGGCAGCCATGGGGCGCTCGCCCTGGAGGACACGGATTGTCACTTCAGGCTGATTGTCGGCTGCAGTAGAGAATACCTGGCTCTTACGGGTCGGGATAGTAGTGTTGGCCTCGATAAGACGGGTCATCACGCCACCCATTGTCTCCAGACCGATTGACAACGGCACGACATCAAGCAGTAGCACATCTTTTACATCGCCGCTGAGCACGCCGCCCTGGATAGCAGCGCCGATAGCTACGACTTCATCAGGATTGACACCCTTGTTGGGTTCTTTGCCGAAGATTTTCTTCACTTGTTCCTGAATTGCAGGTATACGTGTCGAGCCACCTACGAGTATGACCTCGTCAATCTGGGATGCTGTGAGACCTGCGTCCTGAAGAGCTTTTGTACAGGGGGCAGTCACGGCATCGATGAGATCCGATGCAAGCTGCTCGAACTTAGCGCGTGTCAGGGTGAGCACGAGGTGCTTCGGGCCGGATGCAGTGGCAGTGATGTAGGGGAGGTTGATTTCGGTAGAGGTGGAGCTTGAAAGCTCGATTTTGGCTTTTTCGGCAGCCTCTTTCAGTCGCTGCATGGCCATCGGGTCCATACGGAGGTCGACGCCTTCGTTGCGTTGGAACTCATCTGCCAGATAGTCGATGATAACGTTGTCGAAGTCATCACCGCCGAGGTGAGTGTCGCCATTGGTCGACTTCACTTCAAACACGCCGTCGCCAAGTTCGAGGATAGAGATATCGAAAGTGCCGCCGCCGAGGTCGAATACTGCGATTTTCTCCTCATTCTGCGACTTCTCAAGGCCGTAAGCGAGTGCGGCGGCAGTAGGCTCGTTGACGATACGGCGCACCTTAAGACCGGCGATTTCACCGGCTTCCTTAGTGGCCTGACGCTGAGAGTCGTTGAAGTATGCGGGGACTGTGATTACAGCCTCAGTCACCTCCTGGCCGAGGAAGTCTTCGGCAGTCTTCTTCATTTTCTGAAGAATCATGGCTGAGATTTCCTGCGGAGTATAGTCGCGACCGTCAATGTCAATCTTCGGGAGGTCATTCTGGCATACCACCTTATAGGGGACACGCGTGATTTCGTCGGTCACCTGGTCGCACTTCTCACCCATGAAACGCTTGATAGAGTAGATAGTGCGAGTCGGGTTGGTGATGGCCTGACGTTTTGCGGGGTCGCCTACCTTACGCTCGCCTCCGTCAACGAATGCCACTACTGAAGGAGTAGTGTTGCGTCCTTCGTTGTTGGGGATCACAACCGGATCCTTACCTTCAAGTACGGCTACACAAGAGTTGGTGGTTCCCAAATCGATACCAATAATTTTTCCCATGGTTTCTATAAGTTTTAGTTTATTATTTTATATGTCGGATATTTCCCTGAGTTAGCCATATTCCGGAGAGTCTGCCGATGCGTGCGTTCTCAAAGCCGTCCATCCTGCAACGAGGTGGTAAAAGCTTATGAACCCGAAAGCAGGGAGTATGGAAGGGAAATATTTAATTTCCTTTTCAACTAATAAACAAATAGCGTGCTAAAAGTTTCGCGAATGCTGTTTATAAAAACCTTAAAATTTTATAAACCACAGATATGCAATAAGATATATTGTCGGGTCGTGAGAGAGAACAGTTGTCGGGACGCTCGGCGACTGTGACAAAACTTACAAGATTGCGCCAGAAATGTCAAATTCCGCTAATTTAAGCAGGTGTTAAAATTAAGCAAGTGCCCGGATTTACCAGATAAGCAAGTATCCGGATTTAATTTATACAATATGCAGGCTTGTTATTTAGTCGATTCCGGTGCGAAGCGAAAGAGAAAAAGAACGACTGCGGTGTCTGGAGAGTGGCACTGCAGTCGTGTCATACAGTGTAATCGAGTATCAGTCGCAGGATAAATCAGCGCTTCATGAAGCGGAGAGTGGCGATCGAATCGCCCGTAGAGTCCACAGCAATACAAGTGCCGGCCGGAAGCGAGGCGACAGAAAGGGTGTCAGACTCAGCGCGGGCCGCTTTAGCGCCGGCGATAGAGTAGACCTCGATACGCGAAGCACCTTCGCAGTTAAGACAGTCGGCGCTGATACTGATAGTAGCTCCCTGCTTGATTTCACCGATGCCGTTTGTGAAGAGCTCGGTCAGTTTTAATTAAATTTGAACACTTATTTAGATATCAGACAGGATGATGCAGCCCTCAGAGGAGTGAGGCCGCCGGGGAACGAGGAGAGATGTCGGGAGGGGAATGCAATTTACGTAGGGATACTCAGTTAATCATCAACTAATTGTTTGCCAAAGTCGTAGATATTTTGTAACTTTACAA
>DKWX01000066.1:0-6818 GCA_002491945.1 Porphyromonadaceae bacterium UBA7141
CCGCATATTGTATAAATTAAATTTTAACACTTACTTATGCGTTAATAAAATGGGATGGAGCGGCGTTCAGCCACGGGATTATGTATTAATTTAAATAAGTAAAATCTATGATTTCAGAAAATAAAGAGATGATTCAGCCGGACGGATCCGTGCCGGCCGGAGGTGATACTTATGTACCGGCGCCGGATTCTACGCTTGCCGATGCTCTGAGCGGTGCGGCGGCCGCCGAAGCTGCAGAGACGGTGGCGGAAATAGAGACTGAGAAGGAGTCGCCCGCGGTGGAAGCCGGCAAGGAGGAATATGCTGTGACACAGAAGGCCATCGAGATGCTGCGCACAGTCTATGATCCCGAAATCCCGGTGAATGTGTATGATCTCGGCCTGATATACCGTATTGAGTTCACGGAGCCTGACCGTGTGCTTCATGTGGATATGACTCTTACGGCCCCCGGTTGCCCCGCGGCCGATTTTATTCTGGAGGATGTGCGCCAGAAACTGCTCTCGATCGAAGGACCTGAAAGCGTGGATCTGCGTCTGGTATTCGAGCCGGAATGGAATCAGGACATGATGAGTGAAGAAGCTAAGCTTGAACTTGGATTTCTCTGATGGTGCCTGAAGTTGAAGATGGGGTAGGGGCAGTGGAGCGTAAGAAAGCCTATTTCCTGAGCGACATGCACCTCGGAGCCTCCTATCTGGAGGATTCGCGCACTGCCGAGCGTCGGGTAGTGGCCTTTCTGGATTCCATCAAGGAAGATGCCGCCGAAATATATCTGCTCGGCGATGTGCTCGACTATTGGTATGAGTACCGCTATGTGGTGCCCAAAGGGTATGTACGCTTCTTCGGTAAACTTGCGGAGCTTACAGATGCCGGCGTGCGGGTGGTGTGGCTTATCGGCAATCATGACATATGGATTTTCGATTATCTCCCCTCGGAACTTGGTGTGGAGGTGGTAGACGGTGTGCTTGACCGTGAGATACTCGGCCGTCGCATGGTTATGGCGCATGGCGATGGTGTGTGGCAGTCGTCATGGCGGTTCAGTCTGCTGCGCGGTCTGTTCCGCAATAAGGTGTGCCAGCGACTGTTTGCAGGGATTCATCCTCGCTGGACAGTGCCGTTCGCCTACTCATGGAGCCGTCATAGCCGTCATAGCGGCACCCCCGAACTGATTCGCCGTGAGGCAGAGCGATGCCGCCGTAAGTCAGAAGGTGGTGGATTGCCCGAGAATGTGGCGCGTCTGCGTCGATTCAGCGAGGAATATGCGGGCGGTCATCCCGGATGTGGCTATTTTCTGTATGGCCATCTTCATCAGCTGATACGCGAGCGGATGGCATGCGGAGCTGAAATGATAGTGCTCGGTGAGTGGCTTACACTTTTCAGCTATGCCGTGTTTGACGGGCGGGAAATGAGCCTCTGGCGTTGGCACGATGGAAAGCCGCAACAAATCCAGGGAAGCTGCTAAGCGAGTATCCCGGCAAATCCAGACATTTTTAAAGTTACCGGAAGTGGCTTCTTTTTGCCGCTTCCGGCTTGTTGTTGAGCAGAGTATGTTCATACTCTCCGTCACTCCGCACCGGGACCGACTAAAAGACAAGCCGACATAATGTATAAATCAAATTTGTAGACTTGCTTAAAAATCAAGTTTGGACACTTACTTAACACTTTTTTATATGAAGCAAATGTGTTATTCAAAAATTAAGGGATGTGGCCGGGTTAAATATATGTTGTACAACACATTTGTAACTTTTTGTCAATAAAAATTTTGCGGAATCGAAATAAAGCGCTACCTTTGCATCGAACCTATAACAATCTTTTTTACCTTAAGATTTTTTACCTGTAGAAACTTATCAAAAAGGGTGCGACCGCTGAGGTTATCACCCTTTTTACTTTTTTATACGCCATATTGGTGATCCGAAATATCAGACGACCAAATGTCAGGCGACTATAAGTTATAACCCGTTACCCAATATCTGTTAACGCTTGGCCACCCCAATGTCGTTGACAATATTGGGGAACGTGCTCTAAGATTCAAGTAAATTGGATTCAGATTTGTGCGCATGGCGATAACCGCCGCATTCATTCCTCCCGGAGATGTGGCGTATGAACAGGGCCATATGATAGCACGTGGTGATATTGAGGCCGGAGATGGAGATGATTCCGGTCAGAATTGCTGCCTCTTTCTGATGAAAATAGACAAGGCGATGCAAATAGCGACATCGAATATGACAAACGCAGTCACTTGCCAGCCACGTCCGGCCATTATCAAATCCGGGCCGAAGAATATGGCCATTGTCATGCCATAAATGAGTAGTAAGGCAGGAAGCCAGATGTAGCGATATTTTTTCATGGCGGGTCGGTAGAGGGTGAAATCAGAGAGTGTCGGCCGATGTGGTCATCTGAGTCGAGAGAGGCGGAGTGTTGTCTTCAGTGGCGATGGGTTGCCGGTAGGGCGATTGCTCCGGTATGAAGAGTCCGGAGGAGAGGGTATCGTAAATCTGTATGCAGCTGAGAGCATCGAAGGCCGCATAAGTCTGCTGGCTCTGCGTAAGTGTTTTGGCTTCCCAGTTTGTGAGGCGCTGCCCTTTAGAGATGCGTCGGCCGAAGAGAATTCCGTAAATTCGAGAGAGAGAGTTGTCGGCGATATTAAACTGTTTTACGTAAGGCTGTAGGTCGATGAATCCTTTGGGGTCGAGTGTATAGATACGGTGCAGATTATGGAAGTCATCGTGCAGTGACACTCCGATTTTCAGTTTATTCTCATCCTCAAGGATATCTTTCACGCTCTGAGGCAATCCAATCATATTGAGGCGGAACAGAAAGCACTCATCGCGAGTTGAGAGTTGCAGCAGAGATACCTGAAAGCACTGACCTTTCTTGAAACTTGGGCGTGTCTCAGTGTCAAAACCGATTATTTCGGCGTTGCGCAGAGTCTCCACAGCTTCGTCAATCTTTTCGGGGGAATCGATAAGATGGATGCGGCCATGATATTCGGCGGCGGGCAGTTGCGCCAGATCGGCCTTTGAGATGCTGACTAAGTATTGCGACGTTTCAGATGTAGATGGCATAAGAGGATGGGTTGTAAAAAAAAGCCAGCTGCCGGGGATGCGTGAGAGAGAATGCTTGCTGAGAGAGAGACGTTGGGGGAGAGGATTCATTCCCGAATTGCGTTATGCAAAATTAATAAAAAATTAGGTAAAACCAATCTTTTCAATTGATTTTTTTTGAAATGGGAGGTTGTGAATAATTAATGTAAATAAAGAAGCCGTAAGTAAGTGTTCAAATTTAATTTATACAATCTGGGGACTCCTATGCTGTGACGTCATGTGAGGGAATTGTAAAGAAACGCGCTCCCTGACCGATTGGGACGGTCGGCGGGAGCGCGAATGTAAGCGATTCACGGCACTTCTACTTTCTGCGGCATGTCGAGCCAGCGTGCGTCGGGGAAGTGACGTCTGACATAGCGGCGCATGTACAGGCGAGCATCAGCGGCCAGGTCTGCATCGGAATCGAAGTGAGGGTTGTAGATTACGGCATATAGTTCAAGTCCGCGCCTCTCAATAGCCTCAAGGGCGAGCAGAGTGTCGGATATTGAGCCGAGCCGTCCGTTGGTGACCAGCGCCATGGGGAGCTGTCGCTCCGAGATGTAGTCAATAGTCAGGCGGTCGTCGGAAATCGGTACCATCAATCCGCCCGCGCCTTCGATGAGCACCACATCATACTGGCGTGTCAGCGCTCTGGTTGATTCAGCAATGATGGCTGTATCCACCTCCTTGCCATCAAGCCTGGCCGCATAGTGCGGCGACGCCGGATAGGAGAATATTATGGGGCAGGTGATGTGCAGCATGTCGGGGTTCTGCAGCGGGATTCCCATGATGCGTCGGTGCAACAGGATATCCTCGCTCATGTCACGGTTGCCGGTCTGAATGAATTTCTGCGTGATTACAGATTTACCTTCGCGCATGAATTCAGAGGCCAGCCATCCGGTGGCCCATGACTTGCCGATGTCGGTGCCTATACCACTGATGAATATTACCATGCGAACATGGGGTATTCGTTCATCATCTCGTTGACTTCCTGACGGACTTCCTTGATTACAGTCTCATTGTCGGCATTGGAGAGAACGCGGTCGATAAGTCCGGCGATAGTCTCCATCATTTCCTCTTTGGCGCCGCGTGTGGTGATGGCGGCGGTGCCGAAGCGCAGACCTGAGGTGAGGAACGGAGATCGGGAATCGTAGGGCACCATGTTCTTATTGGCAGTGATGTCGGCCTCTACGAGAACGCGCTCGGCCTTTTTGCCAGACATGTCGGGGAATTTGGTGCGGAGGTCAACGAGCATGCAGTGGTTGTCGGTACCGTCGGAGATGATCTTATATCCACGGCGTATCAAGGCATCGGCCAGAGCTGCGGCATTCTTCTGCACCTGCACGGCATACTCCTTCCATTCGGGCTGGAGGCATTCGCCGAAGGCCACAGCCTTTGCAGCGATCACATGTTCGAGCGGACCGCCCTGCACACCGGGGAATACGGCAGAGTCGAGCAGAGCCGACATCTTCTTGACCTCACCTTTGGGAGTGGTCTTGCCCCAGGGGTTGTCGAAGTCCTTGCCCATAAGGATGAGGCCGCCGCGCGGACCGCGGAGTGTCTTGTGGGTGGTGGTGGTGACGATATGTGCGTGCTTCACGGGGTTTTCGAGCAGACCGGCGGCGATAAGACCTGCGGGGTGGGCCATGTCGACCATAAAGATGGCGCCGATTTCATCGGCGAGCTTGCGGATGCGTGCGTAGTCCCATTCGCGGCTGTAGGCGGATGCGCCGGCGATGATGAGTTTGGGGCGTTCGGCGCGTGCCTTCTCCTCCATTTCCTCATAGTTGACGCGACCTGTCTCGGCCTCTACAGTGTAAGAGATGGGGCGGAACATCAGGCCCGAGAAATTGACCGGGCTGCCGTGGCTGAGGTGACCGCCGTGGCTGAGGTCCATACCCATGAAAGTGTCGCCGGGCTCAAGGCAGGCCATGAATACGGCCATATTGGCCTGTGCGCCGCTGTGGGGCTGCACATTGGCCCATTCTGCGCCGAAGAGCTTCTTGGCGCGTTCGATGGCGAGGTTTTCGGCCTCGTCGACCACCTGGCAACCGCCGTAATAGCGTTTCCCCGGATAGCCTTCAGCATATTTATTGGTGAGGCAAGAACCCATGGCGCGCATTACCTCGTCGCTGACGAAGTTCTCACTTGCGATAAGCTCGATTCCGCGACGCTGGCGGAGGTGCTCACGGTCGATGATTTCAAAAATCTCGTTGTCTCTTTTCATTGTATTTTAGATGTTAGATTTAAAGTGTTGCGAATCCGGATGGTGCGGAGCCTGAGAGGGTATCCCTTTGCGAGCTTCACCATACCGATTGCAAAATTAAGAAAAAAAACGGAAAAGAGCCACCATAAGTGTAAAAAACCACACCCATGCCGACTCTTTCCCGATAGGTTGCCAAAATGTCTGTCTGCTGAGGCTACCCTGCTGAAGCCAGTGGGGTCTTAATTGAGGTATATCTGATGTAGATTTGAAGAATAGCTTGGATAAGGTGCTTTATCGTCGCAGTAACAGCATCCATCCGACCACCCGTTGCTCCAACCCGGGCCCCAGCCCCAATTAATATGATATTGAGATTTATTATTGCTGCGGGAGTATCCGTCAAGCACCCACATGTGGCCTGTCTTAGAGTTGCTTCCTGCAATCAGGTGAGGATATCCTTTTTGCAGGTTGCGAATAAATCTATCCGTATCAATTCCACCCTTTACATGTTCCGGAGTGTATTTTAAATCTTTCAGATAATTTACGGCAGCCTCAACTGATGTGCCGCTCCCGTCACATCCGAATTTCATCTGGCAATTCAATGCAATCTCCTGTAAAAAGTGTGCAACTGTAAGTGCTTGAGTAGGTGTGAAAAGAGTGCCAAATTCAGGAAATGATGAAAAATTGATATCTCTTGTGCCATAGAAAGTTCCGGTGAATTTCCCCACGGCCGCGATTGTTTGGCCCAAAGCGATCGTTACACATCCGATAGGCATATGATTCCCATTCTTGCTGCATTTACTGCATGTACAGTATGTGGCATACTTGTTGAAGGGATATCTTTGTCCCCATTGATAAGGCACAATCGACTGAATGGTAATATCGCCTGCACGAGTGGAAATCTCGGAATCATCAGTTGCATTTTCAAGAATTCTCTCCGCTATAATCGGGATGGATTGAATCAATTCGCGGAGAGGAACAATATCAATTGTATCCTGTATTGCACCGGATTCAGTATAATAGAAGATTCTGTCAAGACCGGGCGTATCGGATACCACAGCATAGCCTGAAGATTCGCCGAAATCAAGATTTACAGTATGAATATCGTATTCCGATTCAATCTCTGTAATTCCGGTTCTTGTAGCCGGGAGCGAGATGTGATATGTTGCAGTTGAAAGATCAGTTATACTGAAATTTACAGTTTCGGCTTTGGTCTCCGGATGAATTGTATTGTAGAATTCAGAGATTAGTTCGTGAATTCGATTATGTTGGTTATTCGATACAGGTTCGTCTTCACTGCTACTGCAGCATCCGAAGCATAACAGGATAACCGCCAGTGCGGTCATGATGTGGAAAAACGGTTTCATAACTTATAAGGATGTTATGTCTTGCTACTTGTGATTCCCCATAGAGGGTTACGGTTGGGTATGGGAAGAAGCTGCTTCTTGGGTAATGAAGATATACCCGGCGGCAATTTCGAACTCTAAATCTGCTCCAAGTGCCGAGAGTGCAAATGCGCGGATGCTGTCGGTATC
>DKWX01000066.1:7112-39986 GCA_002491945.1 Porphyromonadaceae bacterium UBA7141
CTCTGAATATATCTTATAGAATGGACCGATCTCTTCATATTTACCTTCGTGTTTTGAATTGGGTTCGCCATATTTGTGAGTTTCAGGATAATACGGGAATGTCTGGGTCGTGAATCTTGATGGGAGAGGAGTTGACCCGACAATTCCCTTCACCTTTAACACGACGGTCTGTTCATTACAGCTTACAGTCATCTCTTCGGGTCTGGGTATGCCATCGGGAATATCGGAAGTCAGGAAATAGTACAACTGCGGAAATCCATTAAAGAAGCCTTCCTTTTTGCATGAGCTGAGCAGGATGACTAAAAGGGGAATCAAGGTGATGATTTTTCTCATATGTATGGTGATTAATAATTGAGAAGTTGCCGGTCGATATATCCGAAATGACAGGATATCGAAGATATACAGTCATTCCAGGATTTTTACCGCTGAGAGTTACGGTTGGGTATGGGAAGAAGCTGCTTCTTGGGTAATGTGGATATACCCGGCGGCAATTTCGAACTCTAAATCTGCTCCAAATGCCGCGAGTGAAAATGCGCGGATGCTGTCGGTATCGTTGGCATCTATGTCAACGACGATTTTAGGCTCCCCGTTTTCTGACTCTGAATATATCTTATAGAATGGGCCAATCTCTTCATATTCACCTTCGTGTTTTGAATTAGGTTCGCCATATTTGTGAGTTTCAGGATAATACGGATGTGTCTGGGTCGTGAATCTTGATGGGAGAGGAGTTGACCCGACAATTCCCTTTACCTTTAACACGACGGTCTGTTCATTACAACTTACAGTCATCTCTTCGGGTCTGGGTATGCCATCGGGAATATCAGATGTCAGAAAGTAGTACAATTGCGGACATCCATTAAAGAAGCCTTCCTTTTTGCATGAGCAGATCAGGAGGACTAAAGTGGGAAGAAGGATAAGGATTTTTTTCATAGGTATGGTGATTAATAATTGAGAAGTTGCCGGTCGACATATCCGAAATGACAGGATATCGAAGATATACAGTCATTCCAGGATTTTGACGAACCGATTTTCTTATACTTTTTAAGATCCGGGATTGATACCTGTCGTGACGATTGGGTGGCCATCAGGCTGATGCGGTGTTTTGACCTGTTGTTGTCGCCATGATTATAATCCGTATCGTCCCAGATTGTCAGTACGGAACATACAATCGGGTCAGTGCCGTAATATCCGATGGCTATTGAAGTCACCTTGTCGTTGAGATTATATGGTTTCAGACTTGGTATGTTGTAGGTGAAGTGGAAGTCTGAAAGACCTTTTATCAGGGATGTCCCCTTGAAATGGTCATTGTCGAAGATCGCAAAATAGCCAAGATCTGAATCGGTATGATTCTCAAATCCTGTTGCTCTTGTCAGAATCGAATTCTCAGCACTGTTGAGATTCATGATATCGTTGTAAAGCCTATTGCATTCGATATCCTCCTCATCATAGTAACTCATACAGTTGCTGTCGATTACGACAGTATGCACCACCGACAGCGCGTCCAGCTGTTGCATAAGCTGTGTATATTCCGGATTACTATATTCCACAGAGCCATCGTCATTCACGACAGCTTCAGATTCATAGATACGACTTTTGTAGCGGGCTTTGACAACAAAAGACTCCGCAGTCGTTTTGGCGGTCTGTGTTACCCGTATAGTCCCTTGTACAATCTCGCCGTTTTTTATGATGGGCTCATCAGGACCATAAAATATGTAAAACCAAATATCACGGTCAGTATCGTTCTCCGGAACGGTGAGTCGGATTGCGGGTTTGTCATTTTTTTCTATGACCTCCAGCTTTATGTCAGTTCCCGGGATGATGTGATCATTGGTGAGAATATCGGAGTTATAATGATACGTCGTGAAATTCGCAGGTGTTGAGTCGTCAGGTATCGCTACCCAGGGTCTGAGAGTGTCGGGAAATGGGATATCATATAAAGTCCCAATTACACTTAGGGTTATTTCCTGAGCTTCTCCGTCAATTACAAGATATTCTTCGTTGTTTTGTCCCGGGTCGGTATCAGACATAAAGTATGCATTCAATGTGCCTGAGATTGGTCCTACAATGACATCATTATCGCAAGCCTGAAATAGGATTGGAGTGACAAGGGTGATTACGTAAAGCGGAATTATCCTGATGATTGAAGATTGGTTTGAATGAAACATGGTTATGTGATTGAATTGATAAATCGTAAGGACCGCAGGTCTCCACATGATTGTATGGATTTATCCCCGTAATGATAGATGTATGATATCTATCGATGGTAGCTGACTATGATGCAAAGATAAAAAATTTATAGTAAGGGTCAAAATACTTTTAAATTTATTTTTGTAAATTTTAATAGGCGAAGGGGTGTGAGGATTGGGTAAATTAACGGTCGAGAGGCTAAATACAGGCAGTCCCCCGCACGATGGCTTTGCATCGCGCGGGGGACTGATTGAGTGTATGTCAGATGAGGATGGGCTGTGGCCGTCACCTCTTGTCAGAGCGATGATACTTGTTAGAGCGACTCTACGAATTTGCGGTAGTCGGCGTTGTCGGGATCATATTTGAGGTAGCCGTTGAAGTAGCGTTTGGCTGTCTCTTTATCCTTCTTGTCGAGGTATGCGTTGCCGACCGCATTGTAGAGGTTTTTGGCATCGCCGGCGAAGCGGGATGTATCATCCATTTTTTCGAGCAGGTCGATCGACTGGATGTAGTACTGGATAGCCTCCTCGTTCTGACCCTTCTGCATGGCCACGTCGCCTTTCAGCTTGGCGGGACGGTACATGCCGGGATACTGCTCGGCAGCGGCATCGCCAAACTTGAGGGCTTTCTGGAAGAAAGTGTCGGCAGCTGCCGGATCATTCTCCTTGTTCTGCACGCCTGCATAGTAGGCGAATACGGCAGCCTGCCAGTTGTCGTTGAAACCGGGATCCTTGGTATTTGCGATGTAGCCGTCGTAGGCGTTGCTTGCGCCGGGCATGTCTCGGCGGTCTACGTTAAGCATAGAGAGCTGCTTGTAGAGAGCCGCGTTGGTGGGGAGATTCTTGATACCCTCTTCAAGCACAGCCTTAGCCTCGTCAAGTTTTTTGGCTTTCTGGAACTCGTCGCCGATAAGCGTGTAGTCGATTGGTGCGAACACATTCTTGGCGGGGGCGGCCATATGGGCGTTGTAAAGGGCTTCAGCCATGGGGAGCATCTGGTCGGCCATAGCGGGGAGCTGCGCCGCATTCATAAACTGGAAGCGGAGTGCGGAGAAGTTGGAGGGATCCTTCGACAGAAGCTGCGAAGCATAGTCGTAACCCTTCTGATAGTCGCCGCCGTAGAAGAGGAGGAACGCGTAGCGGTCTTCATCCTGCTTGAAGTGGTTGGGGTTGTTGACATACTTGCCATACTCGGCGGCAGCCTCCTTGTACATCCCCTGATTATAGTAGGCATTGGCCAGAGAGCGTTGGCCGAGAGCCGAATCGGGATTGAGGTCAAGAAGTTTCTGGAGCATGTTGATGCCGTATTCGGGATTTACCTGCGAGAAGAGGTTGGCATATTTGAAGTATGCGGCAGTGGCATTTGGGTCGTAGTTGAGCGCCATTTCATATTTGGCTCCGGCAGCTCCATAGTCCTTGGCCTGAGCCAGAATATCGCCCTCGAAAATGTAGATAGAGGGATCCTTCATGTCTATTTTGCGAGCCTTATCCACACGTTTAGTGATTACCTTGGCGTAAAGTTCGGGATTTACGGCATTGTAGGCTCTTGCGATAGCAATCTGCACAGCGGGGTCTTTCTTATCGAGTCCTTCGGCCTTCTTGAAGTTGGCCTCAGCCTCCTTTGGATTGTTGGCGATGAGGTCGAGCTGTCCAAGTCCGATATAGTTGAACGCATATTCGGGGTTGGCTTCGACGCCTTTGTTGAAGAAAGCTCGTGCTTCATCTGCATTGTTGTCACTCAGAGAGATAAGGCCCTGATAGTAATAGCCGACGGCCTTGTCGGTGCCGGCATTGTTGATGTTGCGCTGCAGGAGTTCCTTTGCGTTGGAGAGCTGACCTGCTTCATAATATTCCACACCTTCGGCATGGGTTTGAGCGAGCGCCGAGAAAGCCGAGCCGGCCAGTACGAGCGCGATAAGTGATTTGTAGTTCATCAGTATGTAGTATAAATTATTGATTACTTAATCCGGCGGAAGCGCCCGGCGAACATAGCCGCCCGGCGCTTCAGTGGCTGACCGGCATGAAACCCATAGCCATGTCTGCCGTAGGAGAGTTACATTATTGACAACGCAGCAGCGGTGTTTTTATTTTACAAGTTGCACGACTCTTCGGTTGATATGGTAAGGCATTATACCGGACTTGATGATAATCTTCTGCCCGACGAATCCGGTGACAAAAGTATAGAAGCTGTGCAGCATTGTGGAGTTGGAGGCTGTGGATATCATCCATACCTTTCGGAACAGGGGATAGTCGCCGGAATTGATATAAAGCTGGTAGGGCTTATAGGCCACGGGGCTGAAATCATTGTCTTCGCAAGGATTGCTCACCTTGATAATGTTTACTTCAGAGGTGAGGTCGGTGTTGATTGAATCATTTTCATTGGCATAATCCTCCATGCGTCGGTCCATCGGGACAGTTTTTGCTACACTCAGGTCATTGCCGAGCCATGAGACAGAGATTATTCCGAGTGCATCCGGATCGTTCTTGACCACATCAAATACGGCGGCATTGTTTTTCTGCGCGTATGGTTTGATATAATCGGTGATTTTCTTTCCTTCGGGCAGGAATTTCTCACGCATGTATGACACAGTAGAAGAACCTTCGGCATCGAATACGACCTTGATTGCCGTTGTGTCGTTGCCTGCGAGCTGGTCCCATCGAGTCAGTTCGCCCCGCAGAATTTTGCGGATCTCATCCATAGATAGTGCGCTTACGGGATTATCCTTGTTGACAATCATGGCCACGGCATCGACGGCGATGCAATTGGAACGTACGATTCTCCGGTTGACACTTTTGCAATGCTGGCGTTCCTCTTTGGTAAAGTCGCGAGTGACGATTATGCTCTGACATTTGTCGGCGAGCAGGGAATCAATGCAAGCCTGTTCCGACATATAGAACGGGAGGATGTGGGCATCCTTGTATTGGAATTCGAATGCCTGAATCTCCTCGTCGAGGATGTTGCGGAATCCATCGTCGCAGAACACTGCGCCGGTGCCTGATGTGTATTCGCCGCGTTTGATTTCGCCGCAGGCGGCGAGCGATGCGATGAAGAGCAGGGTTACGGCGCAACTTACCACAATCTTGGTGATTCGGATGTAACCTGGGACAGCCTGGTGTATGCGGGAATTTCCTTTATGTGCGGCGTATGCGAAAAGCGCCGCCTCGCGAAGTCGACGGGTGGAAATCATGTGTTGTAAAAAAAGTCTTATGTAAGTGTTCGGATTTCAAGTAAGTGAAAGGAAATCTGTAGTGCAGCTTGCGTTGCTTGCGGCAAAGTCAGGTCGGAAGCATAGCCATATGTGCTTCCTCCCCGACACGTGAAATTATCTCGGAAAAACCCTCTGCGGGTAAATGAGAGTTGAATTCAGACTATTGCCTGTCGGAACGGTTGAAATTTCGGCAGGGAGCATCAGTAAGTCTGACCCTTGTACATTCGGTAGCCGCGATATATGCCATAGAGGCACAGCAGCACACCGATTGCGATAGAAACACCGTAATTAATAATGTCGAATACATTGCAGAGGAACAGCACCCCTACAGCAAGATAGACGAGCACCATAAAGATACCGAATACGAGGCGCATCCCCTTGGGCATGCCGTTGTTGTCAGAATACTTATCCATAGCAGTAGTGATTAATGAATTATATATATAGTTTTTGAGGAAGTGAAGTCGGCATGATAATTCTACCGCCGCCTCGCCGCTTCATGGGAACCCTGCGCCAGAAGGCGGGATGTCAGACGTATAAATCTGTCAGTTTCAAAGCCCCGAATCACGCGGGTTCACTTTTTTAACAATTAATCGGCTGATTAGTTTTGAGAAACTGATAAAAAAGAGAGGATTCCGAATTTCGGAATCCTCTCTTTTGCTATATGTGCGTTCAGAAGGTGTAATCGAGTTATTGCCTGATGGCGACAGCCGAGTCTTCTGATTGCGATGTTTACTGATTTTGCAGACGGAAAGTCACCGGGAGGTTGAAGTAAGAGCGCACAGGCTGGCCGTTGTTCTTACCGGGCTGCCACTTAGGCATACGTTTCACTACACGGAGTGCTTCCTGGTCGAGGTCTCTGTCGACACCCTTCACGATAGTGGGGCTACCGATAGAACCATCTTTTTCAACGACGAACTTCACTACGACGCGACCGGAGATACCGTTCTGCTGAGCTGATTCCGGGTATCGGATGTTGTTGGAGAGCCACTTCATCATTGCGGCCTGACCGCCGGGGAATTCCGCCGGCTGCTCAACAGCCACGAAGATTTTCTCAGGCTCGTCCTTCTTAACCTCCGGGACGGGTTCTACGACCTGTACCTGTTCTACCACTGCCTTGAACTTATCCACATCGTCGGCACCTTCCTGATTGACAACGCCGCGAGCGGTATTGTCTTCCTTCTGGGTCTCCATATCCATCACCTCGTTCTTCACCTGGTCGGCGTCGACGATGGCGATCTGGGTTACCTGAACAGTGGCGAGCACCTCTTCAGGCACCTGAGGGATTTCCTGTTCGAACTTCTGCTGTTCGGGTTCCTCCTCCTCGGGTTCGGGCTCGTCAGATACTGTCTCGAGTTCGAGAGCCTGCATCTTTTCGCGCTCTTCGATGAGGGCGAGGCGGTCTTTCTCAGCTTTATAGTCGGAATATTTGGAGTATCCGATTAGGAGACAGATTACTACAACAAGACCGATGAGAGCATAGAGAGCGGCGAGGTTGTGACGCTTGTCGCTGTCCTTACGGAGCATGTATGCACCGAACTCCTGGTTCTTATCGGCGAAGACTATGTCGCGCCATTCTTTTGATGTCAGATCTACATTTTTAGCCATTGTGATTGCTGCTTTAAAGGATTAATAAATCTAACATTACTCATTGTGGTGTTTACGATAGTCATCGAGCATTACGAGGTCGGCATCGGTGATATTGTCAATCTGATATTTCGAGATTGAGTTGATCTGCATCTCGTCGAGGATATCCACGAGTCCGCGGTAAGAGGCCTCGGGAGTCGACTTGATGATGATTACAGGCTTCTTGATGTTTTCATCCTTACGCACCTTAGAGGCAGCTTCGTTATACTTAGCCATAGCCTCCTCACGTCCGTCCTTAGTCTCAAGCGAGCCAAACTTACCGTCGTTGAGATCCTTCTTGAGGGCATTGATTTTCTCAAGCACTTCCTTATTGCGGTTCTGAATGATATCACGGATACCGCGAGCCTTGTGGTCGCCTACAGAGTTGACCTCATCGCTAAGGAGTTCGGATTTCTTGAGGTTGTTGTTTGCAGAAATCACTACGCCGCCAGGTCCGAAGATACCTTCATCGCCACCGGGCTTTCCATCGTAATAGTAGATTTCATTGACCACGTTGCCATTGACAGAGTCTACCATGAGAGTTCCGGGCGTTGGTCCGGCTTTCTTTTTGGCGTCGATGATGATTGTGATAGCGTCGTTGGCCGAAGCCTGCGACATGTTCTCCTCATTCTGCACCTTCTCATTGGTAGGGAGCGCGATGGTCAGTGTCTGGGACTTGATCATGGTCGTACAGAGCATGAAGAATGTTATAAGCAACATGTTCATGTCGACCATGGGAGTGAAGTCCACGCGGATCTGCATTTTTTTCTGGTGACCTTTCTTTCCGCTGTCACCACCTGATTGCTGAACTTCTGCCATTTTATTCGTCTCCTGCCTTTAGTGCGGTCAATAGTGTAAACTTGTTCTGTTTGATGGTCTGGAGGTTGTCCATCACCATGTGGATGATTTCGAAGCTGGTGTTCTGGTCAGCCTTGATAGCCACGCCTGCACCTTCCTTCATGGCCTGTGCGAGGTTGGCGTTTTCAGTCTGACGTGCAGCCTTGATCCACATCTGGAACTCATTGAGGTTGTCCTCGGAGTTTTCCACGGCGATAGGGATACCTGTCTTGTGGTTTGGGTTGGGGTCTTCGCCACCCAGCCACTGGTCCATCTTGGTGAGACCTTCGGGTTCGTCGGCCAGACTGAGGAATTCACCCATCTGGCTGAGGGGGACACCGAATGCACCGAGCTTACTGAATGCCTGCTTCTGCTGAGCGTTGAAGCTCACAGGATTCTTCTTATGCGATTCATTATAGATTTCGGTCACCTTGTCGAGGAGCTCAACGCGCATTTTGGTGTTAGACCACTGCGCGGAGGTGTCGTTGTTCATAGTGAGCCAAATCTGGCCTTTCGGGCTTACCAGGACCTGCACCACATTAGTCTCCTGTACTTTTTCGGTCGATACCGATGCGGGAGTGATTACAGTGGTGGGTTCCTTGGAAAGGAAAGTTGAAGTCAACATGAAGAAGGTAAGCAGCAGCACGGTCACGTCACTCATCGCCGTCATGTCGATGAATGTGCTCTTTCTTGCTATTTTTACTCTTCCCATATTAGCTATTAACTTTTATCGGTTTGGTTTGAAAAGTTGTGTGTTATAACAAACTCTTGCTGTGTGTTCGCCAAATTCCTTAAGAGCGGAAATTAGTGAGTTGCAGCGAAAGTAGCTACGATAGAGAAACCGATTTCGTCGATAGCGTAGGTCAGGTTGTCGATCTTGTTGGTGAAGAAGTTGTAGGAGATTACAGCGAACGCACCAGTTGCGATACCGAAGGCGGTGTTCACAAGTGCCTCGGAGATACCTGTTGACAGCTCAGTAGAGTCAGGCGAGCCTGAAGATGCGAGAGCCTGGAATGATTTGATCATACCCATCACAGTACCGAGCAGACCTACGAGAGTACCGAGAGTCGTGAGAGTCGCGATGATGGGGAGGTTCTGCGACAGAGAGGGCATTTCGAGAGCTGTAGCCTCTTCCACTTCATTGCGGAGAGTAGTGAGTTTCTGCTCCTTGGAGAGAGTGGTGTTGGCGTCCATCTCTTTGTACTTAACCAGAGTATTGTAGACTACAGAAGCCACAGAACCCTTCTGCTGCTTGCAACGCTGCATGGCGGCATCGATTTTGTTGGCAGCGAGGTCAGCCTTGACTGCAGCCACGAACTTGGTGGTGTTACCCTTGCCGGAAGCGGAGCTGATGGCAATCCAACGCTCGATAGAGAGCACGATTACGGTGAGAAGAAGGGTCATCAGGATAGGCACGATGAAACCGCCTTTGTAGACAGTACCGGCGAGGTTGAGGGGGTGACCGTCGGTTGTGCCGCCTTCGAAGTTACCGCCGTAACCCATGCCGAAGAGGAAGATGCAGATGGCTGCTGCGCAGCATACGAGGATCACGATGAATGCGTTGCGGATGCCGCGCACCTGTGAGATTTTCTCCTCTTTCTTTACACGTGCTGCCATGTTGGGAGCGGGAGCAGCGGGTTTAACCGTTGCCTTGGGATCTTTAGATTCCATACTGATAAGTTTGTTTGTAGTTGTTAGAATTATATTGTTGTTTGTTATTTCGGGTTATGCCGAGGTGATGACGTTAAGTCGGTGCAAATTTACAACAATATTTCAATTTCGCAAAGCGATGTTTTGCAAAAAAATGTTGGAAAGAAGCCGCTGTTACCCAATTGATATGAAATTAGATATAAATATGCTGCAGGAATATGTTGTATAGCATATTTTGGCGACTTCTTTACAACTTATGATTAAATTTGGGGTGTACGGGATTATGCCAGTCTAAAGGATTATCCTCTTACGGCTGCTATGCCGGGAAGCACTTTGCCTTCGATGGCTTCGAGCAGGGCTCCGCCGCCGGTCGACACGTAGCTTACGGAGTCGGCGCATCCGAACTTGTTGACGCAAGCCACTGAGTCGCCGCCGCCTACGAGCGAGAAGGCGCCGTTGTCGGTGGCCTCGACGATAGCATCGGCGATGGCTTTAGAGCCTGTGGTGAAGTTATCGAACTCGAATACGCCTGCAGGGCCGTTCCAGAGGATTGTCTTGGCCGGGAGGATAGCCTCGCGGAATGCCTTGATGCTTTCCGGACCGGCGTCAAGTCCTTCCCATCCGTCGGGGATTTCCATTACGGAGCATATCTGAGTGTTGGCATCGTTTGAGAATGCGTCGGCTGCCACGCAGTCGGTGCCGAGCACGAGGTTGACACCTTTCTCCTTGGCCATCTTCATGATGTCGAGAGCGAGCTGGAGCTTGTCGTCCTCACAGATGGAGTCGCCGACCTTACCACCCATTGCTTTGGCGAAGGTATAGGTCATGCCGCCGCAGAGGATAAGGTTGTTGACCTTGTCCATCAGATTCTCGATGATGCCGATTTTGGTGGATACTTTTGAGCCGCCCATGATGGCAGTGAAGGGGCGCTTGATATCCTTAAGAATATTGTCGACGGCCTTCACCTCTTTCTCCATGAGGAAGCCGAGCATCTTGTCGTCAGCGTCGAAGTAATCGGCAATGACGGCTGTAGAGGCATGTTTGCGGTGTGCGGTGCCGAAGGCATCGTTGACGTAGACATCGGCATAGCCTGCCAGAGTCTTTGCAAACTCCTTCTGGCTTTCCTTCATGGCTTTTTTGGCATCGTCGTAGCCGGCATCGGTCTTCTCGATACCTACTGGCTTGCCTTCTTCTTCGGGGTAGAAGCGGAGGTTCTCGAGCAGGAGCACTTCTCCGGGCTTGAGGTCTTTGGCTGCTTCTGCAGCTTTCATGCAGTCGGGTACGAATTTCACGTCAGTGCCGAGAGCTTTGGCTACGTCCTCGCGGATTTGGCTGAGAGAGAACTTGGGGTTGACTTTGCCTTTGGGTTTGCCCATGTGGCTCATGAGGATGAGGCTGCCTCCGTCGGCAAGGATTTTTTTCAGAGTGGGGAGAGCGCCGCGGATGCGGGTGTCGTCGGTCACGTGACCATTTTCATCGAGGGGTACGTTGAAGTCAACGCGTACGATTGCCTTTTTACCGGCAAAATTGTAATTTTCGATGTTTGCCATTTTTTTGTGTATTTTTTAAGTTGTGTTTTCCTGTGAAAAAAATGAGGTCTCCGATATTGTCTGAATCCGGGTTATGGATAATAACTATATACAGGAGGTCAGCATGTGTAGGGATGCGAAGTGGAATAGTTGCACTTCGCTCTGCAAAGATAGTTAATTTCGGTGACATATATCGCAAAAAATTAGTAAATTTGGAGTATGGAAATGAAAGAAATCGAAAATTTGAGCGAGCAATGGTGTGGCAGGCATCCCTCGTCAGTGTCGCGACTTGCCGGCGCCGGATCGTCCCGCCGTTATTATAGGCTGACATACGATGCCCCGGTGGGTAATGGCGGAGTGCTGTCGGTAGTGGCCACTGCCGGCGATGACGTGCGGGAGAATGAAGTGTTCTGTGCGCTGGCAAAGGTGTTTGGCAGATATGGAGGACGAGCACGACCCTTCCGTGTGCCTGAGATATATGCCGTGTCGGCCGATGGCCGTGTCTATCTTCAGGAAGATTTCGGCGACCGTTCGTTGTTTGACATCATACGTAAGGAGTCGGGCAAAGAGACGCTGTGCCGGAGATTGCGCGTGGTGCTCGATGCCCTGCTTTCCATCCAGACGATACCTGCCGTGGAATGGGACGGCTTGATAGGTTGCCGTCCATTCGGAGAGCGCAGGGTGCGATGGGATCTGAATTACTTCAAATATGCCTTTATAAAGCCATGCGGCATAGCGTATGATGAAGAAAGACTGGAAGATGAATTCGAGGCGCTGGCACACTCGCTGTCTTCATATCCTTCGGCGATAGAGGGGTTTATGTATCGTGATTTCCAGAGTCGGAATATCATGTCGGATAATGATCCGGACTGCGCTCCCTGCCTGATAGATTTCCAGGGGGGGATGAAAGGGCCGGCGCTCTATGATGCAGTCTCGCTGCTATGGCAGGCCAAGGCCGGCCTGAGTGGGGAAGTGAGAGATGAAATGATGAGGTATTATATCGGGCGACTCGCCGGAGTGACCGGAGCTGATGAGGAATCGCTGATTGAACTGACCGACGGCTTTGTGCTGCTGCGTACCCTTCAGGTGCTCGGAGCCTATGGCTTCCGTGGACTGATAGAGCGTAAGGCCCATTTCATAGAAAGCATACCTCCGGCGCTGTCGAATCTTGCCGCCTTGATCCACAAAGGAGTGCTCTCTCCATATCCGGAACTCGAAAGCTGCTGCCGCCGTCTGATACATCTTGATCGCTTCAGACAGCCGGCCGCCGACAGGCTTACTGTAGAGGTGTGGAGCTTTTCATATAAAAAAGGGTATCCGGAGAATCTTACCGGCAACGGCGGCGGATTCGTATTCGATTGCCGTGCGCTGCATAATCCCGGCAGATATGACGAATACAAGAGTCTGACAGGACTTGACCGGCCTGTCATCGACTTTCTGGAGAGTCATGCCGAAGTGGCTGAATATCTCGGACATGCTTCAGGAATGGTGATACCTGCGGTCGAGACCTACCGTCGCCGTGGGTTTAATCATCTTCAGGTGGCTTTCGGGTGCACGGGAGGGCGTCACCGGTCAGTGTATTGTGCCCAAAGTATGGCTGTTCGTATCAAAGAGACATACCCCGATGTGGAGGTGAGAGTCGTGCATCGCGAACAGTGTATTGACAGGATTGTCGCAAAATCGGAAAAATGAAAGCATTTATATTCGCAGCCGGACTGGGGACGCGTCTCCGCCCCTTTACGGAGCATCATCCGAAGGCCCTTGTGCCGGTGGGGGGTGTGCCAATGCTGGAGCGAGTCCTGACGCGCATGCGTCAGGAGGGGTTTGACAGTGTGATAATCAACGTGCATCACTTTGCAGACCAGATAGAAGATTTCCTGAAGGCACATGCCGGATTTGGTCTTGACGTAAGAATCAGCGATGAGCGGGAGTGTCTGCTTGACACCGGCGGAGCACTGCTTCATGCGCGTAATCTGCTCGATGATGAAACCGAGCCGTTGCTTATTCACAACGTAGACATACTCTCGGATGCGCCCCTGTCGCATCTGGTGAATCATCATGCCGGCCGTAGGCAGATGGCCACTCTGCTGGTAAGTGACCGCGACTCCTCGAGGAGACTGATATTTGACAGAGACGGACGTTTGCGCGGCTGGCGCGACCTGAGGAACGGTGCCGTCAGACCCGCCGGACTTACTCCGGAATCAGGCGATGTCAGTCTTGCCTTCAGCGGCATCCATGTCATCACTCCGGCCGATGTATATGCCGAGATGGAGCGGCAGGAGAGAAACGGTGCATTCCCCGTGATGGACTTCTATCTTGAGGCTATGACACGTAGACCTATAGAGGGGTACCGTTACGACCGATTGCGGCTTATCGACATAGGAAAGCCTGCGACGCTGGCGCAGGCTGATTCCATGTTGAGTAAAAAACCGGGAGAGGCTGATGGTGCTGAAGCCGGAGACTGACTGTGAGCTACAGCTGATGGATATGACTGGCACGATTGACATTAAACTGGCAGATGCACCCTATGATAAGAGCGACGACTGCAGACGCGCCGAGCCACCAGTCGGCCGAGACACTTCTCACGAAGCATGATGCTATCAGCAGGATCGACCCTGCGATGTAGAAAATGATGGACAGTGCTTTCATAGTAGTAAATAACAGATTAAATAAACCTAAGGATGTAAGAGAGTGCTTGAATTCAACACGAAGTTTTGTGTCTGAGTGTAGTTGGGAGACTCTTTTCATTCCTCCGAAGGGTCATCTCTGTGAAATTCACTAAGTATCGGTAGCAGGATATCCCGTCACGTCCCGGCCCGACCTTGGGGCTTTTCACAAATATTCCTCTTGGGATGAATGAAATAAAACACTCTCAGTTAAGTAAGTGCTCAAATTTAATTTATACAATATGTGAGCTTATTTTTTTAGTCGATTCCGATGTGTGGTGAACTGGAATATAAACATATTCGACTGAACGACAAGCCGGAAGCGGCAAAAAAAGAAGCAGCAGATTGTAAAAAGGATTCTCTTTCAAATACTATCGGTTAAATTTAAACACTTGATTATTAATAATGCTTTAATGAGTCAGGGAGAGGGGGCTCTCTGCAGATATAACATAAATGGGGGGAGCGTGGTTGTTGGCAGAATGTTAAATCATACTGCCCCCCCCCCGCCGGGGGGGGGCAGTATGCCGGCAAAGCCGTATGCCGCTGCTGGTCGATAATTCAGTGTGTACAGTCAGTTATACAGATAAAGCGGATATGAGGTGCGAGAGGTGGAGAGGAGCCGGCATATCAAAGCTCGGCCGCTTTTAGTTTTTCCGCATTTTCGGCCACAATCAGGCGGTCGATACACTCCCCGATATCTCCATCAAGGAAAGCCTGCAGATTATAGACAGTATAGTTGATGCGATGGTCGGTCATGCGCCCCTGTGGATAATTATAGGTGCGGATTTTGGCCGAGCGGTCGCCGGTGCTTACCATAGTCTTGCGCCGGGAAGCGATGTCATCGAGATATTTCTGGTGCTCCTTATCATAAATGAAAGAACGCAGACGCGATAGAGCCCGCTCCTTATTCTTTGGTTGGTCGCGGGTCTCGGTGCATTCGATAAGGATTTCCTCCACCTGTCCGGTATTTGGATTCTTCCAGTTATATCGCAGGCGCACTCCGGATTCCACCTTATTAACGTTCTGCCCTCCGGCCCCGCCGGAGCGGAACGTATCCCAGCGGATTTCACCCTCATGTATATCCACGTCAAACTCCTGAGCCTCCGGGAGCACGGCGACAGTCGCGGCCGATGTATGTACTC
Organism: Porphyromonadaceae bacterium UBA7141; assembly: GCA_002491945.1. Classification (GTDB taxonomy): domain Bacteria; phylum Bacteroidota; class Bacteroidia; order Bacteroidales; family Muribaculaceae; genus Lepagella. The sequence goes on from DKWX01000066.1 coordinate 21,955, forward strand.
TGCCTTGAGTTTCGGTGGCCGGGACCCGCTGCACACGGTGGACCCCGCTCTCATACTTCATTATACCGTAGACCGAATCGCCCGAGAGAGAGAATATAATCTCCTTATATCCTCCGGCGCCCCCCTCAGAGAAAGAAGAGACAGCGACTTGCCATCCTTTTGACTCGGCGAATTTCTGATACATACGGAAGAGGTCGGCAGCAAACAGCGCGGCCTCATCCCCGCCGGTGCCCCCGCGGATTTCCACGATAGCGTTCTTCGCGTCATCCGGGTCGGCGGGTATAAGGAGCAGCTTGATTTCCTCTTCCAGCTTAGGGATGGCGTCGGTAGCGGAGTCGAGTTCCTCGCGTGCGAGCAGCCTCATTTCCTCATCAGATTCAGCCGCGAGAATCGCACGGGCCTCATTGACGGCATCGGTCAGCGCCCGATAGCGTCGTGTGGTCATGACCAGGCGCTCCAGATCGTGGTATTCCTTGGTGAGACGGACGTAGCGTTCGCGGTCGGCTATGACAGCCGGATCAGTAATAAGCGTAGCCACTTCGTCAAAACGCGCATCGATGCCATCGAGCCGGGCAAGCAGAGAATTTTCAGACATAAACAGATAATCAAGAATAAAAAAAGGGAGAGAGGATAGAGAGAGACTGCAAATATAATAAAAAAGCATCAGAAAAAGGCCATTAAATTTGGATGGTTGGCAAGAAAAGAGTAATTTTGTATCGCTAAAACGGAGAGGCAACAAAAATCTCCGTACCGAACAATATAAATCAACCGGCAAGTTTATGGCAACAAAGATCAGATTGCAGCGTCACGGCCGTAAAGGCTACGCTTACTATCCCATTGTAGTCGCCGATAGCAGGGCACCACGAGATGGTAGATTTATTGAGAGGATAGGTTCTTATAATCCGAACACTAATCCTGCTACAATAAGTTTGGACTTCGACCGTGCTTTGTATTGGGTAGAAGTGGGGGCAGAACCCACCGACACAGTACGCTCCATTCTTTCGAAGGAGGGTGTAATGCTGATGAAGCACCTTCGCGGAGGCGTAAAGAAAGGTGCATTCACCGAAGAGGAGGCACAGCGTCGTTTTGATGCATGGAAGGCCGACCGCACAAAAGTGGCCGATGCCGCCAAGGCGAAGAAAGACGCAGCAGCTGCAGAGGCCGCCAAGAAGGCGTTTGAGGCAGAGGCAGAGAAGAACCGCCTGAAAGGTGAGTCAGTAGCGAAGAAGAAAGCTGAGAAGCTCGCAGCCGAAGAGGCAGCCGCCAAGGCCGCACTTGAGGCAGAGGCAGCCGAGACAGCAGCCGCCGAGTAAATACGGCAGTCTTCTTCTGACAGAAAGGTCAAAATCAGGGTCAAAAGCCGAATCCGGCTTTTGGCCCTGACCTGTAAAATGGCTTACATCCGCAGAGTGGCCGCCGGGTTCGAAAAAAAAAGATGGCGAAAAATTTGGTGGAGTCGAAAATAATGCGTAACTTTGCACTCGCAAAAGGGAAATAACGATGCCTTGCGTAGCGGGGATATATTTCAAAGTTGCGTTTTATAACCGAATGGTCGATTAGTGTAGCGGTTAGCACGCCACCCTCTCACGGTGGAGACTCGGGTTCGAGTCCCGGATCGACTACTATATTTATACCGATGGCCGATTAGTGTAGCGGTTAGCACGCCACCCTCTCACGGTGGAGACTCGGGTTCGAGTCCCGGATCGGCTACATAGAGCGAGGCTTCCTGATTATCAGGGAGTCTTGCTCTCTCTATATATCTATATATATATCGTCCGGAATATGATGTACCGCATGATGCCTGAAGAATTTACAGAGAAGCGGGGTGCGGCAACAATGCCGCACCCCGCCGGGATATGAAGGTCTATGAAATGTTGCTTATTTCGCAAGATGGCGTATCGGGCCGATGTTGAGCCAGGGAGTATTGTCTGTCTTTATCTTATATTGGTTCTGATAGCCATTGAAAGTGGCCTTTTCGAGCATATCCTTAGCCTTTTCAAGGTTGCCGCTCTGAGAAAAGTAGACTGCTGCCCAATAGTAATCGTCTTTAGAAGGAGAGCCGTTGAGGGCAGCCTCGATATTGGCATCGCCATCCATCTTCTTTCCGGTTTTGGTCTGGGCGAGAGCTTTATAGGTGATGGCCGGGAAAGTTGAGTCATCCTCAAGGATGATGCGGTTGAAGTCGGCGATGGCGGCACGCGTGTTTTTGATAAGTTCCTGATTTGTATATGCGCGGAGCAGAAGTGCCTCCTGATTGTCGGGCCGCATCATAATTGCTTCGTTAAGAGTCTCAGCCGCTCCATTTCCGTCCTTAAGGGCAATCTGGGCTTTTGCCTTGGCCATCATCGCATCATTTGAATTGGCATCAAGAGTCAGAGCCTTTGAGGCATCCTGCAGCGCCTTCTCCGCATTTCCGTTGGCGAGGTCGATTTCTGATTTCAGGGCATATTCAGCGGCTCCTCCCCCGAGAGTAAGCGCATTATCGATGGCCTGAAGCGCGCCGGCGAGATCGTTCTCACCGAGTTTGGCCTGCGCGAGTTTGGCGTATACACCGGGAATCTTTGCATCCTGGAAGTCCGACAGCAGTTGGGTCAGAGCTACATCAGCTTGACTGAAATTGCCGCTTTCGCATGCGATGTTGCCCTTGAGGAATAGGATTGGCAGACGGTTTTCGGCCTTGTCGGCTGCAAAATCAAGGGCAGTGGCTACTGCATTATAGTTTTTATCGGCCAACGATATGAGCGACTCAAGAGGGCGTTGTGAATCCTTGGCCATAGTGAACCCAAGCAGATAATTAGTGGCTGCATTCTCAGGCTGCTCCATATCCATGTATAGGTCGCCAAGGCGGCAGTAAGTGAGATAATTGGCTACATCGGCATTTTCAGCCTCCTTCATCAGGTCTTCAGCTTCGGCAAACTTCTTCTGGGCAATACATGCCTTGGCCATGCCGAAGTATGCTTCCTGGCTTCTTGGCTTCATGGTCTGCATGCTCGAGAACACCTTATATGCCTCTTCCGGACGGTTGAGGTAAAGGAGGATATTGCCTTTCTTATATGTATAGGCGTAATTTGAGGGAGATAGTTGCAGGGCCTCATCGATTGATTTGAGAGCGAGGTCATAATTCTTCATCTCAATAGCCACATCTGCCATCAGCGAGAGTGCGCTTTCGCGGAGAGCCTTTTCTTTGGCAGGGGTATATTCGAGAGCCTTTACGAGGTCGGAGTGAGCGTCATCATATCGAGAGAGGGAATAGTACTGTGCCGCGCGTTCGTAGAGAGTCTGATAATCCTTGGGGTTCTCTTTGAGGAGTTCGGTATAGCCATTCAGCATGGCCTTCGTGATAGGATTGATCTGCTGGGCTGAGCACATGAAAGATGCGCACAAGGCCAGACAGCACAGAGGTTTCAAGATTTTCATATAGTTATAGTGTTAAATTTCGAACTATGTTGCAGTCGTTGTGCGGGAGTGTCGTCATTTCCCCATAGCGGGGATATAGATATGATATCAGAGACATCCGGTCAACGTCAACGCAATTTTAACAATCGTGGGGTATCGATGGTTCACATCTTCCTTGCATGACGGATTCTGCTGCAGGACCGGATGCGAGGGATGATACGATATGCAGAGTGTCGAGTGCCACGATGGCGGCGGTCTCTGTGCGTAGTCTGCTCTGACCGAAGGTTGCAGGTATGAATCCGGCAGCGACAGCCATATCAACCTCTTCAGGAGAGAAGTCACCTTCAGGTCCGATAAGCAGGGTCGCGTCGGCCGCGGGTTTGTATTCCCTGGCCAGCAAAAGCCGTGGATATGCGGCATCGCAGTATCCCATGAACTTCTGTCCGTGATCTTGCATTTTCAGGAACTGCTGTATCGGAGTGAGCGGGTCGATTATCGGCAGAGTAGTCTTCAGACTCTGTTTCATGGCCGCGACGGCTATTTTATGTAGTCTCTCGGTCTTAAGCACCTTGCGTTCGGAATGAGCGCATAGCACCGGAGTGATGCGGTCGACACCGATTTCAACAGCCTTTTCCACCATCCATTCCATTCTGTCCATATTCTTGGTGGGGGCCACGGCGAGCCATAAACTGCATCCCCAATGAGGCTTGATCAGCGATGACGAAATGATGTCGATTGCCGTGGCGCGCGGGTCGTCGGATATTATCCGGCATTCAAACCGGTGACCCCGCCCGTCGATTACCGTAATCATATCGCCGGGATGGTGGCGTAAGACTCTGATACAATGCAAGGAATCCTCCGGAGGGAGGATTCCTGTGGATTCGATATCGGGAGCAAAAAACTGTATCATCAGCGTGTGTCGGTCTAAACGAAGGGATTTCAGGAATTTACAAAGCCATCGCCGCCATTGGCGGAGTCGGCGGCCTGCGATGTGGAGATGCTTGTTCTGGCCGATGCAGGCGTCCGGAAAATAAGGAGGAATAAAATCATCACTACGGCGGCATATCCTGCGAAGATCAGCCATGTGGTATGCCAGTCGCCTACCATATATTCACCCTCATAATGGCAGAAATGATTGACCAGTGCTCCGGCGCCAAGCATTCCTATTGTGGCCCCGATGCCATTAGTCATCAGCATGAACAGCCCCTGGGCGGATGCCTGCATTTTCGGGTCGGTCTCCTGCTCGACGTAAAGAGCTCCGCTGACATTGAAGAAGTCGAACGCCACACCGTAGACAATCATCGATATAATGAAGAGCAGCACGCCTGGCATCACGGGAGTGCCGATGCCGAAGAATCCGAATCGCAGCACCCAGGCACCCATAGCAATAAGCATTACGTTCTTTATGCCGAACTTGCGGAGGCAGAACGGGATTAACAGAATGCAGCAGGCTTCTGAGATTTGGCTGAGAGAGGTAAGGAGAGTGGCATTGTTGGCAGCGAAAGAATCAATATATTCAGGCATTGCCTTGAAGGAAGTGATGAATGGCGTGGCATACCCGTTGGTGATCTGCAGCGAGACTCCGAGCAGCATGGAGAAGATAAAGAAAATCGCCATTCTCGGAGTCTTGAACAGTCGGAAGGCATCAAGACCGAACGATTCAGCCAAAGATGGCCTTTTGCCAGGAGCATACTTCACGAGCGGACAGGAGGGGAGGAAGAAACAGTAGACAGCGAGACACAGTCCGATGATGGCGCATAATGCAAGCTGATTGACCGTATACTGGAATCGCGGGTCGAATTGAGAAGCGTCTCCGAGCGGATTGGATAGCATGTATCCCCAGTGTCCGTCATAGATATAGAAACCGTTGACAAACCACATCGCCGCGATAAAACCGACCGTGCCCAGAACCCGAATAGGGGGGAAGTCGCTCACGGTATCCATCCCATGGCGTCTGAGAGTAGAGAATGCCACCGTATTAGCCAATGCTATCGTTGGCATGAAGAAGGCTACAGAGATGGTGTAGAGAGTGAATATGGTGCCGAACTCAATGTTGCCGGGGTGAGTATAGCCGTAATGCCATGCCAGACCCATGAACAGAGCTGCCGCGAGATGGCAAAGCCCGAGGAGCCGCTGGGGTTGAATAAACTTGTCGGCCAGGATTCCCATAATAGCGGGCATGAAAATCGATACTACCCCCTGCACGGCGTAGAAGAGGGATATTTCACCTCCCAGACCGTTGGATCCGAGATAGTTGCCGATACAAGTGAGATATGTGCCCCAGATGGCGAACTCGAGGAAGTTCATTACTGCGAGCTTGGATTTGACAGAAGTTCTCTGATTCATGGTGAGATAGGGGTATTGAGATGGCAAATTTAATCAATTCCCATTTAATCTGCAAATCCATGTAGCGGAAAAGGGGGAATTGCACTCCCGAAAGTTTCTAATAAGAATTGCAACGGTGGCCGCACGCCGCCGCCGCCACATGCAGACCATGTGCTTTGCGAAAGCACGTGCCCATAGGTTTGAATTATGTGCGCATGTATGTCTGGCGCCCGGACGGCGGGAAGGAAGAGAGCCGGGGCTGGCGGAGTGTTAAAAGCGGAGTGTTAAAAAACAAACGAGAGCAAGGTTTTGACCTTGCTCTCGTAAGTAGCGGGATCGAGAATTGAACTCGAGACCTCCGGGTTATGAATCCGACGCTCTAACCAACTGAGCTATCCCGCCGATTGTATCAACCTAAAAACGTGCATCTGCTTTCGCTTTTGCGAGTGCAAAGTTAGTAACTTTTTTTTGTTCCACCAAATTTTTCGCGAAAAAAAGCGAAAAAATTCGTAAATTTGCAGTGTCAACAGGGCAGCCGGGTAATTCGGACTGTCGGTAATAGGTGATTCAATATGCTGATTAATAGAAATATAAGTATAAGATTTGCAATGCGCGGACTGTTGTGGCCGACAATGTCGGTTTTGGCGATATTGCTCAGTTCGTGTTTTACCGGAATAGAGGGGACCAAGAAAATCACCCTTTCGCGTCAGGACCGCAGACAGACTGCCCCGACTGCCGAAGAGCTGTATCTTGCCGATGTGAAGCCTTTATCGTTGGCCGAATGGGAGCCTGGAAAGGAATTCTATGTGGCAGACAGTCGTGCGTCGGTCATGATTGATGCCGTGGAGGTGGCCTCGTCGGAGGAAGAAGGGCTGAAGCGTGGCGATATTCTGCGTTTCGTGGAATCGCGCGACATGCGAATGCCTGACGGGAGCACACGTGTTGTAATCATGTTCCGTCGCGGTCATGATGATGTGTATCGTTACGTGGCGGAAGATGCCACCGCAGATAAAGGGGATGTGATGAGCGATGCCATCCCCGGGCTGATAGATCCCGTTATGGTAAAAGCCGTGGACGCCCTGCTGTCCGGCCGTGAATTATGGACACTCTCGACCTTATGGCTCGACGATGCCGACAATCGCCAGACGGGACTGAAATATGATCGTGTAAAAGTGACCGGAGTGACTCCCGGGAGCATGGTTTTTCCGGTCAGAGTCTCATTTGAGGATTATTCCGGACGCCGGGGGAGTTATCTGATGAACTATGGTAATTCAGGTATTGAATCCCGAGGCTTTGCCAATCTGTTTGCACTTGCCGACCCGCGAGAGTCGCATCCCGGCATAAGCGATGACGTATGGGAACTGATATGTAAAGAAAAAGTGCGTGCCGGAATGACAAAGGAAGAATGCCGTCTCGCAAAGGGGAATCCGACGGACGTGCACACCGGGCATGACTATTCAAAAAGTATGCTCCTATGGATATATCCGGATGCCACGACTCTCTACTTCGAGGACGACGTGCTGGTAAGGGTGAAATCATATGCCAACTGATAAGCAAGTAGCGGCAAAGATGTATACTTGCTTAATAATCAGAATAAAAACATGTATGGAACTGATAAAAAAAGATATTGATATAACGGGCTACACCACCTTCGGGATACCTGTCAAAGCCCGCCTCTTCGCCGAATACAAATCGGCCGCTGAACTGATAAAGATCTGCCGCACGGCCGACTATCTCGAAAATCCGGTGTTGCATATCGGCGGAGGCTCGAATCTTCTGTTCGGGCGTGATTTCGACGGACTTGTGCTGCATTCAGGCGTAAAGGGGATTACGGAATACCATAAGGACGACGATACGGTCTACGTGATATCCGGGGCCGGAGAAAAATGGACTGATCTCGTGGATTATTGCGTGGAGCATGACATAGAGGGGCTTGAGAATCTGGCCGGAATTCCGGGAGAGGTCGGCGCCTCTCCGGTGCAGAACGTAGGGGCCTACGGAGTGGAGGCCGGCGACAGGATCTGGAAAGTGGAATGTCTTGACCGCACGACACTGGAGGTGGTGACGATATCCGGCAGTGACTGCGGGTTTGCCTACAGAGACTCGAACTTCAAACATGAATGGAAAGACCGCTACTTCGTGTTGCGGGTAAGTTTCCGTCTGCGTCCCGGTCGCAGAGCCCGCAATCTTGAATATGCCGCGTTGCGTAAGCTTGAGAATGAACTGGGGCATGCTCCATCTATATCTGAAGTGCGTGATGCTGTGCTGCGTCTGCGCGATTCAAAACTGCCCGATCCATCGGTCGTGGGCAGTGCCGGCAGCTTTTTTGTAAATCCGGTGATACGCAAGGCTTATTACGAATGGGAATGTCTGAACTTTAATAAATCCGTGCCGTGCATACCTCACAGAGTGGCAGAAGAGCCGCAGGAGAGTGATTTCAGTGATCATGCTGTCTATGAGAAGTGTCTTCAGGAATATAGGGCTTACCGCGATGCGTCGCAGGTTAAAGTGCCTGCCGGGTGGCTCATAGAGCATGCCGGACTTAAGGGGGTGAGCATCGGTGGCGCCTATGTATATCCCGACAACTGTCTGGTGATAGCCAACGACGGCACTGCTACGGCGGCCGATGTGGCAGATCTTGCCCGACTGATAGAAGACAGAGTATTGGAAGCGTTTCATATCGCGCTAAAGCCGGAGGTGAATTTCATAGATACGGCTGTAAAAGTGACAGTGCTTGGTTCGGGCACATCGAAAGGGGTGCCCGAACTGTTGTGCAACTGTAGTGTGTGCCGCTCCGAGGATCCTCACGACAAGCGCTTGCGCGCGTCGGTGCTTGTGGAGACGATGGGAGTGCGTCTGCTTATCGACCCATCGCCAGACTTCCGTCAGCAGGCGATGGTGCATGGCATAGGGCGTATCGACGCCGTGCTGATTACGCATGAGCATTACGACCATGTGGGGGGGATTGATGATTTGCGTCCGTATTGTTTCTGGGGAGCGCTCGACATCTATTGCCGCGAAGACGTCAACGAGAAACTTCACAGTCGTCTGGATTACTGCTTCCGGAGTACCCTTTACCCCGGCGTCCCCGTTTTCAGAATGCATAGTGTGGCCAATGAGCCGTTTTTCGTGAAGGGAGTGCGGATTGAGCCTATAGAGGTGCTTCACGGGAGTCTCCCGATATATGGCTACCGTATAGGGAAATTCGCATACGTCACCGATGCCAAGTATATAGATGCTGCTGAAAGAGAGAAGCTGCATGGAGTGGATACGCTTATAGTCAACGGTCTGCGCTGGCGCGATCACTTTGCCCATTTCACCGTTGCGGAGGCCCTGCGGCTGATAGAGGAGGTGGGTCCGCGGCGAGCTTATCTCACACATTTATGCCATGAAGTGGGACGTCATGACAGCTTTGCCTCCCGTCTGCCCAAAGGCGTCTGGCCTGCCTACGACGGCTTGCATCTGACGGTGGAGTGAACGATTGCCAGGCGATCTGTCGGGGTGCGATATACGGCAGACATGGCCGTAATAAGAGATGACAAGAAAAGATAAGCCGCCCGCGATATCCATCGTGGGCGGCTTGATGCTATGTCCTGTCCGAAAAATTAAGGAAAGCAGAAATTGTCGGTAAAATCCAAACTATATGGTTATTGTTGTTCTCTGAGGAGTATCGGATGCACTTCCGGCATATGGCGGCATTGGCAAGAGAGACGTCCGGGGACTACACAGCCGAAGATGCATTTCGTAGGGGGGGCAGGCTTATTTTAATTTCAGCGACTGCCCGACCTTGATTGGCGCCGAAGCCGAGAGGTTGTTGAGTTTTCTCAGGGTGGTGGTGGATATTCCGTAAGACTTTGCGATAGAAGAGAGCGTATCGCCCTTCTTTACAGTGTAGACACTCTTGGCTTCGCCTACGGCATAAGGATTGGAGGTCTTTTCGTTCTTTGAAGGAGCGAAATTTCTGGGCTGCGTATAAGTCTGCTTCGAAAAAGTATAGGTGTCGGTGTGTGTGGTATGATTGGCGAAATCAAATATGGCCGACGGGTTGATAGCGTATCCCATATACCTGGTTTCGAAGTGGAGGTGAGGTCCGGTGCTTCGTCCGGTGCTTCCGCCGAGACCGATAGGATCGCCGGCCTTTACCACCTGGTCAGGCTTCACGAGATGCTTGTTGAGGTGTCCGTATACCGTTTCGAGGCCGTTGGGGTGGCGTATGATAACGTAATTGCCGTATCCGCGTGCCTCATAATTAGTGAGACGTACTTTGCCATCGAAAGCGGCGCGGATTGTGTCGTTCATCTTGATGCCTATGTCGATACCTTTGTGCATTCGTCCGAATCTGGCACGGTATCCGTAATTGGAGGTGATGCGTCCGAAGTGAGGGATGACGTAGTTAGTGACATCTATAACCGCGCTGTTGGGGACGGAGGCCGCATTGAAAGGATTGACACTTTTTGAGTTCCATCCTTCGGTATAGATATCGATTTCAGGCTCCGGCTCATCAATGAGGTCGATGAATGCCGACTGGTCGATAAGCCTGATTTGCTCCTTTGCAGAGGCGTTGGATGCGAGCAGCTGCTTGTGGGCGTTGGCGTGGGCGTTTGACTTGGTCTGGGCTATAGCGGTGGAGCCGAAAGTCATGAATGCGGCGGCCGCGATGCCAAGTATGAGTTTTACCGATTTCATTCTTGTCTGAAAGTTTTGGTCAGTTATCTTTAAGTATCCGATCAAGAGAGGAAGAAAGAAGTGGGCGCCATATGAAAGCCGAAGTCGTACGCGGCCGAAGGGTTGGCGGATGTCCTTATCTTGGTTTCTCAACTTTTACGTCAGCTTGAAGTCACTGTGATTGACTTGTTGGATTTAAGATTCGTTAGCATTTACTTCCGAATCACATTCAAAACTACAATTAAATACGGTGATACACAACCATTTTGCATTATTTTTTGTTAAATGTAAATACGTATATTCGTGAAAAGTATTTAGAAAGAGCTGATAATCAACAAATTGTCAAATAGATATGTTTTACAGCAGCTTTTTTTACTTGTGCACATTGCATATACCAATGTGCACAAATTGCGAAAAATGAATGTGAATTTTTGTTAATCGAATACTATGTGTGCGAAAATGAGGAAATTACAGAGATGGCTTGCTGAGGAGTCGGCTTCTTCAGATAAAATGAATAATGTAGAGAAGAAGCCGCAATAAGGAAGTGTTCAAATTAAACCGATAGCAATTGAAAGGGAATTTTTTATACAATCTGTAGTTCCTTTTTTTTGCCCCTTCCGACCTGTCATTCAGTCGAATATGCTTATATACCACTTCACACCGCATCGAAATCTACTAACAAACAGTCCCGCATACTGTATAAATTAAATTTGAACACTCACTTATATTAAAAACTGTATAATGACAAGATCCGGTGCATGCGAAAGGAAGTTACCTTCGTCTCGCAGCTTTTGGCCGGCTTGGACCTTTTGGTTCAGTCGCATAGTCCGTTATGTGACTGAACCTGCAAGGCCAAATCTGACCAAAATCTGCGACCCCTGCGTTTACATTTTTTGTTGGAAGCGGTCTTAAAAGAATTACATTTATATAAAAAAGACATTCACCCCTGAATCGATGTCGATTCAGGGGTGAATTAATATCAGATTATGTAAAAGATCTATTTCTGGCTTAACCGAGGGGACGGAGTTTGACAGTGAAGTGGCGCATGAGCGGAGCTTCCCAAACGATTTCAACGCCGCGAGTGATTTCATGGCGACGGTCGAATACATTCTTCAGAGCCGCAGCGATTACCTTCATGTGATTGTCAGTATATACCCGTCGAGCGATTGCAAGGCGGAGCAGGTCGAGGCCACCGAATCGGTTCTGACGAGTGACCGGGTCGCGGTCGGCCAGGATATATCCGATTTCGCATCCGCGGACACCAGCCTCACGATAGAGTTCGATGGTGAGAGTCTGTGCGGGGAATTCCTCTTTAGGAACGTTGGTCAGAATCTTTGATGCGTCAACGAAGATGGCGTGTCCGCCAGCGGGGCGCTGGTAGGGGATGCCGTATTCGTCGAGGAGCGAAGCCAGATACTGAACTTGCTTGATGCGCGTGTCGAGGTTGTCGAATTCAGTATTCTCATCCAGACCGATAGCAAGAGCCGCCATGTCGCGTCCGTTCATGCCGCCGTATGTGAGATATCCTTCGAATGGGATGCAGAAATTCTTGGCAGCCTCATACCAGTCCTGATGGCGAGTGGCGATAAATCCGCCCATATTGACGATACCGTCCTTTTTGGCCGACATGGTCATGCCGTCGGCCAAAGCGAACATTTCGCGAGTGATTTCCTTGATTGACTTGTCGGCATATCCCTCCTCGCGGGTTTTGATGAAGTAAGCGTTCTCGGCGAAACGGGCAGAGTCAAAAATCACGCGTTTGCCATACTTGTCGGCCACACGGCGCACATCGCGCAGATTCTGCATCGAAACGGGCTGACCGCCGGCGGTATTGTTGGTGATAGTGACGATTATGAACGGCACCTTGTCGGCATTCTCTTCGAGAGCCTTTTCAAGCTTGTTGATGTCGACGTTGCCTTTGAAGGGCACCTCGAGCTGAGTGTCTTTGGCCTCATCGACAGTGCAGTCGAGGGCTACGGCCTTGCGGCTTTCAATATGACCTTTAGTAGTATCGAAATGGGAGTTGCCGGGGCATACATCGGCTGCTTTGACGAGAGCAGAGAAGAGCACGTTTTCTGCTGCGCGTCCCTGATGAGTGGGGATCACGTACTCAAAGCCGGTGAGGCGGGTAATCACATCGCGGAGCTCGAAGAATGAGCGAGAACCGGCGTATGACTCATCGCCCATCATGAGGGCAGCCCACTGGCGGTCGCTCATAGCGCCTGTTCCGGAGTCGGTGAGACAGTCGATATAGACCTGATCGGCTGCGAGCTGGAAAACATTGTAGTTCGCTTCCTTAAGCCACTGTTCGCGTTCTTCACGGGTGGATTTGCGGATAGGTTCCACCATTTTGATTTTCCAGGATTCTGCAAAGGGGAGTTCCATGTGTAAGTATAGTTTAAATGTAATCAGTTTATGTTTTTCCGGTAGTAGCGGGGGTGATGGCCTTGAATGATGTCGCGGGGGCGGGCCACCCTGGCCTCCATACTATAAGATGTCGCAAAGATAGCGAAAGTAATCCGAATATGCAAAATTTATAATAAAAATATATAGAGGTGTGGTGCCGGATGATACTAAAAAATCCCCGGCCATACGAATAAGGCCGGGGCATATGGCTGGTAATCAGATGTATGGTCAGTCTAAAGGGGTGACGCTATAGCCTGCATTCCTCAGGAGGCTTATCAGCCCGTCGGGGCCGGCAAGATGAAGAGCTCCCACCACAATCAGAGCCGGCTGAGCGTCCATTATCCCCAGAATGCGCTCCATCCATTTATGATTGCGCAGGCCGAGCATGGCCTGCATGAAAGCCGGGTCGGTTTGTTCCTGGTCGGAAAGGCTCATCATCTTCTCCAGGTCCTGCTCGAGATAAGCCTGGTTTAGCTGCGTGGCCATGTCTTCCACTTTTGAAGTGTCGTCGAGCGTCTCGCGAAGAGCCTCGAGCTGCTGGGTTATAGGGGTGAATTCATAAAGTAGGGCCGCCTGTTCCTCCGGCGTCTCAAGAGCCACGACATCTTTGCCTGCAGCCGAGTATATTTTCTGGAATTTTGTGTCGAGCTGTTCAGCCGGATTGAATCCGGGCATGGACTTCTGTATAAGCGTCAGGCTCACCATCGTAGTGACCACTATGGGGCGCATCCCGTCGAGCATCGTCAGATCGAGACCCGGCATAGGCGACAAAGGTTTGAACTTTTCATTCAGCTTATTGAATTCCTCCGGCGAAAGGAGTCGTGAAAGAGTGCTGTCGGCAGGAGCCTGCATGTATGGTGCCATCCGGAACTGCATCTGCATCGGGTCAGTGGTCATGTCGATTTCACCCACCACGGTCTGAGTCTGTCGCATTGCATCCTGAAGCGACTTGAAACGGTCGGTGAAATCGGCAGGAGCCAGATGATGAGTGCCGAACAGATAAGAAGGCTTCTCAAGGCCATTGCCCTCGACCTTATAGAAGATCTGAGCTGATGCCGGAATCAAAGTCGCCAGCATCAAGGTGAGGAGGAGGTGACGGATACTGTAATGTTGCATATTTTAAATTAATCAAGTGTCAGGATCTGTGCGGGAAGGTCAAGCCGTCGGGCCGCATGCCATAATAAGTAAGAGCGTTCAAATTTGACCGATAGCATTTGATTTGAAAGGGAATCTTTTATACAATATGCGGCTTCTTTTTTTGCCGCTTCCGGCTTGTCGCTGAGTCGAATATGTTGATATTCTCCTTCACTCCCCACCGGAATCGACTGACAGACAGCCCGCATATTGTATCAATTAAATTTGAACACATACTTATCAGTCGCATATAGAGATAAAAAATTTCATCTCCCGGCAGAAAAACAGCCTGCGGATAAAATAATGTCCGGTTTCTGTCGGCAAAATTACGAAAATTATCCTTGCCTGAAGGGTGATATGAGGAAAATTTTGTAAATTTGCATTTATGGATAACAGGACACTGATTGACAACATATCCGGACAGACCGGGATAGGGCGTGACAAAGTGCAGGATATGCTTGCATGTTTCTATGGTATCGCTGCAGAATGCTGTGTTGCAATGGATACGATTGTCATACCCGGATTCGGCCAGTTCGAACCGAAGAAACGCAAAGAGCGCCTTGCCGTGCATCCTTCGACGGGACGGCGTTTGCTTGTGCCTCCGAAACTGGTGATGGGATTCCGCCCGTCGGCATTAATGAAATCCACAATATCCGGTCAGGAACAGTCCTGATTTCCGCCCCTCGGATGCATGCCGCAGCCCTTTCATCATCCGTCAGGCTCATAGTATTGAAACCGAAAATGGACAACAAGATAACACTAACAGTATTGGCTCAGATGCTCTCAGACCGCACCGGAAACAGCCGAAAGGAATGTGAGGAACTGCTCAGAAGTTTCTTTCGAACTATATCGGCAAGCCTTTCGGCGGGTGAGCCTGTGAAGATACGCGGCTTCGGCACATTTAAGATAACGACCGTAGATGCGAGAATGAGCGTGGATGTCTCTTCTGGAGAGGATTATGAAATACCGGCCCACAACCGTATTGTATTCATACCGGCCAAAGAACTTGCCGGAATGGTCAATGCCCCGTTCAGCATGTTTGAGACAATCGAACTGTCGGATGAAGTTGCGGATGATGAACTGATGAGTGTCGGTGCGGATGAAGTGCCGGCAGAAAGAGATGAATCGGATGCGCGGCGGCAGTGTCATGCGGCAACTGACGCAGACGACTCATGCGTCAGGCCGGGTGAGGGGCATCCGATACAGTCGGAGGCAGAAGAACATGAGAAAGTAGCCGATTCGCGAGAATCCGAAGAATTGGCCGAAATAGAGGCCGACACGGAAGTGGAAGCGGCAGCGGCAGAATACGTTAAGCATACAGCTCCGTCAGATCCGGAGGCTTCAGAGCCATCTGAAGAAATTGGCGTTTCGGCTGCGCTGTCGGCATTTGTCGCCGACAGCGCAGCCGAAAGCCAGAGTCATGTAGCCGAACAGCGGCGGAAGTTTCATTACGGATTCATATGGGGGATGGCGGTAGCGGTGGCAGTCGTAGTGGCCGGGTGTGTGGTCTTATACTTCCTTAATGATGACTTCGGCGCTATGATGGGGCGCAATATTGCCACAGAGTCGGCCCCGCGCGCATCACAGCAGGCCGAAGTGCCGGGAACGGTATCATCCGGAGCGGAAGCCGATATAGTTGCCGCCGCCGATATGGCAGTCGCCGAGAGTGATGCCGATGGAATTATGGAGGACGAGGTGCCTGAAAAAGATGAGGCATCGATGGGGAATGCAGTGCCTACACATCCGTCGGACCAGCTGGTATACGACACAGTCACCCCCACATCGGGTCTAGGCTACATGGCCCGCAAGCACTACGCCAACTATCATTTCTGGTCATATATATATAAGGAGAATGAAAATATACTCGGGCATCCGGATCACATACGTACCGGCACACGTGTGGTGATACCACCGTTGTCGAAATATGGTGTGAATCCCAAGGATGCCTCAGATGAGGCGAAGGCCAGGCGACTTGGGGCCGAAATCTACGCCCGTTATAAAGGGAAGAAATAAGCAAGTCGGATATCGATGCTTTTAGAGTTCCCGCAGATGGGCTTAGACCGCTTCCCGAACACAGTTCAGAAGCGAGCTTATTTGTCAGGAGATTCCGGTGTCGAACCATCGTTGCCGGACGCTGCTGCCGTGTCCCCCGTATTCTGACCGGCAGAGGCTGAAGCAGGAGACGCCGTGCACATTGTCGGATTGTCAGGAGTGCCGCCGTGCTGAAGGAAAGGATAAGGAAGTCCGAAATATAGATTCGGATCACGTCCGGCCTCAAGCACACCGTTGAGCACAGTGTCTCGCCCGGATGCATTCTCATAAGTATATAGATGGAATCGTCCCATCATAATGGCCAGATGCTCGAAGATAGTCGACTGGATAGCCTCGTAAGGAAGCCAGGAAGAAGTATTGGTGAAGCAATAGACCTGCAAGGGGAGTCCGGATGCAGTCTGGGCCAGAGTCGAAATGAAGCAAGTGTCGGCCTGAGCGTGACTGATGTGAGGGGAAGCGTCAAGATACAGCTTCATATAAGCGCGGAAGATGCCGAGATTCGTCTCGATACTGCCGTCGGCCAATCCGTCGGGATTATTCACATCCTGCACCTTGCCGACACTCCGCTGCTCGATTTTCTTCTCAATCCACTCCTTGAGCAAAGGGATGCGGGCGTAAGCGGCGAGCATGTCATCGTCGGCGGGTAATATCGAATCACAGTCGATCATGTAGCATCGGCAGATACGTCGGGTGTCGGACTGCTGCATGGGTCTGTAATTTGTAAACGAGCCGGAGATCAGACTATACGGAGGGAGAGTCGTGATTGTCTTGTCGAAATTCTGCACAGTCACAGAAGTAAGCGTCACCTCGATTACATTGCCATTCGCATCCGTTCCTGGCACCTTAATCCAGTCGCCGACATGGAGAGTGTCGTTTTCCGAAAGCTGCACACCGGCCACCACCCCCAGGATACTGTCCTTAAACACCAGCATCAGCACAGCCGCAAATGCGCCCAGTCCGGCCAGCAGACTGCCGGGCGACTTGTCGACCAGAATGCCGATGACGATAATGGCGCAAAGAATCCAGATGATGCCCTTGATGAGTTGCACGAGGCCGCGCAGAGGGAGTTTCCGCTTGTTTTCGCGGGCATCCACATGACTCCACACCACCATGGCGAGTGTATTAAGAGCCACCGCTACCACATAACAGATATAAATCCAGGTGAGTCGCGTAAGCCAGGATGCCAGCGAAGCCTGCGAAGAGAGAGTGAACTGTATAAAGATCAGAAAGACCACCGGCGGCACGAGGCGGCACGCCTTTGAAAAGAAATGGGAATCGCGCAGACGTATGTACAGGTCATATTTCACTACACGCGAAAGGTGGTCGACAATATAGAGAATTATCCACTTCACAACCTGTCCGATACCGAAGGCGATCAGAAACACAAGGATGGCGTAAAGCGATATGAAAAGAAACTTATTGTTCTCAATCCCTACCAGACCGAGAAGCCAGTTGACACCATGCATAATCCATCTGGCCACCGTATAATAAGATTCTTCAGTGGCTCCATGCAGTTCGACGATAGGCACATGATGATTCTCGGCCACGGCGGCAGTCTTCAGAGACTGTAGCGAGAGTAATAAAGCGGGAATGGTCATAAATTAAGAATGTTTAGAGAGATAAATAGTGAAAGACAAACATTTAAGTTAATGTTCAAATTAGATTTATACAATATGCGGGATTGTTGCTTAGACGGTTGCGGTGCGGAGTGAAAGAGAATATGAGCATATTCGACAGCGCGACAATCAAGAGCGGCAAAAAAAAGAAACCGCAGATTGTAAAAAAGATTTCCCTTCATTTACTATCGGTTAAATTAGCGCACTTACTTAAATCGGGCGCTTGCATAACCCGGCAGCTAATATTATAGAAGAGCGGCATCGCGGATCTGCGTAAGTGAAGCGATATCAGCGCAGAGACGGTGGCGGAGTCTTACAGATACTACAATGCAGAAGAGATAATGGTTCAAATTCCGAAGTGTGACGGAACGGATAAAAAAGCCGAGGCATGAAAGATATTTACAGAAAAATTTGGTGGAGTCGGAAAAAAGTATTAAC
>DKWX01000049.1:0-29241 GCA_002491945.1 Porphyromonadaceae bacterium UBA7141
AAAATAACCGAAGTATTGTTATGAGAATAGAGGATTTATTTGTATGGTCGGGTGGAGAGTCCGGATGGAGTGGCATCATGTGGTCCCCGAGTGAAGGATGGCGCATAAAAATATTTGTGGTGCTTTGTGTCGCGGTGTTATGTGGTATGCTCTGCGGGTGCGGACAGCGGGATGTCCTGGAGGCCAATGGTGTGCCACGTGATATAGAGATCCGGTTTATGTGGGATTATGCCGAGGGTGCGGATGTGGACGGAATGACTGTCTATTTTTTCCCTCATGCCGGAGTAGGCCGGGTATGGCGGTATGATGTCAGCGGTCGAGCCGGGGGAAAACTTACAGTGCCTTCGGGTGTATATGATGTTATTGCCATCAACAATGATTTGCCTGACATCTCTCTGAGCGGCACAAATGAATTCGGCACTTTGACCGCGAATGCTATAGAGGTCTCCGGTCTGCCAGACGTCAGCCGTGCCACAGGGATGCTTTATGGTGCGTCGCTGGAGCGGGTGGAGATTAACGGCTGCGGAGTGACATATAGGCAGCGCGACGGGACGCTTAAGCAATGCCCGCAAGGGCTGATGCGTTGTTGGCCCGACTCGCTGTCGACGGTGTATCATGTCGTAATAGAGGGTGATAAGGTCGGAACGCATGCGGCAGAGATGGCCGGGCATCTGAAAGGATTGAGCGAGGGGCTGCTGGTAAGTTCTGCATTGCCGGTGGGGGACGATACATCAGTACTTTTCGGTTTTGAGCGCGACGGGGACAATGAAGTGAGTGGTGAGACTATAGATTTCGCATCGTTGCGAGAGCGGACTCATCTGAGTCTTGAACTTACGGCATATTGCAGCGACGGCAAGAAATATGTAAAAGTGTTTGATGTGAGTGAGCAGGCTTTAAACTCTTCATCACCACGGAATGTTGTTATTATACTAAGGGACATTAACTTTCCTGATACAGATCCGTCAGATGATGGTGATGTAGGGCTGGATGTCGGTGTAGATGGATGGAAAGAGGTCGATGTTACGTATGACACATCCGATGGATGGGGAAATTAGTCATCATGCAGGGCCTTATTCTGTAGTGAAATACTGAACGACAGCTATAAGTAAGTGTTCAAATTTAACCGATGGCAAAAGAAAGGGAATCTTTTATACAATCTGCCGCTTCTTTTCTGCTGCTTCCCCGGCCTGCCGCTCAGACGCATAGTCAGCTATGCACCTTCGTTTCGCCGGGGATCAGACTAAAAAACAAGTTCACATGCTGTATAAATCAGATCTGAACCTTACTTATTAGAGAGAAAAAATAAACACACGCATATACTATGAAGATGAAAAACACGATTATGATACTGGTATCCGTTCTGACCGTGATGGCATTCTGGTCATGCTCCAGCAATGAAGACATTATGTCGCCATCGGTCGGGACGACTGATGATGCCATACTGTTTGCGGCAAGCACTGATTATACCCGGGGTGGAGATTACACCACTAATAATCTTACCACGTTTAATGTCTATGCCTATACGCAGAGCAGTGGTTCGACCGACATGAAATTGTTTATGGACAACGTGACTGTCACCAAGACGGGGAATAATGTATGGACATATTCTCCTGTGGAATACTGGCCGGCCAGCGGGACGGTGAATTTCTATGCTTTTGCTCCGGCCGAGTGGATTGGGACATCTACGCCTCTTAATGCCATAAGCTATGATTCATATCCGGGCTATACGGATGTGATATATGCAGTCAGCGGGCCGTTGCAGGGTAATTCCGATATGGCCAATGCACAGGTCCTGATGAACTTCCGTCACGCACTGGCGAAGGTGACAGCTAAATTGAGTTCGACTAATCCGGAGTTGCGAGTTCAGGTATCCAATGTGATTATCTATAATGTCGCAACGAGGGGTAATTTCCATTTCCCGTCAGGTTCGACGTCAGATACGGCCTCAAAAGATAATATCGGCATATGGTCCGATCAGAACACACCGTTGATGTATATTCTGTATATGGCACAGCAGAAGAATGAGGTAATCAATCTTACCACAACTCCGACCGATCTTTCCGATTTCGGCAACGGTATGGGAGGAGACAGGTATATGATGCCGCAGGAGCTTGTCTGGCTTAACGACGGAGATCTGGATGATATGTATATCGGAGTGATGTGCAGTATCTACGATGTGTCTACCGGAGAGAAATTATGGCCTAATGCCAATACCCCGGCAGAGGATGTCGTGCCCAGCAGTACGTTTGGCGACGGCATACTGAAATTCCCGTTGTCGACGAGCAAGATCAGAGACTGGCAACCCGGTGTGCACTACACGTATAATCTGATAATCAACTCTAACGATGACATGGGGCAGATTGAATTCGGCACACCGACGGTGGATACCTTCCTTGATGTGACGGCGATCTACCAGTAAAGCCACCGGCTTGCCGAACCGGTTATCCACAAGCCATTTGAAATGATACAGACACCCGTGGCGGCACATTAAGCGTGCTGCCACGGACGAGTCGTGTATATATGCAGGAATCTGCGGGCGACCTGGCTGAAAATTGAGATGCAACCTGACGATTACCGGTATGGTTTTGAATAAGCGCATTTTTTTCGTAAATTTGTATGGTAATTGAAAAATAAAAGACTATTATGCCGCAAATATCAAAGCGAGGCGAGGAGATGCCCGCATCGCCGATACGTCGTCTGGTGCCATTGGCCAATGATGCTGTGAGGCGCGGATTGAAAGTGTATCGGCTCAACATCGGTCAGCCTGACCTGCCCACACCGCCGCAGGCATTCGAGGCATTGAGGAGAATTGATCGCAAAGTGCTCGAATACTCACCTTCCGAGGGATTGATGTCGCTACGGAAGAAGCTGTGTGAGTACTATCATCGATTTAATATCGATGTGGATGTTGAGGATATCATTGTTACATCAGGAGGTTCGGAAGCCGTGCTGTTTGCCTTTATGGCATGTCTCGACCCCGGAGATGAGATAATAGTGCCAGAACCGGCATATGCGAATTATATGGCATTCGCCATCTCGGCCGGTGCTAAAATCGTGACAATTCCTTCGGGAATAGAGAGCGGGTTCGCATTGCCTCCGGTAGAGGAGTTTGAAAAGCTGATCACTCCGCGCACCAAGGGGATACTCATATGCAATCCGAATAACCCCACAGGTTATCTATATTCGATGAAGGAGATGCTTCAGATTCGGGATCTGGTAAAGAAGCATGACCTTTTCCTTTTCTCCGATGAGGTGTATCGAGAGTTCTGTTACACAGGAGCCCCATATATCTCGGCATTCCATCTGCCCGACATAGAGCATCATGTGGTGTTGATAGATTCGGTGTCAAAGCGTTACAATGAATGCGGTATACGTATCGGGGCGTTGATAACTAAAAATGCCTCATTACGCAAGAACGTGATGAAATTCTGTCAGGCTCGTCTGAGTCCGCCGCTTCTGGGTCAGCTTGTGGCCGAGGCGAGTATAGATGCTTCTCCGGAGTACATGCTGTCGACGTATCAGGAATACGTAGAGCGCCGCAATTTTCTTGTTGACGGCATCAACCGTATACCGGGATGTTATTCGCCGATCCCCATGGGTGCGTTCTATACCGTAGCGAGTCTGCCGGTGAAGGATGCCGACAGATTTTGCGAATGGTGCCTTCAGGAGTTTGAATTTGAGGGAGCCACGATATTCATGGCTCCTGCTTCCGGTTTCTATACCACACCCGGCAAGGGGCGCAATGAGGTTCGTCTCGCTTATGTGCTTGAGAAGCCGGAACTTGCCAAGGCGTTGCGTGTGCTTGAGGCCGCGCTGGCCGCTTATGCCGATGTGGAGAATGGCATTGCGGAATCATGACAGATAGCAATCAGTGCATATCCCTATATGAAGATATGCGCTGATTGTGTGGAACTTATTTTATTTTTATAGTAAAATCCCATGTCATCCCTCTTGACGAGGAGACATGGGATTTTTGATGAGTACAGGAAGTGGGACTCGAACCCACACAGCCGATAAGGGCCAGGGGATTTTAAGTCCCCCGTGTCTACCATTCCACCATTCCTGCGTGTATTGGAATGCAAATTTACTCTCTTTTCGGGATGAATCGCTTATTCTGGATTATGTTTTTATGTCCGTTCGTTAAAGCTTGGCCACAGTCCTCCGGTCGACACGTCTCAGCCACGGGGTTGAGTGAAGATGAGGGCATACTTACAGAAGTCGGCATGAGGGTTTGAAAGAGCGCCGATGTTGAGATGTAGAGGGAGAGAGGAGAAGGTGGAGGAGAGGGGGGAGAAGGAGGGGAGGAGAAGGAGGCGGGATACGTATCAGGGGTTGTAGAGGTCTTTGTTGTAATAGTCGAGGATTGAGTTGGCATATTGCAGGGCCTGAGAGGCGTTCTTATTCTCGGGGTCGATGCGGAGTGCTTCGAGATAGTCGCCGATGGCTTTGGCGCGGTGTCCGGCTCCGAAATGTCGCATGCCGCGGAGGGTAAGTGCTTCCGGATCTGCGGGATTGGAGGCGAGGTATTCGGTGATGAGGGCGATAGCCTCATCAGCATCGAGGGAGGATGTCTTGTCCTTGAGGTCTTGTAGATTCATATGGCAGTATGGAATTAGATTATGCGGGTAGTAATCTTGGTTGAGCTTGGGCGTGGAATTATGGTGCACAGGCTTCGAGAGGACTGAAAGAGAAGAAGAGAGGAATGGAGGAAGAGAAATAAGATAAAGAGAGAGGATGAGATAAGACAGAGAGAGGAATAGAGATAAGATAAAGAGAGATAATCTGCGGGAGGGAGGAGGACTTCGAGGAAATTATTATGAGAGACAAGTGATGATGGCGGATCGGTTATTGCAGGGTGATACGGGTTGAATTTACTTCAGAGTCGAGGAATATGGAGGCGAGTCGGTCGAACTTATCCGTGGCCTCGGTGGTGAGGAATTCGGTATGTCCTTCTTTTGAGCACAGTTCGGCCATCTCCGGATGTCGGTCGAGATAATCCGCCAGCGACTCGGCCACGAGTCGTCCCTGCGGGACGATTTTTACACGTTCCGGCATATATCGGCGTATCTTTGGCAAAAGAATCGGATAATGTGTGCATCCCAGCAGAAGAGTGTCGATAAGAGGGTCGGCGGCCAGCACTTCATCGCAGTATTTCTTTACGAAATAGTCGGCGCCATCGCCGTTAGCCTCACCGTTCTCGATAAGCGGCACCCACATCGGAGCGGCAACTTCGGCCACCTTCATTTCCGGATATAGTTTTGCAGTCTCGATGCGGTAAGAGTGGGAGAGTATTGTGCCGGGAGTGGCAACGACTCCCACATGCTTCGTGCGGGATATTGAGCCGAGTGCCTCGACAGTAGGGATAATCACTCCGAGGACGCGGCGCGAAGGGTCGATTGCCGGCAGATTACGTTGCTGAATTGAGCGCAGAGCCTTTGCCGATGCCGTGTTGCAGGCGAGAATCACGAGGCGGCATCCAGAATCGAATAGCCGGCGCACTGCCTGGAGCGTGAAGTCGTAGACTATGTCAAAACTGCGCGCGCCGTAGGGGGCGCGCGCATTGTCTCCGAGGTATAGATAGTCGTACTGCGGCAGTCGCCTGCGTATTTCGCGCAGGATTGTCAGTCCGCCGTATCCCGAGTCAAATATTCCGATAGGTGCAGTCACCTTTGCAGATTTTTATTTGATACCGAGTTTTGTTTTCACAAGAGGAGTGATGTTCTCTGCGGGAGCTCCATAATAGAACACCAGAGAGGGGTCGAGATTCTGAATCAGCGTATAGTTGCCCTCACGTCCGACAGAGTCGATGGCATTCTTGATTTCAGTAGTGATGGGCAAGAGGAGTTCCTGATGCTTCTGAGACATCTCGGCATCCACTTTCTGTATGAATTCCTGATATCTGGCCTGAGAGTCCTGGAAAGCGCGGATCTTGCGGTCCTTGATTGCGGGAAGAGCATCCTTGTCCTGCTCCATTGCCTGGAGTTCCTCGGCCTGCTTCTGGAGGTCTTCCTGCAGCGACTTGGCCTGCGCCTCATATTTTGCCTGAATATCCTCCAGTGTTTTCTGGGCTTCGGCAGTGGCGGGCATTGCCTGCATCACCTCATTGATATCGATGAGGCCGATTTTGATGTTCTGCGCGGCTGCCATCATGGGTAGGGCGAGCGCGATGAAAAGAAGAAATTTCTTGATCATTGATTTATAAGAATTGTAGATTATAAATTTCGTTTATCCCCTTCCGGCAGTCGCGGCATCGCAGACAGTGGGGGGGCAATGTAGAGACTGCCCCTGCGGCACCGCACGCGAGGGGGTGAGGTTATTTGGAATATCCGAGTTTTGCGAGTACATCATTGCTCACATCGATGCGGGGCGAGGCGAAGACGATGCTCTGCGACGAGGCGCGGTCGAAGATGACCTGATATCCTTTTTCCTCAGCCACAGCCTTGACGGCATTGTAGACATCCTCCTGGATGGGTTTCATGAGCGACTGACGCTTTTTATAAAGCTCACCTTCTGGGCCGAAATATTTGTAACGGGTGTCGGTGACCTCTTTTTCCTTTGCGACGATTTCTTCCTCCCGTTTCTTTTTCTGGTCATCGGTCAGAAATACCATATCGGCCTGATAGTTCTTATACATGGTCTCCGCTTCTTTGGAAAGTTCAGCCACTTCCTTTTCCCATCGCAGGGATACTTGATTTAGCTGTTCGTTGGCCATTTCATAAGCCGGCACATTGCGCAGCACATAGTCCATGTCGACGAGTGCGAACTTCTGAGCATTCGCGCAGAAGGCGCAGCTTATGGCCATGATGGCGATGATGAGGAGCTTTTTCATAAGCATTTAAATTAGATGTTACTATTTTAGAACGCCGAGGGGAGAGATGGTTGCGTGGATTTAAGTATTTTTAGCATACCCCGTCATGCTCATCAGAATTCCTGACCGAGCACAAAGTGGAGCTGGCTTCCGCCGCGGCGTCCCTGCACCTTGTCGAACCCGTATCCCCAGTCGATACCGAGGAATCCAAGCATCGAGAGATATACGCGGGCACCGACTCCGGCCGAGCGCTTGAGATTGAATGGCTGGAACTTATCGACGGCCGTCCAACAGTTGCCCGCTTCTGCAAATACGAGCGCGTAGATTGTAGTCGATGGCTGGAGCATGAATGGGAAATGCAATTCGAAAGTGTATTTGGCATATGCATATCCTTCCTCACCCCATGGAGTGAACTGACCGTTATCATATCCACGCATCGAAACAGTCTCGGTGGCATATGTGGAAGAACCCGACATTCCGTCGCCGCCGAAGTAGAAGGTCTCGAAGGGAGTCTTGATGCTGCGGTTGTAGGAACCGAGCAGCGCGAAGTCGGCGCGGGTCATGAGTACGAGAGTCCACTGCCCGTCGGGATCGGTGAGCGGAGTGAACGTCTTGCTCTTGAACTTAAGTTTCCAGTACTCGATACATTTGTATAGCTGAGCCTTGGCATTCTCGTCGTTGAGAGAATTCGCCTCATATGCGAGCTGACTCCAGTTCTTTTTCTGGAAGAGAGAAACAGGCGGAGTGAGCTGCAGGTCGAGCGAGAACTGTGAGCCGCGGCGTGTATAAATCGGGTTGTCGATTGAAGAGCGGGAGAGTGAGAGATTTAGGGTCACTGCATTCGACACGCCGTTATTCATGTAATATAGCCAGTCCCAGTTCTTCAGATAATACCAGCGGTATCCCAGCGAGGCCTGGAACATGAAATAGTCGTCGGGCCATGTGAGACGTGTGCCGAATCCGACCTGAATACCAGCCATCTGGAGCACCTTGTTTGGGTCGTAGGCATTCTGATAGGCGTAGTTGCCGTAATTGCTGCCATAAGTGCCTCCGTAATAGATGGAATTGAGATAGGCGTTGCTCCAGTTATTGTTGTAGTAACTCTGGTTGACGCCTGTATAGCGCGAATAGTCGGCAGAGATTGAGAACGAAGTGGGTCGTTTCCCTCCGAACCATGGGTCGAAGAACGATATCGAATAACTCTGATAATACTTTGCATTGGTCTGGGCCGATATTGAGAATGTCTGGCCGTCGCCTCTGGGTATTATCCCCTTATAGCTCTTCGGATTGAAGAGATTCTTCATTGAGAAGTTGGCGAATGAAAGGGCCACCTGGCCGGTGACTCCCGTCTGTCCCCATCCGAACGACAGCTGCACCTTGTCGTTGGGTTTCGATTCAAGATTGAGCACGATATCCACAGTGCCGTCGTTCTCATTTGGTTCCGGTCGCATATCGATATTCTCCGGGTTGAAGTGGCCGGAGGCGGCAATCTCACGCATAGAGCTGATCAGGTCGCTTTTGGAGAACAGATCGCCGGGGCGTATGCGGAGGTCGCGTCTGATCACCTTCTCATATAGCTGGTCGTTGCCATTGATCACGATCTGATTGATGCGGGCCTGCTGCCCTTCGTGGATGCGCATCTGCAGTGACACGGAGTCACCTTCGATTTTCTCCTCGATGGGAATGATATTGAAGAATAGATATCCATTGTCGAGATATACGTTCGACACGGCATCATCATCAGTAGAGACACGCTTGTCGAGCCTCTTCTGATTGTAGACCTCACCCGGATAAATGCCTAAAATGTTATTAAGCGTTTCAGTGGGATAGACCGTATTTCCTACCCAGGAGATATCGGAGATATAATACTTCTTACCCTCATCGATGGTGAGGAACACATCGACATGGCTGTCGTCATACCGGGCTACCGAATCGTGAGTGATTTTTGCGTCGCGGAAGCCGAGTTCATTGTATTTCTCGATGATGCGTCGGCGGTCGTCGGCGAAGTCGGACTCGACAAACTTCTTCTGTTTGAAGAGATTGAGCAGATTGCCGTTTTCATTCGTCTTCTTCATTGCGCGCTTCACCCGGTTGTCGGACAGCACTTCATTGCCATCGACATAGATTTTGTGGACCTTGACCTTATTGTGTCGGTCGACGGCGATTGTGACGATTTCCTGATTTTCCTTGCTCAGGTCGGGTTGCTGCAATATTGATACGGCTGCGTTCTTGAATCCCTTTGCCGCATAATACTTCTCCACGATTTGCTTTACCCGGCTGATGATATTAGGTGTGAGCTGCTGTCCGGGCACCATTCCGAGGCGTTCGTTGAGGTCCTTCTTCTCACCTCCTTTTACACCCTCAAACCGGAGTTCGGCCATGCGGGGCTGCTGTCGGAGCGCGATATTGAGCCATACCTTGTCGCCGAGCATTTTGTCTACGGTGATCTGCACTTTCGAGTAGAGACCCTGTCGCCAGAAGCGTTTGACGGCATTGGATATCGCGTCGCCCGGGATGTCGATGCGCTCGCCGACGCTGAGGCCGGAATATCCGATAATCACATAATCCTCCACATGGCTTATGCCGCTGACAGAGATGCCGGCGATTTCATATGAGCGAGGTATCGGAGAGTAGATTATTTCGGGATTATAGATAGTATCTCCGGCAATCGCATCGATTGGAGGCACGGGGGCAGTGGTCTGCGCTAAAGAGTCAAGAGACGTTGCACCTGCCGCCATGAGCAGGGCCAGAATTATGGGATATCTGTTGGTCATTGGTTCTGGATTTGTGCGCTTGTCTTGCCGAATCGGCGTTCGCGGCGTTGGAAATCAATGATGGCTTCGGCATAGGCTTCCTTGCCGAAGTCGGGCCAAAGTATCGGGGTGAAATAGAGTTCGCTGTAGGCGATCTGCCAGAGCAGGAAATTGGAGATCCGTTCTTCGCCTCCGGTGCGTATGAGGAGGTCGGGGTCGGGGATTCCGGCAGTGGCCAGCGAACGGGCCACTGCCTCTTCCGATATCAGCTCCGGGCTGATGTCACCGTCGAGGACTTTGCGTGCCATTCGGCGTGCGGCCTCAGTGATTTCCCACCGGGCGGAATATGACAGGCACATGCCGAGCGTCAGACCTGAGCAGCCGGCCGTGGCCTTTTCTGCATTCAGCAGTCGGATTCTTGCCGATTCGGGAATCCGTGCTATATCGCCTATAAGACGGATTCTGACATTATTTGCCATCAGTTCGGGGAGTTCCCGTTCGATAGCCCATCCGATGAGTTCCATCAGGGTGTCGACTTCTTCCTGCGGCCGGTTCCAGTTTTCGGTCGAGAATGCGTATAGAGTGAGATACTCGATGCCGAGGTCGGAAGAGAACTCGGTGGCGCGGTGGACGGCCGTCACCCCCTCTGCGTGTCCGGCGCTTCGCGGCTGTCCTTTGAGATTGGCCCATCGTCCGTTGCCATCCATGATGATGGCTACATGACGCGGAATCCGGCTCATATCAATATTTTCAAGCAATGCATCGAGGCTCATATCTGAATCTGTAGGGAGAGTAAGAATATTTTATTTTTATCGGGTTAATGCTGTAGTGGAGAGAGAGGCAGGGAGCATGCCGGCTCTAATCTTTGTAATTGCATGTCTGGCAGCGCTTCGAGAATTCATAGCTTATCGTGAACGTAAGGGTGGAGTACCAGTCGGTATTCTTTACAAACGAGCTCTTTATGCCCAAAGGGTCGTCGAGCATCGGACCGTCGAGACGGTCGGTGAATACCTTTTTCATCAGAAACTCCACACCTAAGTTCAGGCGCTTGTTGACTTTGAACTTTGCTCCGATTCCGAATGGCAGTGTGAATCCGGCCAAGGTGTGCCCGTCGACGCTCCACATCGTCACCGAGACACCCCCGGTTATATAGGGAGAAAAGCGCTTAAGCTTACGGTAGCGTTCGCCGATACCGTAATTGAAGAAATTGAATTCCGCCATTTCCCCGAGTTCAAAGAATGTTGTGGAGAATCGATAGGATTCGCCCGAGGGGAATACGTTGGTCATTTGTTCGGAATTCCCTCGCAGCCCTCCGGCGTAGAAGTTGGTCTTGAAAGCCCATCTCGGATTTGCGATATATCGCAGCAGCAATTCCAGATCCCATGATGGATTCCGGTATAGATTGGATGTGTTGGCATCTCCGAGATATCCGGTCATGCCGATGCCTCCACCGATGTCAAACCGGTAGTCTTCCTGAGCGGTCATCCTCAGCGGAGACGCGAGGACCAGCAGTATGAGCGGCAGCAGCACGCGAGCGGTCATATTCGTTATGATATGCTGAATGGGAATTGGTTTAAAAACAGAATTATGTGCAGAGAGAGAGACACCTGAAGAAGACGTGTCAGAACAGCGGGGCGAAAGTCAGCCGGGCCAGAACGGCTCGCCATATGGCCGGGTTCAGGTTTCCTCCCTCATTGCGGCCACCGAACATGTAGATGTAAGGGCAGTCCCACTTCACATTTGAGCCATCGGTGAAATAGCTGATGCGTCTGACATCGCCGGGTCTGCGCGAGGCGCGAGTCTTCCATCCGTTCCCGATTGATGTGTCCATCGGAGATGTGGCAATCACGGCATCGGCCTGATAGAACGAGCGTATGTAATCCGGAAGCTGGAGCAGCGAACCGGCCTCCATCCAGTTCACGCCATTGTCGTATGACAAATACACCTTTCGCCCGATTGAGCCATCCTGCGTCAGGCCTCCGAGAGCCAGAAGCACGCTGAATTCAGTCTGCACCCAGGACGTAGTGGTCTGCCGGTAGTTGAAATAAGGCACCACAAGCACATCCTGCATGGCCGGAAGCGGAGTATTGGAGATTTTGGCCCATTCGGTTCCGTCGTAGGTCCAGGTGTCGCCATAAACGGTGTTGCCACGGCGACCGCCGGTGAACTGTCCGATTGGGTCGGAGGCCCATTTCGATGTGAATGAATTGAAATTCGAGAGTCCTTCAATCGGGAAATCCTCGGGGATTTCTACCGGAGAGTAGGAGGTCGGGCGTGGGTGGATGTCGTGGTAATACCGTCCTGCCGCATCCTGGCTCACGCCGAGCACCACGTCGCCGAAGGCACCGATGATAGTCGTCCAGGTAATGCCGACACTCTGCCAATGGCGTCCGTCGGCCGAAGAATACAGGCTTCCGTCGGCATCGAGAATGAAGAGATTCGAATCTGTGGCGGTGAGAGAACGCACCTGAGGAGTGAATGGGAGAGACAGCGGAGTCTTGGTCCATGTGGCGGCGGCAAGGTCGGACGAGACAGCCATCGTGTAAGAGCCGTCGGCTTCTTCTACCATAGTATATGTCTTGCCGTCCATCGCTACAGTGCGCTGGTCGTGAGGCGATGCCGTTGCAGCGGGAAGTGGTGCGAGAGCAGTTTTATCCCACATCAGCGAGTCGGCCACCATTTTATGCACGTTGACTTTAAGTGTATACGTCTTCGACAGCGCACCGTCCTCAGTGGAGAGTGTCAGCGTGACATCGCCTGTGAAGTCGATAGAGTCGGTAGGCGAGGTCTTATAGTTGACGATGCCGGTCCGGGTGGTACCGCCTGACATTTTGATTTCCGCCTTTGATACCGCAGCCGGGAAAGTGATTTTCGGCACGAGCTTATTGATGTTTGTGCCTACAGGCAGAGAGTCCGCATTGAAAATGACTGCATGGTCAAGGTCAATCGAGAAAAATACGGAGTCAAGGTTGGCCATCACCTTGGAGTTGGCAGTCAGTGAGAATCCTTGTACGGCCACTGAGAGCGCTGGTTCATATGCCGGCTCGTCAGATTTCTCGGCATTACAGGCGCCCAATACGATTGCGGCCCCTATAAGGCAGGGGAGCACTCGCATGGGTATGTGGGCTGGTTTCAACAGTTTCATGAATAAAAATTGCTTTCAACCTGCAAAGATAATACATTATTACGAAATATGCCTAATGAACTATCTGCAAAATTGAGATAATGAAGTCGTTTAAACGGTTTAAACGGCTTCAATGGGCTTCGGTGTCACTTGAGTCAGATGTCGCATCGGTGTCGGTTGACGCTGGCAGGCTCGCATCCCCCGATACGGCGTAATGGATAATGACGGCTGCTGCGATTGAGAACCTGGAGTCGCGGGACGGATTTCAGTGCCGGTGCCGATATAGCATCACGGAGTTGCCGCCGATCTGCAGGTTCTCCTTCAGAGTGAGGGCCGAGGGATTGAAGTCGGGGGCTTTTACTCCATGTCCGAGCAGAGAGGGGGAAGTCTCCACGCGGATGGCATCGAAAAGGTCGAGCCTGATGAATTCCTGCAGCACATCGTGCCCCCCCTCTACGAGAATGGCGTTAAAACGCTGTTCTGTATAAAGGCGGCGCAGGAAGCCGGCCAGGCTTTCGGACGGTTCGCGCAGGATGTGGTCGCGCTGCAGAATCCGGGCATCGGCGGGGATACGGCGGCTCCGCTGCGATATGGCCACAGGCTGGCAGAGAGTCGGCCACAGTCGGCAGTCGAGTCTCGGATTGTCGGCAATGACGGTATTCACACCTGCCATCACCCCCTGGAAAGAAGCCCGCAGGCGATGCACCGCCAATTGGCCGAGCATCGAAGAGAAAACCACTCTTGAAGGATTGTCGGAACCATCATCAGTAATTCCGGTACCGATGTATCCGTCGGCGCTCTGAGCCCATTTAAGCATCACGAAAGGCCGGCCAAGCCGATGTGCGGTCATGAAATGGAGGTTGAGCTCGATACATTCCTGTTCCATCACTCCGGTAGTGACTTCGCAACCGGCATCGCGGAGCATCTTCAGCCCTCGTCCTGCCACCTCAGGGAAAGGGTCGGACGCACCGACCACCACGCGGCGCAGACGCTCGCGTATCAGCATGGATGAGCAGGGTGGTGTCTTGCCGAAATGCGAGCAAGGTTCCAGCGTGACGTAAATTGTGGATTCAGGCAGCAGATGTCTGTCGGCAGCGCTTACGCTCCTCACAGCGTTGACCTCGGCGTGCGGGCCGCCATAACGCCGATGCCATCCTTCGCCTATTATCCTGCCGTCGGGGGCTACAATCACGGCCCCTACCATGGGATTGGTGAAAGTGTGGCCATATCCGCATGCCGCAAGCTGCAATGCCCGTCGCATATATATAGTATCATCCGACAAAATGTCCATAATAGAGTATCGGTGTTTAAACAATAGTAAGTGATTGTAAAAAATATCTTGCCGGCCGAGTCTGAAAATCGGTTGAAACAGGCATAAAATGATTACTTACCGCTTAATAAACGTCGCATGATGTCAACTTATTTTTGCGTGCGTGCGAATTTATTGCTATATTTGTCGGCGGATTTGGGCTTCTATATCAGAATAAATACTTATTCGAACACCTGTTTAACCAAGATAATATTCATGAAGGCAATCAGAACCCTTGCAGCCGCCACATTACTTGGGGCCGCATCAATCACAACATCTATGGCTCATGAGAATCCATTCCTGAAGCCCTATGCCACGCAGTTTGAGATCGCACCCTATTCGGAGATAGAGGTGGCGGACTTCATTCCGGCCATCAAGGCCGGCATAGAGGAGCAGGACCGCAACATCGAGGCAATCGTAAAGAACCGTGCCGTGCCGGATTTCGACAACACTATACTG
Organism: Porphyromonadaceae bacterium UBA7141; assembly: GCA_002491945.1. Taxonomy (GTDB): domain Bacteria; phylum Bacteroidota; class Bacteroidia; order Bacteroidales; family Muribaculaceae; genus Lepagella. The sequence continues at coordinate 14,454 of DKWX01000049.1, forward strand.
CCGCTTGAGAATCTCAGTCCGATTCTGGAGCGTGTGGCCTCCGTCTACTATCATTTCGACAATGCCCTGGGCACACCCGAATTTGCAGCTCTTGCCGATGAGGCTATACCACTGCTCAATGATGCCTCCAACCGTGTCACCCTCAACGACGACCTTTTCAGCCGTATCCGTCAGGTCTACGACCGCCGCGACGAGATGGGGCTCACTCCGGTGCAGAAGCGTCTTGTAGAGAAGTACTACCGCCAGTTTGCAGAGCAGGGTGCGGCCCTTCCTTCTGACAAGAAGAAAGAACTGGTGCGTATCAACAATGAACTTTCCAGACTCTTCATCCAATACAATAAGAATCTCCTTTCGGCCACCAACGCCTTCTATATCGCTGCTGATGACAACGAAGTGGCAGGGCTGCCGGAGTCGTCGCTCGGCATGGCGCGTGAAGAGGCAAAATCGCGCGGCATGGAAGGCTACGTGTTCACACTCCATGCTCCGAGCCGCCTTCCTGTGCTGGCCAGTGCCGACAACCGCGAACTGCGGCGCAAGATGTATGAGGGGTATACATTCCTCGCCACATCAGGAGAATTCAACAATATTCCTGTGATTGAGAAAATCGTGGCCCTGCGTGCCGAAAAGGCCAAGGTGATGGGATTCGACAACTTCGCCCAGATGATGACATCGCGCGTCATGGCCAAGACCCCCGAAGCCGCTGAGAACCTGCTGATGCAGGTGTTTACACCCGCAGTGGCCCGTTCGGCCGAGGAAGTGGCCGATATGCAGGCCATCGTGGATGCGGAAGGGGGCAACTTCAAGATTGCTCCGTGGGACTATTATTACTATGCTGAGAAGGTGAAGAAACAGAAATACGACTTCGACGAGGCCGAAGTGCGTCCCTACTTCTCGCTTGATAACGTGCTGCATGGGCTCTTTGATGCAGCCGGCCGCCTCTACGGCATAAAGATGGTGGAACTTCCGGATGCTCCGAAATATATGGATGAAGTGACCGTATATGACGTGCAGGATGCCGCCACCGGCGAGCACATAGCAGTGTTCATGACCGACTACTTCCCCCGCTCCACAAAGCGTCAGGGCGCATGGATGGAGGAACTTCAGTCGGCCGGACTTTATGAGGACGGCCAGATGAAGCGCCCCATCGTATATAATGTAGGCAACTTCACCCGCCCCTCAGGCGACACTCCGGCACTGCTTACCATCGATGAGGTGGAAACGACATTCCATGAATTCGGCCATGCCCTGCAGGGGATGCTGACACGTGCCCCATATAAGTCGCTGGCCGGCACGCACGTAGACCGCGACTTCGTGGAGATGCCCTCGCAGATGAACGAACACTTCGCTTTTTCGCCTGAATTGCTCAAGAGCTATGCCCGCCATTACAAGACAGGCGAAGTGATACCGGACTCACTGATTACGAAACTCAACAACTCGGCCAAATTCAATCAGGGCTTCACCACCACCGAACTTGCCGGCGCCGCGCTTCTTGACCTCGCCTGGGGGCAGCACGACGGCAAGAACATCGACGTGATGGGCTTCGAGAAGGAGGTGGCCGACAAAATCGGTATGCCTGAGGAGATTACATTCCGTTACCGTTCGCCCTACTTCAAACACATCTTCGGCGATGACGGCTATGCTTCGGGCTATTATACCTATCTGTGGAGTCAGGTCCTTGAGGCTGATGCCTGGGAACAGTTTGAGGAGAAGGGAATCTTCGATGCCGACAATGCACGCCGCCACAAGGAGCTGATACTTGAGCCAGGCGACACGGAAGATGCCATGGTGCTCTTCGAGCGTTTCCGTGGCCATAAGCCTGACCCGCATGCACTGCTTCGCCTGCGTGGTTTTGAGTAAATCAGCTCCGGACGAATAGAAATTAATTACCTCCTGAGTAATTGTTAGGTAAGTGTTCAGATTTAACCGATAGTAATTGAAATGGAATCTTTTATACAATCTGCGGCTTCTTTTTTGCCGCTTCCGGCTTGTCGCTGAGTCGAATATGTTAATATTCTCCTTCACTCCGCACCGGAATCGGCTAAAAAACAGTCCCGCATATTGTGTAAATTAAATTTGAACACTTATTTAAAATTTAATTGAACACTTACTTAAGTATTGCTCCAGATAAAAAGAGAGTCATGTCACGCATATATTCGGTGACATGGCTCTCTTGATTAATGGACGTGTCCAGACACTGCCGTCATACAATAGGGGCGTTACGCCCCGGCCGAATCATGAAGCCGGAGTGTCGGCCGATTCCGGATGAGAAGCCTCATAAGCCTCTGCAGCCGCCTTCAGCCGGGCCTGAGATGCGGCATCTTTCTGCCAGTGGAACGGGACGAAGTCGCTCTTCGGGTCGACCCACGATGGCTTGCGGCAGGCCAGAATGATAAATGGGAGTATCACAAATAGCGCCACTCCGCCGAAGAGCACCGAATACCATACCGTCGTTGATCCCATCGCAATCTGCGACGGAGGGAAGAAACTCAGCACAAACGCCAGCAGAGATCCGAGGAACCCCACACCGGATACGATCCAGAGCAACCCATTGCCCTTTCTGCCGATTCGGAATGGGCGATTGGCGTTCTTCATCGAATAACGCAGATAGATTGACGATGCGAACATCAGCAGATAAGCGATCAAATATAGCAGCACAGTGAGCTGAGACAGAATCTGATAGAAACTCTGCACCGAAGGCATCACCACAAAAAGGAGCGACAGCAGAGTCACCGCCAGACCCTGGATGAGCAGGATGTTCTTCTGTACGCCAGCCTTGTTGGTCTTCTGCAGGAACGGTGGGAGATATCCGGCCTGTCCCACAGCAAATATACCTTTTGACGGTCCGGCCACCCATGTCAGCACACCGGCCAGCACACCGAAAGCCAGAGCAATGGCGATGACGGGGGTGAACCATTCCATATGGAACGACTTCATGTAATTATCGAAGCCCACCAGCAGACTCTGCACAAGGTTGATATCTTTGGCAGGAATGATGACACCGAGCGAATATGTGCCGAGCACGAAGATAAGCACCGTCACGAGAGCGCCGCCGAAGACGGCTTTAGGATAATTGACGGTAGGATTCTTGATGTCGCGCACATGCACCCCCGACATCTCCATGCCGGCGTAAAACAGGAAGATGGAGGCCGCGAGCACCACATTGTCGAAATTAGTGAAATCCGGGAAGAAATCACCGTCGAAATTCATCTGGGAGTGTCCGCCGCAGGCCAGGAAAATCACACCGCACACCACCAGGAGGCATGCCGGAATGATAGTGCCCACCATACCGCCGATTTTAGAAATCTTGCCGACCCATCCCAGTCCCTTGAGCGAAATGAGGGTGGCGAGCCAGTAAATTACGAGCACCACGGCAAGAGTATAAAATCGGTTGGCAGCCAGATGAGAGTCTGCCAGATGGTCCATGCCGATGAATGCCAGAGAGACAGCGCCGAAAGTAAGTACCGTAGGATACCATATTGTGCTTTCAATCCATTGCAGCCATATGCCGAGGAATCCGAGTTTGCTGCCGAAAGCCTCGCCGACCCATCTGAACATTCCTCCCTGCTGATAAGGGAAAAGAGATGCCAGTTCGGCCGCCACAAGAGATACAGGAATAAGGAAAGCGATAGCGGCAAAAAGATAATAGAAAGCCGAACTCATGCCGTAGACAGCCTCTGCCGGCAGACCGCGCAGCGACACTACAGCCACGATATTCATAATCATCAGGGTCCCGACGCCCAGCTTTGCGGCAGACTTGACGGTGGCCTTGGTTTGGGATACGGAGTTAGTTGCCATAGTCCATAGTTTTAAAGTCGTTGATAAATGATTGACAGAGAGAGGAAATCGGAAGCCCCTCCGGGAACGGATACGGTCAGTCGGTCACAGTGACGCGGTCGCCGTTCATCACCCCGAGTCCGAGAGACTGCATAAACCTGCTGACTGCAGCCTGAGCCTTTACAGAATTGCCAGCGCTGTCGAGCGGAGGAGCGAATGCCGCTATGCCGAGCACTCCAGGCAACACGCCGAGCACACCGCCGCCCACGCCGCTTTTGGCCGGAATGCCTGAGGTGTAGAGCCAGTCGCCTGAATGCTGATAAAAGCCCACGGTGGCAATCAGAGTCGTAATCTTAGGAGCGATCTCACGGTCGAACACTCTGGAGCCGCTTATAGGATTGACACCTCCGGATGCTATGGTGGCCGCCATTGCGGCCAGCTGGGCACTCGTGACTCCAAGAGAGCACTGACGGGTGTAGAGGTCGAGGCTCATATCGGGGTCATCGTAGATACGGTTGTAATTCTTAAGAAGCCAGGTGATGGCCCGGTTGTTGAAATTAGTGGCGCTTTCACTCTTATAGAGTTCATCGATAAGCACGGGGGCCGATCCGCATAAATCAGTGATATTGTCAGTGATAGCTTTCCACTTCGCATCAGAATCTCCTTTCGGGTCAATCATCGAGCATGCAGAGATAGCTCCGGCATTCACCAGCGGAGTCGACGGATGATCATTTTCAAGCAGAATGGCGAAAATAGAATTAAAAGGCAGGCCAGTGGCATCGGCTCCGATTTTCTGCAGCACTCCTGCCGGAGTGTGCTGTCGCATCGCAAGGATGGCAGTTGGCACTTTTGAAATCGACTCAATGCCGAATTTATAGTCGGTATCGCCGAAATTGAATGCTGTGCCATCCGGCAGCATTACGCTAAGACCGAACAGGCCGGAATCGATATTGGCCAGAAACGGAATATAATCGGCATTCGCTCCGCCGGTCAGTGATGTGGCATAAGAGAAAGCCTCGTGCGCGGCGGCTTCGATATGTGATTTTGTAAGTATGATATCCATAAAACAGTCAGAATAAGTAAGTGTTTGAATTTAATAATCGACAGTAAGAGAGAGCAATATATTATGCAATCTGAAAGATAGCGACGGCCGGCCGACACAGGTCAGTACCGAAGTGTCGGCCGGCCGAGGCATTCTTATGTAGCGACCGGAGGAAGGCGCAGAACGCTTCCCACCCGACGGGTCACGTCAGGGAATCTTACTTGCCGGTGTGATTGAAAGTCTTGGCCGTAAGAGGCACATTCTTTTCCATCGCGATACGTGTCGGGGTCGGATACTCCAGAGCGTTAAGCTCTGTTACGGCGAACCGTATATCGTTGAGCAGCTGGTCGGCCATATCGCGGCTGAATCCCTGTTTGCAGAGCACACGCATCACCACAATATTCTGGATATTGGCCGGCAGTGTGTAGGCGGGCACCATCCATCCCTTCTGAGCGAGCTTGTCCTGAAGGTCGAATAGAGTCCATTTGGCCGACTTCTGCACCTCCGGCTTCATTAGCCATGTGAAAATCGGGTTGGGCACGTCGGGCGAATATGGCTGGAACTCCGGCATCGCACCTACCTGAGAGTGCAGATACTTCGCGATGGAGAGAGAATTGAACTGAATGTTCTTGTAGCCTTCGAATCCGAGACGGATAAACTGATAGTATTGTCCGAGAATCTGTGCGGCGGGGCGGGAGAAGTTAAGTCCGACCTGGCTGATTTCGGCGCCCAGATAGTTTACGCTGAACGACATCACGTCAGGCAGATACTTCTTGTCTTTCCATACCACCCATCCCAGTCCGGGATATACCAGACCGAATTTATGGCCCGAAGTACTGATGGAGAGTACCCACTTCAGACGGAAATCCCATTTCACTTCCGGGAAGAGGAACGGCAGGATGAATCCGCCGGTAGCGGCATCGACATGAATCGGGATATCGTAGCCTGTCTTGGCGTTATAGGCGTCGAGCGCCTTGTCGAGGGCTTCCACGTCATCATTAAGTCCGGTCCAGGTGACACCTTGGATCGGCACGATGCAGATAGTGTTTTCATCACACATGGCGAGTGCGTCCTGCGGGTCGAGAGTGGTCTTTTCAAGCGTCAGTGGCACGGTGCGCATTTCAATCTGCCAGAGCTGTGCGAATTTTTCCCATACTACCTGATATCCGGTGGAAATCACAAAATTAGGCTTGTCGTAAGGTTTGCCCTCTTTTATGCGGCGTTCGCGCCAGCGGATCCAAGCGGCAATACCGCCGAGCATACATGCTTCAGACGAGCCGATGGCCAATGCGCCTGTCTTCCATTGTTTCGTCTCCGGAGTGTTCCACAGATTGGCTATGATGTTGATGCATTTACCGTTCATCACCGCTATGCGCGGATATTCAGTCTCATCGATATAGTTGATATTGATGGCCTCATTCATCAGACGCGTAGCATATTCATCCATATATGTAGTCACGAATGTGGCGAGGTTAAGGCGAGGCTGAGTCTGGGCGAATGTCTCATCCTTTACCATCTGGTACGCTATTTCCGGTGTAGTGGGGCCTGCCGGAATCTTGTCGACAGGAGCTGACTGCAACATTGCATCCGAACCGAATACATCGGTCTTTGCATCGCCATTACGAAAATCTGAATCTGTTTTCTGGTCAAGCATAATGATTGTTTTTTATAAGAGATTGTGTTTTTGATGATATTTTAAGAGCAGACTTCCGCGTGAGCGTGAATATACGGAGTGTCGCGTCGCCGGCTCCTGATTGTCATTTCGGGATTGAAAAAAGACGGAAATACATCAGTCAGAGATTCAATCTGCTGTTGAATTTCTAACACTGTTCTGCCAAAAAAAGTTTATTATCGGGGTATGTTTATTTACCGTCAGTGACTCCGGAAACGGGTGGAGAGTGTATCAGCGATAAGTGTTCAAATTTAATTTATAAGTAAGTGTTCAAATCTAATTTATACAATATGCGGGACTGTTTTTTAGTCAGTTCAGGGGCGGAGTGTGAAGCGAGGTCTAAACATATCCGACTGCACGACAAGCCGGAAGCGGCAAAAAAGAAGCCACAGATTGTATAAAAGATTTCCTTTCAGTTACTATCGGTTGAATTTGAACACTAACTTAGAAAATATACGGTCGGAAAGCATGTCTGAGGGAACTTAACAGCCGTCAGCGATGTTGAAAGAAAAAAAACAAATTTATAGATTGCAAATGGAATGGATTGTACAGACCTTGCGCGATAATCCCTCGCTGGCCGTATTCCTCACTATCGGAGTCGGTTTTTTCATAGGGCAACTGAAATACAAGTCGTTCTCACTGGGCACAGTCACATCGGTGCTATTGGTGGGAGTGCTGGTCGGGCAACTCGATATTCCGGTGCCCGGCCCGCTGAAGGATGTGTTTTTCCTTCTGTTTCTTTTCTCGATAGGCTACAGCGTCGGGCCGCAGTTTTTTCAGGCACTCCGAGGCGACGGGCTGAAGCAGGTGCTTTTCGCCGTCGTGGTGTGTGTGTTGTGCCTGCTTTGCACGTGGGGCGTGGCGCTTTGCATGGGTTATGATATAGGCGAGGCCGTGGGGTTGCTTGCCGGAGCACAGACCATGTCGGCCGTAATAGGCGTGGGCACGGATACAATCAATACCCTTGCTGCCACCGATGCGCAGAAACAGGCATGGATAGGCATAATCCCGGTATGCTATGCGGTGACTTATGTATTCGGCACCATCGGCTCAGCCTATCTTTTGGCCAATCTGGGCCCATGGATGCTCGGAGGTTTAAAGAAAGTCAAAGAAGAGACAGCCGAACTTGAGAAGAAGCTGAATCAGGGCAGTGGTGACACCGACCCGAATTATTTTAAGGCGCTGCGTCCGATTGCATTCCGTGCCTACAAGACCAAGGCCGATTTTTTCAGCACTCCGCGCACCCCGCGTGAGATAGAAGATTATCTGGCAGGGCAGGGGCGACGTCTCTTTGTGGAGCGTGTGCGTCGAGGAGGTAAAATCACCGATATCACGCCAGACTCGTCATTGACTGTCAGCTGCGGAGATGAAATCGTATTGAGCGGGCGCCGCGAGAATATTGTCGGCGATGAGAGCTGGATAGGTCCTGAAGTGGCCGATTCGGAGATTCTGGATTTCCCGGCAGAGGAACTTGAGGTCACCATTGCGTCCAAAGCTGTGGATAAGATGACGGTAGACGAGCTGCGTCATCAGAAATACATGTATGGAGTGACAATCAAGAGTATTGTCCGAGCCGGAGTCAACGTGCCAGTGCTTGCGGGAGTGGCACTGCACCGGGGAGACGTCATCACCATCGTCGGACTTGAACGCGAGACCAAAGAGGCAGCTGCCAAAATCGGTTATGCCGACCTGCGCACCACCAAGACAGATCTCGTGTTCGTCGGGCTCGGGATATTTCTCGGAGGCCTGATTGGCTCTCTGGCCATACATTTCGGGAAGGTGCCTGTGAGCCTGAGTGTGAGTGGCGGCGCGTTGATTGCGGGTCTGGTGCTTGGATGGCTTCGGTCAAAGCATCCCACATTCGGGCGACTGCCCCGCTCATCGGTGTGGCTGATGGATAATCTGGGACTTAATATGTTTATAGCCGTGGTGGGTATCTCGTCGGGTCCATCGTTTGTCAGCGGTTTCAAGGAAATCGGATTCGTAATGTTCCTCATGGGTATCATCGCCACATCACTGCCGTTGATTCTCGGTGTGATCATAGGCCACAGGTTATTTAAATTCCCGGCAGCCATCACACTCGGTTGTTGCGCCGGCAGCCGCACCACTACAGCCTCTCTCGGAGCCATACAGGATGCGTTGGGAAGTTCGATTCCGGCCATGGGCTACACCGTGACATACGCCATAGGCAATACACTGCTGATACTCTGGGGTGTGGTGATAGTGCTTATGATGGGTTGATTCATGCGGTCGGGCACTCAGTCTCTTATAAAGTCACGCTGCCCTCACGATGGGCAGCGTGACTGTTTGCGACTAAAAAACAAGTCTGCGTATTGTCGAAGACTTGTAAAAATTAAATTTGAACACTTGCTTATTCCTCGGGGGTCATGAGGAGGTCGACAGTAATGGCAGGCTCCACGTATGTCTGCACAAACTCGCGGAGTGACTCCGGAGTGAGGGTGGCGAGTTCGGCCTCATAATCCTTATCATAGTCGATGCCATATCGGTCGTAGCCCTTCATGACACTGAGCCAGTAGGCATTGTCGCCTCGGTTGTCGGCCGCGTCACGAAGCATACTCTCCTTCACCTTGTCAAACTCAGCGGGCGTGATCTCCTTTGCCATATCCGCGATTGTGGCGCCTATGGTGGCAGAAGTTTCATCTGCATGAGTCGGGTCAGTCTTGATATATGTGGGCATCATGAATTCCGACGGATCATTGCCGTTCATGCCTGCAATGAGCGAAGAGTGCCCCTTGATGGAATAAATCCACCCCTTATTTTCGCGCAGGTCAGCCATAAGACGGGCCTTCAGCACATCCCACGCCATTTGGGTAAGCATCAGATTGCGGCGCGAATAAGGGCATGGGAGATGACGGAACTGATATACGATGGCCTGTGGATTTTCCATCGGTTCGGAGAACCGGTGGCGCACCGGAGCCGGCGCGAAATGATATCCGATATCCTTTGGCTTCTCCATGCGTCCGTCCGCAGGGAGCGAGGCTACATAGCGCTCCAGCATGTCGCGCAGAGTGTCATAGTCGAAATCACCTGCAATAAAGAAAGTGAAGTCGGAGAAATCACTGAACCTGTCGCGGTATATGTCCATAATGCGTGAATAGTCGGCATTGCGCACAGCCTGCAGGTCGGGATGTCCGCCCAGGGGGTGATGGTCGTAGACATTTCGTGTGATAGAATCTCCCATCACGTGTATGGCAGAGTGCAGACGTCCTTCCATCTGAGTGGTGCGGGAAGAGATGCGCGAAGCGAAAGTCGCGGAATCGGGGCGCATTGCAGTGGCTTTGAGCCAGAGCAGACGGAAGCCGTCCTCAATGTTGTCGGCGTTAGTGGCCAGTTCCACACATTCCTCGGTATTCTTAACCTCCACGCTTGTGCGGATGTCGCGTCCCTTAAGCAGACGTCGCAGGTCAGACTGCGAGTGGCTTCCGGCGCCACCCAGGGCCATGGCATCTTCAAAGAGTTTTACAGAGGCGGCATCCGCCGGGTCATAATGCTGCGAAAAGCCGCCCGGACCGACACCACGCACCAGCACCTCGCCCGGCTTGGAGTCCGATTGGCGGGCATATACGCGTATGCCGTTGGAGAGAGTGAGCAGTCGTGTGCCGTCAAGAGCGGTCTCACGCTCCTCGGCGATTGAGCCGCGCCGAGGTTCTGTCGCAAGCAGCGTCCCCTCGGTAGAGAGGTATTCGAAAGGAGCAAGGGCCGCGGGATCTACTGATTCATAGGCTGCAGTCACCTCCTCTTCTGTCGGCACGGGAGTAGTCCGACCGGAGGGGACATAGAGCAGAGCCACGTGTCCGCGTCCCGATTTCCCCTCGGAAGGGAGAGCTGTGATGTCGGCCAGCCAGAGTCGGGCATCCTCGGCGGTAAGGGTGGGGAGTATTGCCATGGCCTCCGCATAGTCGGCTTCCGGATTGGCCAGAGGCTTTCTTTTCAGATAATGAGCGGATAGCTCCTTGGCCATATCCGTATTGGAGCGCTTCAGCGCCTTGTCGCGGTCGGCGGCCACCTTTCCGGCGGCCTTCTGGAGGGCATCGGCAAATTCACTCTCCGAAAATCCGAGTGTGCGGGTGCGCTCTATTTCAGCGTGCAGACGGCTGACGGCTTCCGTCTCACATCCGGCTTTGGCTATTGTGCGGAGCATCAGGGCTTCGGGAGAGGTGGCGAGCAGGAAGCGCGAATCGCCTACGCCAGTCTTTGAGAACACGGCATCAGGGCGGAGCTCGGCGTCATCTATACGCTCCACAATCATGTCGATACAGATGTCAGAGAGGAGTCTGCGGCGTGTGCGCCCGGCAGATGTAAGGGAGTCTGGGTCGGAATGCTTATAATAGAGGGTCACAGCCGAATAAGCCTGTTCCGGATCACTCTCCACGACACTAATCAGGTTTTCGTTGGGAGCTATGGTAAAGTCGGGCACGGCAGGACTCCCTTCGGGCACTCTGATATCGGAGAACATTGCTATAATCTTCTGTTCGATGGCCTTCGGGTTGACATCACCGGTGACGATGATAGCCTCCGTATCGGCGCGGTGCCACTTATGATAGAAGTCGCGCAGCTGCTGTGACGGAAAATTCTCCACAATCTCCATCTTGCCGATGGGCATGCGGGTGCCGTAGGGGCTGCCGGGGTACAGGCGGGGAGCGGCCTTTTCGAGCATACGGTTGGCTGCGCCGCTGCGCTGGCGCCATTCACCCTTGATTATGCCGCGCTCGGCGTTGATGTCGGCATCGGCAAGAGTGAGCGCCGTGCTCCAGTCGCGCAGCACGAGCAGGCAAGAGTCGACGGCGGATTCGCGCGTCACGGGCACTTTCGAGATATTATATACAGTCTCCTCCATCGAGGTATAGGCATTGAGGTCGGCGCCGAACTTCACACCCAGAGAGGCAAGCCATTCGATGATGGAATTGCCGGGAAAATGCTCGGTGCCGTTGAAGCACATATGCTCGAGGAAATGGGCCATGCCGCGTTCATCTTCATTCTCCACAAGAGAGCCGAATCCACGTGAGATGAAGAAGTCGGCACGCCCGACGGGTTGCTCGGAGTGGCGGATGTAGTATGACAGACCGTTGGGAAGTGTGCCGTGGGTCACTTCCGGCGCTGCCGCACTCAAGGCTTGGGGCAGCATCAGGGCCACCAGAGCGGCCAATCGGATTGATTTGATATTCATAATATTAAGTCTTATAGTCGGTATGGTCGATATTGACGACTTCAATATCGGGATTGGATAGGAATCAGTAGAGTCAGAAACTGAATACGGCCGCCGCGTTCCATTCAAGGGCATGTGGAGAGGAGGCGAGCCGGGTGTAGCCTACGCCGGCTCGTAGTCCCAGAGCGAATTTCCGCGACAGGGCATAATCGGACTTAGCTTCGGCTGAGAGGGATGTGGCGCCGCAGGATGCATTGCGGAATCCGGTGGCTACGGCTTGCCGCAGGTCGGCCTCGACGGCCTCGCCGGTGGCCGGAAGCTCGAGCAGCGAGGCACGTGGAATGCGGTGGGAGACAGAGAGGGTAAGCATTGCCGCCATACGGTCGGAAAATCTGCGGTCGGCATAGAGAGCCGTGCCGACAGAGGCCGTATCGATAAGGCGGTCGCGGCGGGGAGATATATATACAGTGCGCCGGTGGCTTAGAGATGCATAAGGGGAAATGCCGATCATCGTGCGGTCGAGCTGCAACTCATAGAGCAGCCGGAGCTGCTCGGAATGATGATTGTCGGCAAAAATCTCCAGACTCCCGATTTGCGGATATGTGCCGGAAGTGGCGTCACCGAAGATATTCTCCGAGCCGTGTCGGCGATAAATTCGTGCCCCGAGTATGGCCGATATCCGGTGGCGTCCTGCAGACTGCCGCCATCCTGCGGAGATATTGAGTTCCTTATGCCGCAGCGATGCCATCGGCAGGCGGTTGAGATTCTCGATCACGTGGATCTGGTCGGTAAGCGAGAAATCAGCGTTGAGGAAAGCTCCTGATTCGCGTCGGGATATCAGATTGAGCGATAAACCGTAGGAATGGCAGTCATTGTAGGCAGAGGTGCCGGTGCCGGCGAAGCGGTAATAATGTGAGCCCAGCCCGGTGAGATGATAGATTTTCGACACACCGAGTTCGCTCATGAACGCGATGTCGGATGACTGTCGGAACTTATCGAAGTATAATGCCAGAGCAGCCGTATATCCGAATCCGGCGCTGTATCCGGCACCGATGGCAATTGAGAGGTCGCCGGTGATGTCGCGCGGGCGTGGATCGACGCTTCTGTAAGAGAGCAGTGCGGTATATCCCCCGCACACACCCCAGACGAACCGGCCCGCGGGATGGGCGTAACCTCCGGAGAAAGAATAACGTTCGCAATTGAGGTCACCCCCAATGCTGTCGGCCGTCACATATGGATACAGGCGGTCGAAGTCGGCCGATTCGTTCCAGCGTTGTCCGAGGCGTCGGCCATTGCTGTAGGCGGCCTCTCCCCACAGGGTAGAGGCGCCATTGTGATAATAAGCCGAGGCACCAAAACTTCCGGCATAATTGCCATGACCCGTCTCGACGGCGAACGGCTCCGATTCGCGTCGGCTCTCCCATCCGGCGCTGATGCTCCCGAATGAATAGTCCTGCCGGAGGGGCATCATGGCCGGATTGCGGAATGCCGCTGTATTCAGCCGGAGCTGGCGCCGGCTTTCGGCCAGCGTCCGGTCGGTGACGTAACCGACATAATCGGCATCCGGCAGATAGTCGGCTCCTTCCGCGACCAAAGGCAGCGCAATGGCGACGAAGGCTATGGCTGATAATATGATTGATTGTCTCACTTTAAATTGGCATAGGGGTGAAAACAGGGTATGTCCGGGATTGTCATGTGGCGAATTGTGGCGTGCGCCCTGTGGCTCAGCGCGGTGTCACGCCATCCCATGTAAGATTGGCGCACGGAGTGCCCGAAGCATCGGTGGCGCTATGCTGCTCCTCGATTTCAGAGGGGGTGACCATAGGATTGAAATCAAGCGAGGAATTGTTGGTATCCTGCAGGATGGGGTTCCCGTCGGCCGTAAATCCGATAACCTTGCGGCGTACGGAGTGGAAATATCGGGTCTTGTCCTTGTCGATAGTGCCACAGTGGGTCCACCCCATGTCGAGGGCCGGAGTGCATAGTGTCCACTGATATCCGGACTGCACGGAGCAGTTGACCACATCGGTAATCCACTCGTTGGGGAGGCGGTAGGCGCTCTGGCTCATCGGGAAAGTGCCGGCGGCCGTGACCGTCTCGTACTCATAGTTATAATAATAGTCGGCCAGATACTTCTCTCGGTCAATGGGGATACGCGCTATGCCGTAGGCCTTGAATCCACGGTTATGGAGCATGAATACGGTCTGTGTGTAGCAATACCACTTGTCGAGATTGGGCACCGACGGGGAATCGATATCCATAGTCGAGGGGCTTGAACTTACATCGTACCACTCGAACCCGGCATGCGACAGATCGAACGAATTCGGATTGATGGCGCGATGGTCGATACCGGTGTCAGCCAGCAACAGGAACTCTCCGGGCTTCACGGGATAATCAGTGCCGGACCCCGGGATGGTGTATAGCGCCTCCACCGTCATGGCTTCCGACATGATGTCGGGAGTGAACGCGAGTTTTTGGGTGGTGAGGAATTTGGATTCGAAGAATGTCAGGCCATCGGCATATATCACGTGGCCGGTATTGTTGTAGAGCTTTACATAATCGTCACCATAATACTGGTTGCCGCTGGTCTGCAGCGTTCCGGCGAAGAAAATTTCGGAGATTATGAGGTCGTCGGATTCGATATTGCGGTAAGGGCGGAGAGTCAGATTATTGCGTCCCTGCGATATGGTGACCGACTGCTGCCGGGCGCGCAACGTGGCCGTGACTCCATTCGAAAGTAGGCATGTGGCCGAGTAAGCCACATCATAAAGCCCCGGCACGAGCGAAATCGCCTCATCGGCGTAATATACCGACTTTGTGCCGTTGGAGATATTGCTGAAAGTGAATTTGGCATCGTGCAGACTCCCTGCATCATCCGGGATATCAGTCATATCGAGGTCTATGATTACCTCCGCCCGGGGGAATGATGCTTCCAGACTGTCGTCGCAGGCAGTGAGGACCGTGCAGCAGATGGCTGCTGACAGCAACCATAGGATTTTAGGTATTGTCATCTTTGTCAGTCAATCAGGGGTTGGGTATTAAGTAAGCGTCCAAATTTAACCGATAGCAAAAGAAAGGGAATCTTTTATACAATCTGCGGCTTCTTTTAGCCGCTTCCGGCTTGTCGCTCAGT
>DKWX01000049.1:29558-44777 GCA_002491945.1 Porphyromonadaceae bacterium UBA7141
TCCTTCACTCCGCACCGGAATCGGCTAAAAACAGTCCCGCATATTGTATAAATTAAATTTGAACACTTACGTATGAATTTATTGAATCATGGAGAGGAGCAGGAGGGGGGGGACGGAAGGGCGTCAGATGCTTACGTTTAGCTCCATGCCGAAATAAGGGTTGGCGGAGCGGCGTATGAGCAGTCCGTTGGTGCGGTAGGAGGGGAGCCAGTCAAGCAGCCGGTTGACAAACATCGCTATCCTCAGGTAGCGCCCGATGGTCTTGGTGGCCTTTAGGTTGAGGTATCCGGCGAATGGGATTTCCACCATGTTGAACGACTCGGGATTGTAGGTTTTGATCAGATATCGCAGCATCGGGTCGGATGTGGCATCCGGAGTCCAGGGATGCAGCTGGCCGTCGGATGCGTCGAGATAAGCCGTCGGGATGCCGTCAATCGGGAGTCGGGTGGTGCGTACCCTCCACATACATTGCAGCGTGGTTGTGAAAATCAGTCCCCAGTGCGGTATCTGCGTGTCAAACATGAAGTTGGTATTTATCTGATCGTTGACTCGCCCGTCGGTGTAATTATATAGTCCGACGTAGCGGTCGGCCACCGACACCCCATTATAGACATCGCTTACAGCCGAATAGAGCTGTTGCGAATTGGAATAGATGGAGTGAAACCAGGCTCCGGTCAGAGTGAGCGAAGTGCGGAGAGTCTGCCAGCGTGGAGTAGTGAGCTGAAACTCCACACCCTGCTTGTCGATGCGTGTGCCGTTGGTGGCCACGCGGTAGCCGTCGAGTATGGTCGTTTCAGTCGAAGGGAGCGCCGACAGCTGCGGTGGCGCCGACAGCGCGGGGCCGTCGATACCCGACGGATCATACTGCGTATAGGCATAGGGAGCGTATACCGTAGAATAACGGAATCCACTTCGCAGACGCTCCTCGAAATATGTGGCGCTTCCGCGGAATCCCATCCACTGCCATCCGAGGCGTAGCTCCCACTTGCGGTTGCGTGCCGGACGCAGGTCATGGTTGATGGCCGGTTCGACATAAGTCATGATGCTCACCAAAGAATGCTCGGCCGGATTGGTGACATCGTAGTAATTGAGCTGTATGATATCGTTATACTGTTCCTGCGGAAAGATATAGTCGACTGTAGGCATACGGGTAGTGAGTCCGTATCCCCCGGTAAGCGAGAAGCTCATCAGAGAACCCTCCACCTTCAGAGCCGGGAAATCCCACGACAGGTTGACTCGCGGATCGATATACGGACGCCAGCGGAGATAGTATCCCTTTGGGAGGGATGGGAGCTGGATTGAGCGCAGTCCGAGTCGGAGAGTGGCCTGCGAGGCTCCGATGCTTGCCGAAGCCTCCTCTTCGAGAAATAGAGACAGCACTTGAAGCGCCGATATGTCGCTGAAGACTCGCGGACGCGAGGTCCAAGAAGCCGAGAGGGGGCGCCTAAGGTCGTAGACTTGTCCTTGGCCGAAATTCTTAGAGATGGTCCATTCGATGCCGACTTTGTAATCATTGGAGATAACACCCACCGGGAGGCTGCCGGCGGCCTTGAACTTCAGAAAGGCATTGAAGGGGCGTCCGTCGCTGCGGTAGTCGGCGATGTATTCCGACAGCAGATAATGCCCCGTGCTCACTCCGGGCAGCATAGTGGAGGGTGCCACAGATGCGCGTTGCGGAGCCACCTGCTTATGGCGCTCGATGACTTCATGCTCGTAGCTCAGAGACGCGTTGAAACTGAAATCAGTGAACATCCGGACACTGTTGAGCCTCAACGAGATGTCGGAGGTGAATGCGGCGCGGGTGTAGCTGCTTCGGAATTCATCGATTTTGCGGTAGGAGAGGTCGGGGTCGGTCTTCTGATTGTCAAAAGATCCGGTATAGTCGAGTCCGTAATTCCATCCGATGTCGGCAAATCCGGGATGCCACTTCATGTTCATGCGCAGAGACCCGGTGACACGCCGATATTTCTCAAGATTGTCGCGCGGGTCGGCCTTCGAGTCGAGATAGCTCACATCGGCATTCAGGACATGGGGGGTATTGCCGATAGCAAACCCCTTTCCGGCAGAGAAGAGTTTGCTGTATTCGTCGGCCTTGAAGCGGGCCGTGAAGGGGGTTGACCGTGCTATTCGCTTTATTTTCACCATGCCGGAAGTGAGATTGCCATATTCGGCCGAGGGTATGCCGCGCACTATTTCCACGCTTTCGATATTATCGGTAGAGATGGCACGCATGTCGACTCCCCGGTTGGTAGAGCTGCGGCTGTCGGCTGTGGCATCGCTCATGGTGCCGATGCTCTGCAGACTTGCATCGCCGATGATTGGCGCCCCGTCGACCATAAACAGCGTGCCGAGCGAAGAGATGTCGTAGTCGGGATTGTCCGACACAGCACCTGAGACACCGAGATTTCCGGTCTCACGGAGTGAGATGGCATTGTTGCGGCTCATGTCGGGATCGTGAGAGATATTGCCCGGGAGTAGCTCCAGAAGGTCGGCAAATGATGTGGGCTGGAGATGATTCATCGCATCGCGGTCGATTGTGGATGCGGTGGTAAGGCCATGGCCCTCTTTGGCCGTCACTACGACCTCGTCGAGCAGGTGCCATGCCTCATCGTCGATGGGGAAGTCAAGCGAATCCGTTGGGGCGGAATGCCGGGTGGAGTCGTTGGCTGCCGTATCGGGGTGCGTGGCGGCTGCGTGAGCCGCGACTCCCGGATTCAGAGGGGACGCGTGGCAGGCGACCGCCGGAGAGCCGGGGTGGAATGCAATCGATGCGGAGAGGAGCGATAACAACGGTAAATATTTCGGTACACAAAGTCGTTTCACATTGCAAAATTACTAATTAATCAAGGTGCATGAAATACTCAAAATCGGGTAAGGGGCCGACTCCCGTTACGGATTAATGCCGCAGCCGTCAGGATAATTACCATTATTTAGGGATTTCACGGAAGTATATTGCTTCGTAATTTTGCAACAGTTTTCAATATGAACTTGATTGAGACACCTGACAGGGCCGTGGCGGCGCCATACCCGCCGGGCCCTGTCAGTGTCTTGGTCGGATTCCGTATCCATAATATTTCAGACATGAGAAAAACTTTACTTGCAGCCTCTCTTCTCTTTGGTGTGTGCGCGGCATCGGCGGCTGAAGCGCCTGTGTATGCATGGAGTAATCTTTTTGATGGTTATACCACGGCCGGCGACCAGAGCCAGGATATAGCCATAGCCACCGATGGCTCGGTATACTGGCATAACATCGGAGGCTCGATCGAGGCAACCCGCGATATCACCTATGCCGGAGAAGTACTCTTCCAGGGCGCGCCCTATAATGCCGGTACAAGCTATTCAAGCAATCTCTGCATACTGAAGACGGCTGCCGACGGCACTCTGCTCTGGGACCTGCATTCCACCACGGCCGACTTCGCCAGTGGAGCCGGAGGCGTGGCCACTACGGTCGACGGAGGAGTGGTGTTTACAGCCAAACTGCGCCATACCGACGGTATGCTTGATGAGGCTATCGAACTTGTGGACGGTACAGGCGCAAGCCATCTCTACGCGTGGAATGTAGATAAACGCTACTATCGCCTGATGGTGGGTCGCCTGGATGCCTCGGGCGCCCTGCAGTGGGTGAAATTCATCGACCCCTCTACCGATCCGACACCCGCAGCCACCACCGACTTCATATCCGACGGCGCCGATCTGACGGCTCCCGTAGTAGATGGCAACGGCAATATATTCGTGGCAGGCAGCTTCCGCACCCCCATGACAATAAGTGGCCCCGACGGCGAGGTGATTCTCACTCCTGGCAACGTGTCGGAATGGGATGGCAAAACCTCAAATGCCGCAGGCAGCATGTATGTGGTGAAATACAGCGCGGCAGGCTCATATATGGCAAGCCTTCAGGATGAGGGAGAGGCCACCCAGAGCAAGATCCTCGGTCTCTTTGCCGATGGCGACAGACTATATATGCAGGGCACAGTGACCGGAGGTGAAACCAGGATGAAGATTGCCGGGATGGAGTTCACCCCCGAAGGGACGTTCACTCCGGTGGTGGCTTGCGTTGATACCGATTTCAACGGCAAATGGGTAAATGCACTCAAGGGGGAGACCGTCGACGGTAAATACGGTTATCAGAATACGGCCATCAACGTGGTAGGCGGCACACTCTGGCTCTGCGGTATGTTCAATGGTGAAATCAGCGATCCGGCCGATGCCTCACATTTATTCGCATCGCAGACAGGCAAGGTCCGCGAAGGTTTTCTGCTCAGACTCAATGCCGCCAACGGCCGCTGGATAAAGGGCGTCAACTCCCGCGACAGCTACGGTGATGCCGGCGTGGCAGGGACAGGACTGACCGGCTACCTTGCGGCAATCCAGAATCCCGACCATTCCGACAAAGTGTACGTATACGGCTATGTGATGAACAATACAGTAGGTGTATTCCTGCGCACATACGATGCCGATGAACTCACATCCAACCCGAATGAAGCGTGGCAGCTTGCCTCCAATCTCGGCACCCCCTCAGCCATAGCCTGCGCCTATGAGGGTAGTGAAGAGCAGCCCCGCCTGTATTTCACTGCCAGAGGCAACAAGGCCTTTACTCTTGGCGACGTGACCACGGAGGCTACCTCGGGCTGGGCCGTACTGATGGCATGTTACGACCTTCCGGCCGATGACTTCTCTACCGGAGTGGATTCTATTGTGACACCGGCGGATTCTGAGGATGGTCAGACAGAATATTACACACTCTCCGGGGTGCGTCTGAATGCCGCTCCCACTACAGCTGGTATCTATATCAGCCGCTGTGGCGCGGAGAGCCGCAAGTTTGTGGTAAGATGACAGAGCCGGTGATGCGGCGTGTATGGGGGTTGGGGTAAGGTAGCCGGGACCGTATGGCCCGGAAATGAGGAAACCGGTTGAGACACTTATATATTGGAAAAGAAAGAGGGTATCCGTGCAGATTGGCGCGGATACCCTCTTAGTCATATCAAGTCGTCAGGTTGTCGGAAGGGGAAAGAGGAGCGGAAGGGGGTGGAAAAAGGAGAAGGTGGGAAAAAGACAGCCGGGGGGGCGGAAGGCTCTCGACTGAGACGGGATTGAATGGTATTCAGTAGTTGGGGAGTATCTCGAATGTGGCCAGCTGTGGAAGGTGGTCGGATGTGCGGATATTGAGCCTGTCGACCGAAAGTGGGCGGAGATTGCCACGATACATCACCTGGTCGAGATGGAAATAGAATGCATGGGGATAGAACGTATATGTCGGGAAGAAATTTGTGGCGCAATAGGCATCCTTGAATCCTGCTTTCAGAAACATTCTGTAGGTCCAGGAAGCGGGGACATCATTGAAATCTCCCACCACCACCACGGGCATTGCCAGACGTTCGAATCCGTGCACCACCTTCTCTGCCGCCTGAGCCCGAATGGGGAAAGCGTGTTGGAGCTTATGGAAGATCCTTTTGCCGAGGTCTTCCTTCTGCTCTTTGTCGCCGTGAGGGGAGAAGATGGTCTTTTCATTCTCATCAAGGGCAAAAGAGGGGAGATGGATATTGGCCAGAGCGATTTCGCGTCCGCCAATCTTTACGGTGCAGTATTCGGCAAGGATAAAGCTGTTGACACTCCCGAAATAGATATGCCGGAGCGGATATTTCGACAGGATGCAGATATCATAGGTGGTGCCTATGCCGAGCCGATACGGATAGCGGGCGAGTATGCTGTCGACCGAGGCCTGTGAGAAATGACGCAGGTCCTTCTTTTCGAATCCGGTCATCTCCTGCATGCACACGATGTCAGGGTCATACTCCAGAATAGCCTCCATCGTGCGCGACCCTTTATTGGATGGTTCTCCAAGGTCTTCACCATGCAGAATATTCCAGGTCATGATTGTAAAGGTGGGATTGCCCGGAGCCGGATCCTCTTTTGAACCGAGCGGGAACCACATCTTGATCGGACCGGCACATGCCAGAAACATCACCACCCCCAGAGAACCCGTCATCCAATGCCCGAAGCAGAACCATGCCAACGTCACGATTGCCGAGACAGTGAGCAGCACGGGCATCCCGATTACAAGCACCGAACCGAGCGGAGTCACCTCCGGAGGAATGATTCCTCCATAGCATGAGATGGCAGTGACGATATAGAGTATGATTGAGACGATGCCCGCAATCATACGTAATATTGGAGAAATGATAATCATGATGCGATGATTGATGGTCAGAATTGATTCATGAATGGATTACGTCTGCCTCCGTTGCGCCTGCGCCATATCAGGAGCAGAATCAGTCCGAAAATCATCCCTCCCAGATGGGCGAAATGTGCCACAGTGCCGCCATTGCCGCTCACACCGAGGAAGAATTCCACCACGGCATATCCTGCTACCATATACTTGGCCTTAATCGGCACCGGAATAAAGAAAAGATATAGCGGAATGTCGGGGAAGAGGAATGCGAATGCCAGCAGTATGCCGAACACCGCGCCCGAAGCACCTATGGTGACAAGGGCGTTGCGGAAATTGTCCATCAGTGCGGCAAACTGTTCCGGGCGAGTGGCGAGATAGTTCCTGACAGTGTCGGATGCGAGTCCGGTGCGCGACGTTATGGCATCTATAAACTCATGTTTCCAGCTCAATGCCCATACAGCCTCCTGAAACAGAGCGGCGCCGATGCCGCACACAAAGTAATAGAACAGGAAACGCCGCGAACCCCATGTCTGCTCGATAATGCGGCCGAACATGTAGAGCGTGAACATGTTGAAGAGCACGTGCATAATCGAATTACGGTCGTGCAGGAACATATACGTCACCAGCTGGGCCGGATTGAAGTCTGACTCAGAGAAGCTCCAGAAATAGTGCAGCCCAAGCAAATCGACCAGTCTATAGCCGAATGAACCACTTACGTATTCGATAAGCCAGATGAGGAGATTGATAATAATAAGATTGCGTGTGACGGGAGGAATCGAGCGGAACCATCCGCCTGCCCCGCCGCCGAATGTATTATAAGCCATTGCGACAAGATTTTGAACAAAGACCTCTTCTAAACCCGTGATTTCGGTAGAATCGCGTTGGCTGGAGAGGCTTTAAAATGCAAAATTAATAAAAAGCTTCGGTATGGTAGTGAGTGGAATCGAAAAAAATTGAAATCTGTACTCGAAATGCTTCAGAAATGCTTCACCGGAATGTTTGTGAAAAAGTTGATACCTGCGTTGTGCGCCATGCCGGGGTTGACGGGAAGTGTGGGCTGAGCCATAATTGCCGTGGCCGTGTGGGAGAGAAAAACAGTCATCGGGGTGCGCAGACACATTCTGCGCACCCCGATGTAATGTGTGAAGCGAAGATTAGGGTTACATCGCTATTTTATCGCGGTTCTGTCCGTTGATACGGATGAATATACCATGTTCGGGTTTAGATACACGTTTGCCGGCGAGGTCATAATAAATGCATTCGTCATTGTCATTTATAAGCATGCTGACACCGTTTTGTGATTTTACGGTATAGTGTAGCACCGTCTCTTCATTTTCAGTTCCGGGCACAAGGATTGACTGCAGGGTCTCATTATCGAATCCGTCAGAGCCGAATACCGTCCCGGCCAGAATGGTCACGGTATAGTCGCCGTCAGTCTTGATTGTTTCCGACAGAGTAATCAGTACCCCCGCCTGAGAATCCCTTTTTAAAGTTCCGGTAGCCACCTGAGAGCCTTCTGAGTCACGTACAATGACGGCATCTCTGCTGCTGCTCACGTCGATACCCCATTTAGTCTCCGGCCCCTCCCAGATGGTTGAGATGACCGACAGTTGCTCCACAACCGAACCGTCTTCGGGAGTGGCATCCATGAGCTGGTATGGCTCAACAGTCGGTTGAACCGTGTACCTCAGGGTTGTCTCCTCGTTCTCTGTGCCGGGGGTTGGGATTGTCTCTCCGGTATCCTCATCCATGTCTTCCACGCCGAAGACCATGCCTGGCATAATTGTCACAGTGTATTCTCCGGGAGTCGTGATTGTCTCCGACAGACGTATCTGTATGCCTGAGGGGACGTTTCTCAATGTTCCGGTGGCCACCTGATTGCCGTCGGCATCACGTGCGATGACAGCCTCCTTGCTGTTGCTCACGCCTATTCCGTAATCAGTCTCCTGTCCTTCCCACTGTGTCGCGATTACCGACAGCTGCTCTACAACCGAACCGTCTTCGGGAGTCGCTTCCGTGAGATGGTATGGCTCAATGGCCGGCCGGACTGTGTAATGCAGGGTCGTCTCTTCGTTTTCTGTGCCGGACGCAGGTATGGTCATCCCTGTATCCTCATCGATGTCGATCGCGCCGAAGACCATACCGGGCATAATTGTCACAGTGTATTCTCCGGGAGTCGTGATTGTCTCCGACAGGCGTATCTGAACACCGGTGAAGACGTTTCTGATTGTTCCGGTAGCCACCTGGTTGCCGTCGGCATCACGAGCGATGACCCCGTCTTTCCTATTGCTCACACCAATGCCCCATTCAGTTTCGGGCCCCTCCCACTGGGTAGATATCACTGACAGTTGATCTATGGTCGCACCGTCCTCGGGAGTCGCTTCTGTGAGACGGAAGGGTTCGGCAGCCGGTTGTACGGTATAATGCAGGGTCGTCTCCTCGTTTCCAGTGCCGGGAGCCGGTATTGTCTGCATCGTGTCCTCATCGAAGTCTTCGGCTCCGAAGACCATACCGGGCATAATTGTCACAGTGTATTCTCCGGGAGTCGTGATTGTCTCCGAGAGTCGTATCTGTATGCCTGAGGGGACGTTTCTCAATGTTCCGGTAGCCACCTGATTGCCGTCGGCATCACGGGCGATGACAGCTTCCTTACTGTTGCTCACATCGATGCCCCAATCGGTTTCCGGCCCCTCCCACTGGGTCGCTATGACCGACAGATTCTCTACGACTGAGCCGTCTTCGGGAGCGGCTTCTGTAAGATAATATACGGATGCGTCACCGGTTTCCGGGACCGGAGTATTCATTTCGGCAATCTTTGCATATACAGATACCGTCATGAATGCCGCAACCAATATCATAAGCGATAAAAAGGTTGTTTTTTTGTTCATAATCACCTTGTTTAAATGAATTTAATGAGGGATAGGCAAGAACTGAATAAATAAGCAGTAGACTTGCACAGAGTATTTATTCATAGCGGGCAATTGTGCGGATTTAACCGATAGGCAAGTGTTCCCTTTCAATTATTATCGGTTAAATTTGAACACTTGCTTAAATTAATCCGAACACTTGCGTAGTGGCTTAATTGACAGCCTTCCGGCCAGAGTTGAAAAGGCCGGAAAGGCTGGTTGTGTCATATTGCAATTTTCTTGACCGTAGTTCCGTGAGAAGTCGTTACCTTGACAATGAATATTCCGTCGAATGAGTCGGCCGGTATTGTCGTGTTTCCGGACTCATAAGAGCCACGGTGTCTGAGGCTGCCGTCGATACCGTATACTTCAGCCACCATCTGTTCAGGCGAGCTGATTGATATGGCATTGTTTGAGACACCGATAGCGACAGCTTCGTCCACTATCATTTCGGCCGATGCATCCTTGTTGAAATCCTTGGCATCGATAATGTCGGCAGTAAGGATGTGGCCTGTGATATCGTCAATCAGCAGCGCCACCAGAGCGGCATTGTTCCAGTCTGCCACATTGTAAGGCCGTTTGAACGACATTGTGAACGGCGTCCCTTTCAAGGCTTCGCAGGAACCTTCGAGCAAAGCACCGTAATAATCGGGATATATCTCTCTTGCGACATGCTTGTAAACCATTTCTGTATACAGAATCGTATTGGGGCTCTGTGCATAAAATTCAAAATACGGCCACAGTTCGGCGCCGTAGGTAGCTTCGACGGCAGCCTGGGAAATGCCGCCCAGATTATTGGCCTGATTCCAATTGTAGTCGTCACCCATGAGCTGGTTCTCAATCACCACGAAGGCGATGCGCTGGTTGAGTGACGTTCTGTCATAAGCGTTTTCTACAGTAAAATCTATAGAGATATAGTCGTCGGTCTCCGGTTGGAAAGCCACCTTGTCGAATCTTACAGAAGAATAGCATGGCCGGTCGAGTAAGGCTTTCACCACATTCTCGGCAGAGGGGTCACCCTTGACTGTGCGCTGGAAGAATGCCGACGGGAAACCGGATGAGCCGGATTCGTTCTGCACCGTAGAGATATAGTGCTGTCCTGTGATTTCCATGCGGTCGCCGGAATGGACTGCGATACCTATTACCTTGCCGTTTTCGTCATTATAAGTGTCATGGTAATAATCCAGGAATGCCGCACCGCGCGGACAGTAGCCGCACCATGAGCCGGTCAATTCTTCAACCACAACCACGGGAGTGTATGTTGTTGAAGGCACGCTGCTCTTTCCGGTTACGACAGTAGGCTGCGCCCCCTCCATGTGGGGCAAAAGCGTCACTGTGTATTCCACCCCTTCTGCCGGTATGGTTATTGTCTCTGGGAATGTCACGTTGAGGCGTGAGCCGGAAGGCATGATAGTCTGGTCAACCTCCATGGTCGTTTCGACACCGGTCGAGGTTGTCAGACTTGCTGTAAGCCCTTTAGTCTTATATGGCAGTTTCACATCCGCCATCAGCGAGACATTGAATGTCTCACCCTCCGGGAGCACCTGAGGCGTGTTATCGATGACTGATATGTGGTAGGGGGCCACAAGAATCTCGGTCACGCCTAAGAGTGCGCAGTCTTTGCTTCTGTTCACAAAAGCGACATGAATATCCTTGTCTTTATAGCCGGACAGTCTGACAGATACTTGTTTCTGGTTAAGAGTGGAGGTGTATCCGTAGATTGTCGATGCAGCCACCGGAGCATCGGTGAAGTCTTCTTTCTTGTCGCCTGATTCGGAAATGAACACCATATAGTTGTTCAGGGCTACTTTTCCGTACCCTCCGATAGAAATCAGTAACACCTCGTCATCGTTCTCAACATGTATCGAGGGGCTTATCAGCCATTCATCAGCTGCAATGTCTTCACGGAATGAAGAGTTGCTGAAAGCTCCCCATGTCCCATTGATGTTCATAAGCCGGTAGTATGGTCCGTTGCCATCGTCTCCGAACACGTCCTGCCACTGTTGCAGAGGAATTTCCCCATTGCCGTATGTGCTCCATTCAGCGGGGAGGGGGGCTGCGTGTTCTCCCATTTTGGTGAAATCCGTATAAAACGAGGGAGTGGGCGCTTTTACGTCCGCATTTGCACATATCGGGGCAAATGTGGCCGCAAGCACGGCTATGCAATTATAAAAGGTTTTCATCTTAGTTGATTTGCATGGTATGTCCGGACATAGCCGGACATACCGGTTAAAATGTATTGTTAATCAAATTCCAAGTAAGAATAAGGTGAGGTTTAAACACTTACCGGGCTTCTTACCTGACAACTAATTTTGCCGATACCTGACCGGCAACAACCATATATATGCCGGGCGCTATGTCATGAGTCATATAAGCCGGGGCATTTGGAACACGCTTGATAATCTTGCCTTCGACATCGTAGATGCATACATTCTCACCTTCATGTCCTTCGACAACAATCTGTTCGGGCAACGTGTAGATGCCGTTTGCCGAAGTGTCGTCGGCAATCTTGTCCAGACCGGATACGCCGCTCTTGACAGTGTAGTTCGTAACGAATACGAAATGACTTGTAGAGGGGTACTCACCCTGTATGTACACAGAAATCCATTGACGGTCCTGCATCTCATCCGGGAAGGGAATCTCACAGGTAGTCCATCCGTTGCCATGAGGGAGTGTGCCAAGATCGAAGAGTTCCTCGCGTCCTGCCACTTCACCGAGGATGCGGATTTCAGCCATATTGCTGCCGGTCCAGGCTTCAAGAATCAGACCGGCGTCATTGATTCCTTTGGTGCAGAATTTAGGCAGCATCAATCGTCCTGTCGCGGGTGCCGCGTTGGTATTGCCAGTCAGAGCCACACCCGAGGGGCTTGCAAAAGAACTGTGGATGGCACTCGGGTCGGAAACAGACCATTCTGTCACTCCTTCCGGGTCAGTTACGGCCATTCGGCGGATAGGGTTAAATGTCGGACGCCCTTTGGCAAAATCTTCGTATATCGGGAGAGTATAGGGGGTGCCCATCATATCGCTCATCCATCCGAACGTGTTGGTGATACCGGCTACGTTTTGAGGGAGGATAGCTATCCATTCTGATTTCAAGCCATTGTCGGCTTCGACAGTGAATGTGTATTCATTCACGTCATTGGGGAGTACGTCTATCGTTACCCATCCATCTTCGGTGGTGCTGCGCATAACTACATATTCTACAGCCGTCGGGTCAACGTAATATCCGTTTTCGCCCACATCATCGGGGGCAGTCCAGAATAAATGCAATGACAGGTTGTCGTCTGACACATAGCCGGTCAGACTGCTCACCGGTCCGGGAATGTCTACACCGCAGTATACGTTGATACCTTTAAACTGGCCTCTGGTGCCGTTGATTATGGGAGTCAGCTTGATTTCGTTGTCACCCTGGATGGCTGCCACGGATGTGTTGACGGTAGCACCCGGCTTGCCCGAGACAATTATAGTCTCGGCGGCGGCAATCTCAACCTCGATCGTTTCAGAAGAGTGGATTTCTTCGCCGGTGATGTAAGTGGTGGGCATTACGAACTCCAGATTTGCAGACAGTTCGCCCTTATTTGCGCCATATCCTTTGAGACCGCTCACAGCCGAAGGCACTGGCGAGGATGTGCCGGTCTTGGTGATGTCGATTTCTTTGATGTAGATACCGTCTTGATATGCCGGGTGCTTGACATGGAAGGCTATATAGTAAGTGCCGGCAGCGGGGACATTGAATATCTGGGATATCCGGTTGAAGTCAGTGTTGGTTCCCGCAGGCTTATAGTCAAACAGCTGGGATATGACACTCGAGGGGTTGAGGTCGCTGCAAAGATATACCTGAAGTGACAAATCGCGGAAGTATTCGGCTCTATTTGCCACATCGAGAGCTATTTCATAGAATGTGGACATGTCGTCGAAATCAAGCGGCGGTGTGAACAGCCAGTCGTCATTGCCGGCTGAAGTGCTGTTGGGCTCGTGCATGCATGGAATTTCTTTATTCAGATTGGTCCATGACCAGCATGATTTGTCCTGGTTGGCGTCATATGTGGAGAATGTCCATCCCTGTTCTCTGGTCGGGGTGATGTGCACATCCATTTTCCATGGAGCGCCAATATTGGTAATCGGAGATTGATTGGATTCTTTCGACAACCGTCCGCAGTTTTCTGCGATAACTGTGGCCACAAATCCAGAATAGGGGACATCTTTATTCAGGTTGTGTATGAGATAGTTGTCTTGAGTGCTGCCTATCTCATTGCCATTGATGAAGACATGGTATGTCAGCTTATCCATGTCCATGTATCCGCCATGCTCACCTCTGATGACCGGATCCCATATTACCTGATTATCTTCAATAGATACGTTTTCAGGCGTAGAGGGAGTGTCATAACCTATAAACAGGCTGGTTGTGGCTGTAGTACTTTTTTTATCTCCCTGAGCCACGTCGAACGTGAATTTGTGGGAGCCGTCAGTCAGGTCCTTGAATTCGACAACCACGCGGCTGCCGGCATCGGCAGTGCCATCGTCATATTTTTGGCCATCGACATATGCGGTCCATGTCATTTCCCCGGAAACGGGAGCGCCTGAGAAAAGAGTCGACGGCATGAATACCGACACCGTGCCCGAATTAAGGCCTTTGCCGAAATCCGCTTTGTCGATTATAGGCATTGATATTGCCAGAGGGTCATGTCGGGTTTCTCCCACGAGCAGCAGCGGGAATGACACACGGCCTTCATAATCGACAAAAGTGGAGATTGAATTATGTTCCGGGTCAATACACCAGAGGCCCGATGTGCCATCGGTCAGCTGGGCGTTCCAGATATAATAATCCTCTTCGGAGTCATACATCAGAGCCCCGCGGGAATATTTGGTTTTCACGCCTGTAGGCATGACGACAGTCTGGGAGCCGTCGCGCTCTATGCGGACAAAGTTGTTATCGCGGTTGATGCCATACATGGCTTTTTCCTTGTCGTTCCAGCACATTGACGCGCAGACATGACTCCATTCTTCCGACTCGATGACGGCCGTGGTGTTCTGCACATCGTCAGCGGGAGCTGTGAAAAAGGCGTATCCCGATCCGCTTCTGCTGATTGTGTATCCCCACAGAGTGTCGTCAGTCGGATCGTAGGCGCAAGATATGTAAAGGGGCAGATAATTGTCAAATTCGGTCTCGGAATCAACCAGAGATATGGTTTTAGACGTGGATATCTCGCCTGTATATATGTCAGTCTCCACATATACGTAATCAAGTATGGAGAAGATTGTATACTCATAAAGTTCGCACAGCTTGTCATTGCGTAGCCATCCTGTATTTAAGAAATAGCCCTTGTCTGTATATTCGGTGCTATACAGGAATTCAAGTCTGCCGTCAAAATCGAGCTTGTACATACCCTGGGGATAACCGTAATAACTTTCCTGGTTATAACCCATCAGCATCTTACGTTCTTCAGAAAACCAGGCGGGGGCCTTGCTCATCTTGCTAAAGTCCGGATGAGCCTGCCGGACTTTCATTGCCGGAGCGTCACCGGTCACACCGCTTTCAGAATTGCGTACGGGCAATTCCGCCTTAGGCAGTTTCCAGCCATTTTGCGTCAAGTCCTTCACCGGAGCGGCTTGAATGGCTGCTCCCGCAAACAACAATGCCAAAACACTTTGTGTAAATCGTTTCATAAAGATACTATTTTAATTTTTTTAGGAATAGGCAGGTGTCCAAATTTAACTGATGGAAGATTAAGGCATACAATCCGCGACTTCTTTTTTTGCCGCTTCCGGCTCGTCGTTCGGTCGAATATGTTTATATTCTCCTGCACTCCGCACTGGAATCGACTAAAAAACAGGCCCGCATATTGTATAAATTAAAATCGGATACTTGCATAGCCTTAAATGATTGTTCAGATTAAATTTATGCGATGTCGAAAAATCGCACATAAAAGGGCACGGCCTCTGCGGCATAATGTCTGAAGACATGCCGCAGAGGCCGTATCGGAATCTTGAAATTGAATATGCAGTATGATTGATTTTTGCACATAGTTTCCTCTGAAAATGAGGAATTCATTGCAGGAGGGGGCAAATCGGGCATTCCTATCGTGTCTGACTGCTTGGCCTCAGTCAGTATACGATAATTGAATATGTTATATTTCGTAAGAA
>DKWX01000039.1 GCA_002491945.1 Porphyromonadaceae bacterium UBA7141
GATTATGCCCATGTCGGGCGAACTTACAAAGAGTCACACTCTCTTGCTTAGAGAGTGTGACTCCCGGCTCGGGCAAGAGTGGCACGGCATCATCACCATGTGGAATCTACCTTATCAGCCGATGCCATGCGGGGCCATCGGCCACAGGTGGATGCAACTCTTATATGTGCCCAGCGATGCAAATATCGTCAGCAGTGCGAGCATGACAATCCATATCATGTAGCCCGCTTCTGCCGTGACGACCGGAATGGCAATACGCACTTCCTCCATCCATTGGCTGAAAACAGGATAAAGGGCCATGAATACGACTCCGGCCACAAACCCGGCAAGTGCGGCCAGCACAACGGCCACACGATTGCGGCGCTGCAGACGAAGTGTGGCTTCCTTTACCATTTCCACCCGTTGCATGTCGCGCTCCAGACGCTCCATGAAGCGGGATGCCGGAGATATCGGCGGATTGAAGTCGGCAAACAGACGGCGCAATTGTTCATCCTCTATGTTATGATGATTGTTCTGTTGCATATGTGGGGGATTTTTATGTAAGAATGCCGCGCAGATGGCGACGGCCTCGTGAAAGATGCTGGCGCACGGCTTCGGCCGATGCCCCGGTGATGCCGCATATCTCTTCCACACTGTAACCCTCAAGGTAATAGAGAAGTATGGAGGTGCGTTCTTTTTCAGGCAATTGCGAAAGAGCCACATACAATGCCTGGTAACGGAAAGAGGCATCTGCCCTGTCATCTCCCTCGATATGACAGACTGACTCTATCGGCATATCATGATGCTGTGAGCGGCAACTGTTGAGGAATGTCGTATACGCTATCCGATGTATCCAGGCATTGAATTTATCCGAATCACGGAATCCCTCGCACGAGAGCCATCCCTTCACATACGTCTCCTGAGCCAAATCATCGGCACGTGCCGCATCGCCGCAGCACAGGGCCGTCAGGAAACGGCGCAACGCTCCCTGCGACCTCTCTACGTGAGCTATGAATTGACTGCGGTCCATTCGTTGAGGCGCTACATTCAGTCAATCACAGATTCGGGGTCTCTTTTCTCTGCGAGTCCGCTCTCAGCCAGGACATGACGGCGGCTCATTGCGTAGACGATGAGGTAACTCACGCCTATTGCAAACGATACGCCGCCAAGAGTGAAAAACGACCATTCGGGACATCCGGATGTGCCGCACATGAATTCTGCCACTACCAGCACTATCCCCACAAGCGTGAAAATGCAGCCGCGAAGCAGACGCGATGTGAGTTCCTGATAGGATGTGCGGGTTTTACGTTTCTTTCCATTCTCCATGGTTTGTATCAGACGGTCGGTATTAACCTGTCCGGGCGATTCGAGCGCCTTCAGCAACACTTGGGAGATAGTCTTGTCACGGTTCATCTTTACGGCCGCTACTATCAGTGTAATTGCCACGGGAAGCACAACACAGACGAAAATGGGTACGATTGTTTGTTTCATATCTTACTGATGTTTTTTTGATTTCACAAGTAAGACACACGCTGTATCTGATTTGTGACAGCCCTGCAAAAAAAATTTGCGGTCATTCCACCACGGCGATCTCTATCGCGTCGGCGTGACAATGTCTGGTGAAAAGATCGCGAAGCATATCGAGTATGGCGGGCATATCGGTCTCGCGGCTGTCGAAGATATGCATCGTCACACTGATATGTTTCGTGCCGGGGGAAGTCCTGGTGCGCTCATGATCGGATGTCGGTGTGCCAAATCCACCCACGGCGTCGCGTATCACGGGCATCCCGGCGATATTCAGTTCGCCGCGCCCTATCCCCTCATAAGGTTCACCCTCGCGCCCCACGCCGAGAGTTATGGTGTCGCCTTCGATACAATCGCGGTCGAATACGCCGACCGACCAGCCCGTGGCGAGCGAGAGGAGATTGCCTGCATCCACGAGCTGACTGACATTATACAGTCCCAGCCCGCGCACCACCCTGCGCATCAGCTGCTCCTGCGAGGGGCGGTAACGATTCGGGTCTTTGCCGCAGGCCTTGTAGACGGCGCGCGTGGCGGCTATGGCCGGACGTCGGTTGATGTCGGCCA
Source organism: Porphyromonadaceae bacterium UBA7141 (assembly GCA_002491945.1). Lineage (GTDB taxonomy): Bacteria > Bacteroidota > Bacteroidia > Bacteroidales > Muribaculaceae > Lepagella. The sequence continues at coordinate 2,068 of DKWX01000039.1, forward strand.
ATTCATAGAGTTCGGTCAGACCAGCGGCCAGACGATTGAGTTCGTCGCGCAGCACATCGCTTACATCGGCATTCTCCACATCTGCCTCCATATATATCATGCGGTAATGCGGAGCCTTCTCTCTAATAATCTCTTCAATCTCTATTTTCTTTTCCATAATTTTAAGTCTCAGGAATTATTCGTCGCAGACAAATACCCGGATTTGTCAGGCAGCTGCTTTAGTGCGGAAGGCGGCATGACAAAAAAGCCTGTCGACACCCCGCAATATGCAAAAATAATAAAATCCGGCGACTGGAACCATCTTCCAGCCGTTTAAATTTGAACATTTACTCTGGCAACTGTTTAATCTAAGTAAGTCTTCAAATTTAATTTATACAATATGCGGGACTGTTTTTTAGTCGATTCCGGTGTGGAGCGAAGGAGAATATAAACATATTCGACTGAGCGACAAGCC
>DKWX01000012.1:0-6205 GCA_002491945.1 Porphyromonadaceae bacterium UBA7141
ATTTTTTAACGAACTATTGTTTATCAGTTGCTTCAATATTGTGGCGTAGCGACATGGCGATATTACCGGCGGAAACGCCGATTCTCCCTTCCCGGGGATGGAATATGGAGCGATGCCACTACAGAACCAATTGCAAATTTAGTCATTATCCCGTTCTCCGGCAATAGAGTAAGTCAAATTTATAGGCGGGCTTACAGTGATTCGGTTCAAATCAATCTGTTTGTCTTGTCGACAGAAACTGCATGAACCCTCCGGAGCGCGCGCTATATGAGGGGAGGCTTACTATCCAGTCATCAGATGTAAAAGCATGGAGACCGAACGTCTAAGGCGAATCCGCTCATTCTGCGGGCGAATGGCATGTGCACAGATAGAGTAGGGGTGTGCCATTTCTTAAAGATTTCTAAATGTTGGGGCTATGGAGAGTGGTGAGGTTGTGAATGAGTTTGATTTTTAGTAACTTTGGGTGACAATTTTTTCGGGCGCAGATTCCTCTTTTCCAGATGCCCTTCGTTTAACCCATCCGGGCTTTGCGCGGACGTGTCCGCGTCGGTCCGTACGTACTAAGACATGAAAACTATAAAGCTGATTTTCTCTTCGCTTCTCATAGGGGCTGTGGCTGTTGTGGCTCAGGCCCGGACAGTAGCCGGCAAGGCTTCGCATTCTGCCCACAGTGCGGCTCATCAGGAACTGTTGGCCAATGCGAAATCCCGTATCGATAAAGATGTAATCAATGAAATGGTCAAGGAGGTAGTGGCCGCCCGCGAACTTCCGGTGGCCACCCCGGCGTTATCCGCCGAATCTTCGCGTCTGATTGATGATTTGCTGTCCGAAGGGCGTACGCATATCGGCAAGCGTTATGTGCATGGAGCCAAAGGCCCGTCGGCCTTCGACTGCTCGGGATTCACGAGCTACGTCTACCGCCAGTTCGGCTATAAGCTTTCTCCCAGTTCGCGGGCGCAGTATCTGGAGGGCACACCAGTCGACCGCAAGGATCTCCGCAAAGGCGACCTGGTATTCTTCACATCGCGAAGCAGCGGTAAGAATGTGGGACACGTCGGTATCGTGGTGTCGGCCGACAATGAGACCGGGAAATTCAAATTCATCCATGCCTCGATCAGAGGAGTGAAAATCAGCGATTTCGAGGGCTATTACGTAGGACGCTACATAGGGGCCAAACGTATAATCAACAATTGACGCCACCGGGGAAGGGTGGAATGAGGAACGCGGCAATCGCATCGTTAACCCTCTGCATTGGCATTACGAAATAGGATAACCCGCAGAGGCACGCTAAGTAAATTCTTTAAACATCTACCAATTTCCGGATTAGAGAGGACCATCTGTCGGGACGGTGTCCTATTTAAGCGAGAAGACAGCGTTCGGATTGAAACGATGACAGAAATTGAAACATTGTCTGAAATTAACTTTGGACGCTTGCATGACAGACGGCTGCAAAATCCGGTGATACACCAAAACCGATGAAAAATTCAATCCTACTGGGGGCTCTTGCCCTCTCGCTCGGCGTGATGCCGGCCATGGCCAAGGATCGTGTGACTCACAATCCTGCTGCCACCAATACAGAGACCATTCTCCACGCATGGAGCTGGAATTTCCCGACTATCGCCGAAAACATGAAGAATATAGCCGATGCCGGGTTTACAATGGTTCAGACTTCTCCCGTGCAGAATTGCTATAACCCGGAGGGAGGGTCGAAGAAAATCTTTGATGACAACGTGACCGAGGGTAACTGGTATTACTACTATCAGCCTACCGACTGGAAAATCGGTAATCAGATTGTCGGTTCACGCGACCAGATGAAGCAGATGATGGATTCCGCAGCCAAGTATAATATAAAGGTGATAGTCGATGTGCTCCCCAATCATACGGCCTTCGATATCGATGCGGTTTCGGAGGATTTCTATAAGGCCGTGGGTGGCCGCGACAAAATGTTTCACTCAGAGGGACTCAATCCCGTGCGCGACTACAACGACCGCTATCAGTGCACACTCTGGGGATCGGGCGCACTTCCCGACGTGAATACTGAGAATCCGGATTTCCAGAAGTATTATATGGAATTTGTCAATGACCTGTTGTCGCTCGGCGTGCGTGGCTTCCGCTACGATACAGCCAAACATATCGGCGTGCACTCCGACCCTGTCGACACTAAGGCCGGTGTGAAGGAGAACGACTTCTGGGATGTGGCCACAGGTCGAAAAAGTGTGAAAGGTGTGAAACTGGCCGTCCCCTATGATTCACTTTTCGTATACGGCGAGGTGCTTCAGGACCGCAATGTGCCCGAGGCAGAATATGCCGACTATTTTGGCCAGACAGCATCAAGCTATGGCTACGTGCTCCGCGAAATGCTTGAAAAGGGTTCGGCCAATGGTATTGATATCAGGAACTGGCATCATTCTGCCGCTCCCGAATTTCTGACCACATGGGTAGAGAGCCACGACACTTATGCGAATCATCATGAATCGGCTGGACTGACCGATGAGCAGATCCGCACTGCATGGGTATGGCTTACTGCTCGTCAGAATGGCGTGCCCCTCTTCTTCAGCCGCCCGGCCGGCAGCACCCGCCAGGCATACTGGGGCGATAACGTGCTCGGTGCGCGTGGCAACGATGAGTTTATGCATCCTGAAGTGGCTGCTGTCAATAAATTCCGTCAGGCCATGAATGGAGAAAAAGAAGATCTTCAGATTTCAGAGAATGGGCAGGTTCTTATGGTCAACCGTGGCAATAAGGGTGTCGCAATTGTCAATATCGGCAAATACGCCAATGTGGTAGATCTCCCGACTACTCTGCCGGCCGGCAAGTATAAGGATGTGGTATATGGCAAGGAGTTTACCGTAAAGGGTGGCAAACTCAAAGGTTATGCCGCACCTCAGCGCAGTTACATCCTTCAGAAAAAATAACCGGAGATGATGTGTCGGCTTGAGTATAGCTGATTCGACATTCCACGCACAAGGGGGGCATCCTGCATGAGCAGGGTGCCCTTGATGTATGTGATACTTGATGTATGTGATATAGGTAAGCGCAGTATTAAGCGGCGGTGCCGGTCGAGTGTGGATCGCCATGGAATGCGCTGCGTATCAATGAGTATCCCATGGGAATATGGCATGGCGTCTGGGACGGGGCAATCCGCCTGGCCGATAGGGAGCCGATGCGCGTGATGAGAGTGCTACAGAGCCGAAACTGCTGGCTCTGTAATCGGTAAACGGGAGTCGGGCGTAGAAGCGGAACGGACGCTCAATGGCCCAGCCACGGGTGCAGTTGCGTATAAAAAGACGGCTCAGACCATTGACGCCTTTGGCCGCGGTGCGGATTTCAGCAATCAGAGATGAAGTGTCGCCGACATTATTGACACGGAGTTCAAGTACGGTGCGGCCACCGATGATGGCGCGTATGTGCAGATTGTCGCCCAATGCGACAGGGTAGTTGTTCATAGTCAAAACGTTGAATGTGTAATAGTCTGTCCTTCTGTTTGTCATGAGAATAGAGCAGGCATTCGGAACATTGATTTTCTATTGCAAAGTTAATGCTGACGGATGCAGATCGTTTGCAGCATGGAGTGAATAAATGTTAAATAACAAGATGGGATTCTAACCGAATAAGCCGGGATACTGTTATAGGTAATGGATATGTAAGGTCCGGGTAGACTACTGATGAAAAAATTGGCACGCTATTTGCATTGTAAATGGTGGAAGTCGGTTCTGATATCCGTTGTCTGTCACCTGCGGGATGTAGAAAGCGAAGTCGGCATATCCGCAGGCAGATAAGGCGGGAAGGAAGAATCCGGACTAACAATCTGTGACGAAAACTTATAAATAAGCTATACAACCATGAATATCAAACCGTTGTTTGACCGTGTGCTCATAGAGCCCACACCCGCGGAAGAGGTGACTCTCGGCGGCATCATCATCCCCGATACAGCAAAAGAGAAGCCTCTGAAGGGCAAGATAGTGGCTGCCGGTGACGGCACCAAGGACGAGCCGATGGTGCTCGCCGTAGGCATGGAAGTGCTTTTCGGCAAATACGCCGGTACGGAAATCGAACTTGAAGGCACCAAATACCTGATGATGCGTCAGAATGACATTCTCGCAATCATAGGGTGAGGCATCACAGTGAGATAGGGTTAATCTTCTTTATCAGAAGGCTTTAAGGACAACAAAAAAAGACGCGGATAAATGTATGCTCAGATGGCCGGAGTCCATCTGGCATCGGCATAAGATTCGCAATATCAATTATGGCAAAAGAAATCAAATTCAATATCTCAGCACGCGAAGAGCTGAAAAAAGGTGTCGACGCATTGGCCGACGCTGTGAAAGTGACACTTGGTCCGAAAGGACGTAATGTAATTATCGAAAAGAAATTCGGCGCCCCCCATATTACAAAGGATGGTGTGACAGTGGCACGCGAGGTAGAACTGGAAGACCAGTTCCAGAACATGGGTGCACAGCTGGTAAAAGAGGTAGCCTCCAAGACCGGCGATCAGGCCGGCGACGGTACCACCACAGCTACTGTGCTGGCGCAGGCTATTGTAAATGTCGGCCTTAAGAATGTGACAGCCGGCGCTAACCCGATGGATTTGAAGCGTGGTATCGACAAGGCTGTATCCGCGGTAGTGGAGGGTATCCGAGAGCAGAGTCAAGAAGTTGGCGATGATATGGACAAGATTGAAAATGTGGCTCGTATTTCTGCCAACAACGATGAAGAAATCGGTCGTCTTATCGCCGAGGCCATGAAGAAAGTGAAGAAAGAGGGTGTGATTACCGTCGAAGAGGCCAAAGGCACCGAGACCACTGTAGACGTGGTGGAGGGAATGGAATTCGACCGTGGCTATATTTCCCCTTACTTTGTGACGAATACAGAGAAGATGGAGTGCGATATGGATTCACCCTATATCCTGCTCTACGATAAGAAAATCTCCAATCTCAAAGAACTTCTTCCGGTGCTTGAGCCGGTGGCGCAGTCAGGACGTCCGCTTCTTATCATCGCGGAGGATGTAGACAATGAGGCACTTGCCACACTGGTAGTCAACCGTCTGCGCGGATCACTGAAAATCTGCGCTGTCAAGGCTCCCGGTTTTGGCGACCGTCGCAAGGAGATGCTCGAGGATATCGCCATCCTGACCGGAGGTCAGGTGATTAGCGAGGTTAAGGGGATGAGCCTCGCGCAGACTACAATTCAGGATCTCGGCACTGCTGAGAAGGTGACAGTCAACAAAGACAACACTATCATCGTCAATGGAGCCGGCAACAGTGATGCCATTGCAGCCCGTGTAGGCCAGATTAAAGCGCAGATTGAGTCTACTACTTCTGATTATGATAAGGGTAAACTCAAAGAGCGTCTTGCAAAATTGGCCGGCGGTGTGGCCGTTCTTTACATCGGTGCCGCTTCGGAGGTTGAGATGAAGGAGAAGAAGGACCGTGTTGACGATGCTCTGTCGGCTACGCGTGCAGCTATCGCCGAGGGTATCGTGCCTGGCGGCGGCGTGGCATATATTCGTTCTCTTGCCAAGCTCGACAACCTGAAGGGTGACAACGAGGATGAGAATACAGGTATCGCTATCATCCGTCGTGCCATAGAGGAGCCGATGCGTCAGATTATGATGAACGCCGGACTTGAGGGGGCCGTAATACTTCAGAAAGTTAAGGAGGGCACCGGCGATTTCGGCTTCAATGCACGCACTGATGCCTATGAGAATTTCTTCGCTACGGGAGTGATTGATCCTGCGAAGGTGACACGTGTGGCGCTTGAGAATGCCGCCAGCATCGCCGGTATGTTCCTCACCACCGAGTGTGTGATTGCCGACAAGAAAGAAGAGACTCCCGCTATGCCGGCAGCCGGCATGGGTGCTCCCGGCATGGGCGGCATGATGTAAGGAGTCAGCCGCTGTCGGAAATATATCCCGCATCGGGAATTAAAGCATATATAGAAATGGCTCGACGCCTCCGGAGTGACATCACTCTGGAGGCGTCTTGTCGATTTTAGTAATTCTATGATGCGAACTTTGTATTTAAAAGAGTTCCTGCCCCGAAAGGAATCAACCATATTGCCGCATTCCGCTATGAATGGGGACTCTGAGGGAGCCGCAGGCTAATCACTTGTGGCTCCTTTGACTTGTTTGATAAATCCTTAAGTAAGAACCGATAGCAAAAGAAAGGGAATCTTTTATACAATCTGCGGCTTCTTTTTTGCCGCT
>DKWX01000012.1:6460-13661 GCA_002491945.1 Porphyromonadaceae bacterium UBA7141
CAATCTGCGGCTTCTTTTTTGCCGCTCCGGCGTTGTTGTTCAGTCGAATATGTTTATCCTTCACTCCGCACCGGAATCGACCGACGACAGTCCGGCATATTGTATAAATTAAAATTGAACACTTACTTACAAAATTATAGGGGTGCTATGCTACTTTGCGGCAGAGAGAAAAAGAAATTTTGAAATATTCTATTCCTCCAATTGCGCATGATATTTTGGGATTCGTATTGATACTATGGCAAGGTCATCTTGAAACACGAATCCGTATTCAAGGTTAATTTTCGGCTATTACAGTAAGTATCGGTGCATCAGATCCGATTACACCGTCTGATTTCTGAATCCCTAAACCTTCTGCATGTGTAATCATCCCAGAGTCTGAGTCTTGACTTCTTCGACATCGGGGATTGATGTGATGGCCGATACGATGGCCTTCAGTTCATCGAAGCTGTGTATGCCCAGGCATATCTTCATCGACACGATAGAATCTACGGTTGATGTGTTGAGACTTTGCACATTGAGGTTCAGGCGGTTGGATATGCAGTCCATTACGTCGATCACCATATGGCGTCGGTCGATGCAGATTATCTCCAGTTCGACGGGATAGGTGGTTTGATCCGGTCGGTAGTCTACCGCCACGATGCTGTCGCCATCCTGCGATGCCAGACGTATGGCCACAGCGCAATCACGCTTATGAAGCGTGAGATGACCGTTATGACTCTTGAATCCGATTACCTCTTCTCCCGGTACAGGATGACAATGCTCACAGCGTTCAAATTCCTGTTTCGAGCGTTTCGCCAGATATGATGTGATGGCACGTCGGGCTTTATAGCTTACAGCATGGTCGAGCCAGTCTTCTTCAGGATGGGCATCAGGATCGGTCATTATCTCCACGATATCACCGCGATGCAGAGGCTGCTTGATTGAAGCGATTCGGCCGTTGATGCGGCAATATTTCGCATGGCGTCCTAATTGAGAATGAATCTCATAAGCGAAGTCGATCGGAGTGGCTTTCTGCGGCATAATTACAGGCTTGCCCTGCGGAGAGAATGTCATTATATCGTCGTTATAGAACGAAGCCACGACATTTTCAATAAAATTGGTCCCGTCCTGACCATGCTGTGCTATATCCTTCAATACGCCCCGGAACTTATTGATCCACCGTCGTATGTTCCCCTCGGATCGGTCGGAAATGCAACCGTACTGAGAATTTCGCACCATTCGCTCGCTACTGATATGCACTTCCTCCCAGCGGCCGTAATCTGCCAGTAGTTTCAAGTGGAAGCTCTGATATCCGTTTTCCTTCGGAGAATCAATATAATTTGATATTCCTCCGGGTTTTTCTTTAAATCGGTCGGTGAGCAGCGAATATATCCGCAAGACGGTGCTCTTTTCTGTCACGCCGTCTTCCTCCTTGAAGACGATGTCGACGAAATGGCGGTACTTCAGATGGTCAAAATCATCGCCATACTTGTGCATTTTCCGCCAGAGTGAATATGGTCGGCGATACTCATAGAATACGCGAGCCTTGATGCCGTTTGCGCCGAGGAGCGTGGAGATTTCTTCGATAAAGGCCTGCAGACGCGCTTTGTTGGCAGCTTCGTCACGGGCTATGCGGTTTTCAAGTTCTTCAAATTCAGTGGGGCAGCGGAATTTGAGTGATAGATTTTCAAGTTCGGTCTTAACATCATAAAGGCCAAGACGAGTGGCGAGAGGAGCATAGAAGTAGTCGGTCTCGCCGGCGATCTTCATCTGTTTGTCGGTGCGCATCGAAGAGAGAGTGCGCATGTTATGGAGTCGGTCGGAGAGTTTGACGAGCAATGCGCGCACATCGTACTGTACGGAATTCAGCATCTGCTTGAAATTGTCGAGTTGTTTCGACATCTCATATTTCTCCTTCTTCTGTTTCGTCACCACACGCACCAGAAAAGCCACATCATCACCAAACCGCTGTTGGATCTCCTCGATGGAGTGTGGTGTATCCTCTACCACATCATGCAGAAAAGCTGCGATTACCGAATTGACATCAAGATTGATTTCACCGGCTGCAATCTGAGCCACGGCGATGGGATGCAGGATGTAGGGTTCGCCGCTACGCCGGCGCTGATGTATGTGGGCCTCGCGTGCGAACTCAAACGCGTCGCGCAGGCGTGCCATATCCTCGCGTGATGTGCGCGCGGCCATAAGGTCGAAGACTCGTTGGGCACGCTCTTCGACAATCTTGTCGTATTTATTCCTTACCTGCTCTTCCTGAGCCTTTTTTTGTTCGGATGTCATGTTGCAAATTTAAAGTTTTTTAATGACTCGCAGCAAATATAGAGCGGGGAAATTTCTTAATACTTCTTAAATAATCGCGTTGAAACCTCTGAAAAGCCGCTAAATAATGGTATAAATGCAGAGATGCAACGTTACATATCGGCGGTAAGCTGTCGGTCTGGTGACGGGAGTGACGGCAAAGCCGCAGATCTGTCGTTTACTTACTTAGACTCATGCTGTATATCCATATACCATATTGCCGTAGGAAATGCCTCTATTGCGACTTCTTCAGTGGCGGGGCTTCAGTGGCTTGCTGGCCGCGACTGACTGATGCGCTACTTGCCGAATTGCAGGAGCGTGTCGGAGAACTCCCACCGCGTCTTGAATCTCTCTACATCGGTGGGGGAACGCCCTCGCTGATGCCTCCGGTGGAATTTCGCAGGCTGATGGCGGGAGTGCGGCGTATAGTGGCCGAATTCCGACGAGAATGGGCTGAAGAGGCTGAATTCACCATTGAAGTGAATCCGGAGGATGTGGATGAAGAGCGGATACGTGTATGGCAGGAGTGTGGTATAAGCCGTGTAAGCGTGGGGATACAGACATTCTCCGACCCATTGTTGCGCCACATCGGGCGCACTCATACGGCCGATGAAGCTTCTGGAGCACTTTGCAGACTCACCGCCAGCTTCAGAAATGTGAGCGGCGATCTTATTTTCGGACTGCCAGGACAGGATATGGCGCAATTACGCCGTGATGTGGAGAGGCTTATTGCGGCGTCTCCGCAACATGTATCGGTCTATGCACTGATGTATGAGGAGGGGACAGCGCTCACTGCGTTGCGAGATGCCGGGCGTATTGTGCCGACTGATGATGAAATAGTGGCGGCACAATATGAAGCACTCACCGCGATGCTGCGTGATGCAGGATTTGAGCATTACGAGATATCCAATTATGCGCGGCCGGGATACCGATCACGCCATAACTCAGGTTACTGGACCGGGCGCCCTTATCTTGGAATAGGGCCGTCGGCCCACAGTTATGACGGATCTGCACGCCGCCGTGCGAATCCGACTGATTTATTTGGTTATCTCGACCGCTTTGCGCCAATCCTCCCCGGCTCCATTACTGACTCCGGCAGAGTGTTTTATACTGAAGAAACACTCTCTGAGGACGAACGGCGCGAAGAACGTGTGATGCTGAGTCTGCGCACAGCCGAGGGGTTATGTCTCGAGTCATACGGAGTGGATTTCGGTGCAGACGCTCTCATGACATTGCTCCGCAATGCCGGGCCTCATATCGTAGCCGGACGCCTGCAGCGTGCAGCCGGGCGCCTGGCATTGACGCAAAGTGGTATACTTGTGGCCGACTGCGTGATTGTGGATCTTATCTGATGAGGCGGTGAACTGACTATGCTAATAGCAAAGGCCACCGCAAGACGAGGTGGCCTTTCCTTAAGTGTTCAAATTTAACAGATAGCAAAAGAAAGGGAATCTTTTATACAATCTGCGGCTTCTTTTTGCAGCTACAGAATTGACGTTCAGTTGAATATGTTTATATTCTCCTTCACTTCGCGCTGAAATCGACTAACAGACAGTCCCCGCATATTGTATAATTACCTATAGAAATCAATATGACTCATAATGCACGTACTCCGGGTTCCATTTATTCTTCGGAGAGGGGGAGACCGATGGATAACCGATTGCGATACAGTTGAGCGGCACAATCCCTTCCGGGAGGTGGAGCAGTTCGGAGAATTTCTTCACATGGTCTGACATCGGGTATACGCCACACCATACCGCACCCAATCCAATGGCATGCGCCGCAAGCAACAGATTTTCTGTGGCTGCCGAGGTGTCTTGAATCCAGTAACCTACACCCTCGTCGGGGAATGTGGCTGCCAGTTCGCCGCACACCACCACAGCCAGCGGGGCCTGCTTCATCATGGTCATCGAATTGAAATTATCGCCGATATAATCGAGCGTCTTGCGGTCGCGCACCACGACAAACCGCCATGGCTGTTTATTTCCCGCCGTAGGAGCTGCCATGGCTGCCTTAAGCAGTGAGTCGACAGCCGCGCCTGACACAGTGCGGTCGGAGTAGGCGCGCACGCTGGTACGGGTCATTATATCCTCGTAGGTAGATGATGCCGGAGAGGTCTGTGCGGATACGGCGGCATCGCAGTCGACCGATGCGGTCGATATCCACTTGTAGGATACGAAAACGAGGCCGAGCGCCAGAAGAATGATTAGATAGGTGGAATTCTTCATTGAATCATGAATTATGAATTATGAATGAGGAGCATAGGAATAAGGGATTGCGGGTGTAGCGGATAAGGGCTTGCCTTGTCGCATCCGTGCATCTGACGGTATTTTGGGAAATAATGCATCACGGATTATGCATTGTCACGGCTTCACCCTATATTCTCGGCACGGCGGAAGAGCGACCCGGTGGGGCATACAAACCGGCAGTACGGACGGCTTACCACGGCCGAAAGAGCCACAAAAGCTGCTGCCGCTATTGAGATGCCTATGGGAGTCGAGGCGGGGATGAAGGCCTGGAAGAGTTCGATATCCATCCATTCCACCCATACGTCGGCCCAAAGCAGCAGCATCAGAACTGCCCAGAGTATGCGGCGCACCCAGTCGAGCACACGTAACACGGAAGGGAACAGCCGTATCTTGTACCGGCACACAGAAGCCACCAACTGCTGTGCCGAACCGAGCGGGCAAATGTGGCTGCAGTAATGCTGCTGACGCCCGAACAGAGGGTATACGAAAGCTGCCACAAGCATTACCAGCGTAGTGAGTGCCATTGGCAAAGGTATACCTCCCGAGAGGTAATTAAGCATCAGACGATAGTCGAGAAACTGGCCGGTCCAGAAACCAAGCACAGCCACATTAGCCACAAGCTGCACCGTATGATACACCTTGCTCTTTACGAAAAGCGGTGCGATACATGCCATGAGCGTCACTGCCAGTGCCAGCCAAAGTTTAAGGGGTATGCTGCCGTGCAAATCCGGATAGGCAAGTATATTCGATGACGAAAGCATATAGTGCAACCCCGCATCGACATTCGTGCGGATAGCATCCGAAGAATATGTGGCTCCGGTGACGCCATCCACTTTCATGGCCACAGCCTCCGTCAGCGTTTTTCCCTTCCATTGCTCAAGCATCGTCTCGGCCCTCATAAAGAACCCCGGCGTCTCGGCATTGGGTAGCGCCTTGATATCGGTCACCACGCCATCCTTTACGTAAATGTCAAGCGGTACCGGTCCGGCATATCCCTGACGGTCTGTAAGCGAAGAGGTGTGTATCACCAAAGTACCATCTTCAAGATAACTCACAGTGTCGGCAGTCACCGGAATGGTCTGCTCCATCTCTCTCTCTACTTGAGAGGAGCCGGGTGTATGCCGGAATATGGAATGATTGACGGTCAGAGCCGCCGCAATCATCATCAGCACGCAAAGCGCAAGACTCAGGAGGCGTTTTATCAGCATAGTGGAAAATAGTTGTATTGGTTTGTAACGCGCCATTCTCTCGTTTTGGTATAATCTCCGGTATCATCGGGAGGCATGAAGTGGCGAATGCGTTATTTCAGCCATTCAATGCGCAGACCGTCGGTTCGTGTGCTGTCGGCAATGATCAGCACGGCATGACTTACTTCCGGCAGCCTTGCCGCAAGCTCCCGGCTTCGGTCCGGCAGCATCTCCATCATGGCTGTGGCAAGAGCATCCGCCTCCATACATGTCGGGGCCACTACGGTGGCACTTAGCACGGATGATCTTACCGGGCGTCCGGAATGAGGTGATATGATATGGCTGATGCGTCCGGCCCTCGTGTCGCGGTAATTGCGATAGCTCCCCGATGTGGCTACGGCGCAATCGCACAACTGAAGGATTTCGGCATTGGCTGCAGCTGCAGGTGTCTTGATGCCGTCAATTTCCGAGTCGGCCGCACCTGATGGAGACGAGGGAATATCAATTGCCACGCGCCATGCTTCCCCATCGGGATTGACCCCGGCGGCCGCCAGTTCGCCGCCGATTTCCACCAGATAATTTGTCACCCCATGTCCACGTAGTGTGGCAGCTACCTCATCCACCCCGAACCCCTTTGTAATGGCCGAGAAGTCGAACTGCGTGTCGCTGCGTTTTCGCAGTATCCGCCTCCCTTCCCGCCGACACTGGCCAAACCCCACGGCACCAAGGCAGGAGTCGACTTCTGCGGCCGCAGGGATTGAACCGGGAGCCGCATTCTGCCCGAATCCCCATAGCTTCACAAGTGGACCGACCGTAGGGTCGAACGCCCCGTCACTCAGACGGTGCACACGCATTGCCTCATCCCAGACGCGGATTATCAGCGAATCAGCCAGGTCAGTATCGCCGCGATTGATGGCACTGATGGCCGATGAATGGAGAAACGGCGACAGTGATTGCTCCACTCTCTGCATCACGTCAAAAATCTCCGTTGCCAGATCGGTATCAGCCTCATAAGTGATGCGGTATCCCGTATGCCATATACTCCCTTCAGCTACACGGTAGGAGCTGGGGGCGGTGCGGCGGCATGAACAGAGTGGGAGCATACACAATAATGGTATAAGCAACAAGAGAGTTGAGAAGGGCAGGGGACTGTGTCGCATGGGCAGGAGACTGTATGAATCGGAATTGAAGCGCCGGCAGTAAGAGAAATGCAGTGCAGGGACAAAATTAATCAAAAAGCAGTAATCGTGCAAACTGGCAGAACGACAGTCAAAGCTGTATGTCTATGCTTAAATAAGTGGAATACAGCTGGATAAGTTTAGGGCGCGTGATATGCGGAGCAGATTCAAGTGCAAATTATTGGCAAAAGATTTTGTCAAGTCAAAAAGAATTACTAATTTTGCATCGTCAAAATGAGAACGGTATTAACGGAGTCTCGTGATGATACTGAAAATTGCCTTGTGGTGTAATGGT
>DKWX01000012.1:13991-14136 GCA_002491945.1 Porphyromonadaceae bacterium UBA7141
GGTTCGAGTCCTTCCAAGGCAACACAATAAAATCGACTCGCAGAGCAGCGCCGTCCGGCTCTTCGGGTAAAGAATAAAAGATACGGCGAGGCAGCGGGGTCAACCGTTGCCTATGATACTGAAAAATTGCCTTGTGGTGTAATGG
>DKWX01000012.1:14433-15323 GCA_002491945.1 Porphyromonadaceae bacterium UBA7141
GGTTCGAGTCCTTCCAAGGCAACATGATTGAACGCAATCTACTACTAATTGGTTGATTGCGTTTTTTGTATATCTCGCACAACATTTGCCCAACTTAGGCGGATGTGCCACCCTCAATATTTCAGCTTTGACAACAGCCGATTTTGTGGCTCAGATATTTACGGACAAACATGGCTATACAACCCAGTATGAGGTAAATTGCGGCATATATTAAAAACCAGACCTCTCTGATGTCAAAGAATAGCCATGCCCCTGCAATAAAGGCTATTGAAGATACTAAGGGAAAATTCCACATTTGGCGTATGTTTCTGCCGCAGTTGAAACCAAGTATCACTGAGTAAACCGGATTGATGATATAGAACAATATCATGCATAATGCCATGCCAGAACATTCAGAAGCAAGTTTTGCAACTGCGACCGGCAATGCGAACATCACGGCGATAGTGACTGACAGCCAGATTATTAATTGTCTATTATAAGTAATCATTGTGATTCACGTTCTAACAATTCCATTTCAATACAATTCCACGCCTCGCCAAGACAGACAATCATAACTCTCGGTCTCTTGCCTGACGACACGATGAAATCCCACCGATTCATAACACCTGACAGCAGCCGGATTGTTTTCAAAAACTCCCAACGATACCTTTGTGGCTCCCAGTTTATCAAAAGCATATGCAGCAGCTTTGCTGACAAGGGCTATGCCGAGGCCTTGGCCCCGCTTTGAATCATCTACAATGACGAACCCTATAACGCGAGTTCGGGATAAGAAATGCTTTAGTAGATGACAAAAAATGAATTTTGTCGGTTATATTATTGATTTATAATTATTTATCTCTTGCAAAAGTCCCTGGAAATTAGTAACTTTAAAGAAAAGTTTGGCCGCTTTT
>DKWX01000047.1:0-4941 GCA_002491945.1 Porphyromonadaceae bacterium UBA7141
TCGGTTAAATTTGAACACTTACTTCTTTATAATCACAAAACGTGTGTGGCATCTCCATTCGTGCCCCGGGGGTATGATGCCGCTGCGGGATGACGGCGGCATGTGCGGATATCAACTTGTCATCCACAGTTTTCCAGTCAGCGCCAGGCGCTGCTCACTCGGCGTGTGATGGAGGCGCAGTTGAGCAGTATCACTGTAAGAGTGAGCAGCAGAAGCAGCCCGCCTGTGGCCCAAAGGCCGGATGGAGAGGCGCCCATGCCGCGAAGTGGCTGAAGATAGTAGAGCCGTAGAAGCAACACGGCCACGAACGCCAGCACTCCCGCCATCAGACTCATGATGGCCGTGATGCGCCAGTAGGGGCGGGCCACAACCTTGATTTTATATCCAAGCATCAGCAGCGAGTGGAGCTGGCGGCGGTTCTTCTCCATCAGCAGCGACATGCTGAGCAGAAGGATGAGCACTGACAGAATCGTTATCACGCTTCCGATGGCTATGACGATGCCGCTCACCACTTTAAGCATATACGTGGCCGATGCGGCCGACTTGTCGCCGGCCACTTCCCACCCATTTGATTTCAGATATGGAGCTATCGCCGTGTCGCCGGGTGAACTGACATCCACGATAAGGCGTGACGGGGCCGGTGGGGCATCGATGCCCCCCAGCGTGGCATTCATATGCCGTAGAAAATTTTCGGGCACCAGAATTGTATTGAATCGGTTGGAATACCCGGCCACATGTCCTGTCAGACGCCTACGACGTGTGCCGTCCTCCGAGATCAGGTCGAGGTGCAGCGGAATGCCACTGATCAGAGACTCGGAGAGCTTCGGGAGTCCCGCCGAATTGGCGAATCCGAAATTATACAGGGCCAGATAATCTTTCGAGATAATCATCGGCACATCGGTGTCCCCCTCATGCCATGTGAACTGTCCGTCGGCCACATCGAGAAATCCCTCCGGGACAGCTTCGAAGAACATTGCCGTGCTCATGGAGCGTCGTCCGTCGCCCGCTCCATCGGCCGCGTCGAGAGCCACAGCCGCGTGCACACTGAAAGCCGCCCGCGAGAAGGCCCCCACTCGCTTCACCCAGGGCTGACGGCGCAGGTCGTCGATTTCTGCAGGTGAGAACTCGGCGGATGCTCCTCCCATAATATGCGAGGCATCGATTATTTTATTGATGGCAAGATAGTCGGACTTCAGAAATGAATCATCGCGCTGCCATATCGAGCGGGCATCGAGATAGAACTGCAGCCCGGCCCCGATGATGGCCAGTCCGATGAGATTGCTCACCAGAAATCCGGCCAGGCGCGTCGGTGAGGTGTTTTTGCGTAAAAGCTTGAATACGAGATTCATGATATCAGAGTCTTACATTGATTGCCGAATGCAGCAGCAGTGGATTGCCCACGCTCGTGGATATCACTCCGGCACCCTGGCGGGTGGCCTCTTCGGCTATTATCTCGGCGGCGATGCGATTGTTGGTCGAGTCGAGGTGACTCACCGGCTCGTCGAGCATAATGAAATCAAATGGCATGCATAGCGCCCTGATTATGGCCAGACGCTGCTGCTGTCCGATTGACATCCGTCCGGCCGGCGATTCGCGGCGCGAGGCTATGCCGAGGCGTTCGAGCCATTCATCGATGCGGCTCTCGGGCACGTGTCCCGTCAGGTCGTTCTTCAGCCGGATATTCTCGATGGCTGTCAGTTCGGGGAATAGGTCGAGTTCCTGAGGCAGATATGCCAGATGACGGCGCCTCAGCAATTGCCAGCTGTCGGGATGGAGTTCGCGGGCATCGCGGTTGTTGAAGCGCAGAATCCCCTTATAATCGCATCGGCTGCCGAATATATATGCCATAAGCGATGACTTGCCTCCCCCCGAAGGTGCCTCGATAAGATAATGGCGTCCGCGTTCGAAGCGCAGATGGGTGAGCCATACCTCCGAATGAGGTATCGACTCATTGACAAATACTTCCGGCAGCATGTCGTCAAGCTCGATCGAGCGCAGACGGTAATCGTTGGATTTTGGATTCACGACGGGATTTGACTGACGATTACTTTATCACAAATTTCAGATTCATCCGCAGGCTGTTGTCGGCCGGGAGCAGAGTGATATACAGGCATCCCTTCCCCTTGCCGTCGGCCATAGGCATCATTGTGGCCAGGCCGAGCCATGCTCCGTCGAAAGTTTTGGCCACTTCTGCCACTGGAGCGATGCCGTTGCCATATGCATCGTTGCCGAATGTGAAGGTATTTCCATTGATTTCGGCCTTCCCCATAATAGCCTCGAGAGTCTGGAGCAGAGCGGCGTTATTCTTTCCGTTGGTCTGGATGGCGCATTTGAATCCGGGGAGTCGGTCGGACTCATTCTTGATTCGGTCGATTTCGGCCGAAGAGGCGATAGCCACAGTGCCGTCGAGCGATTCGATTGCCGATGAGAATGCCGGCGGGAGCTGACCGCCGAAAGAAGAGCCAAGCTGCACAAGCTGTTTCACCAGCTTCTGCGATACGGCTATTGCAATCACACAGTTGGCGTTGCCGCCGAATGCCGATATCAGTTTCGTGTCGAGTCTGCTGAGTGCCAGTTCGCAGCGGGCCGGACGCAGGTCGGTGTCGAGTACATTGACCGAAGTGCTGAACCCTCCCTCCGATATATTGGCCGAAGCCGTGAGATATTTCGGATTCTTGAACGCCATGTTCATTGCCATTCGGGCCAGAGTCAGGTCGGAGAACGAGAGGCCCGAGTCTGTCCACAAGGCGTCGAGAGTGCTCCACAAAGAGAGCGCGTCGGTGCTCTTGGCCAGAGTCTCCGCATATGGATTGCTGCGGAAGCTCGACGGCTCCGAAAGATTTGCGAAAGTCTCGGCCAGAGACGCGTCAGAGTCCGGGAGCAGCAGAACGCGGCCGTCGCGGATCGCCACCTGCTCCTTATGGCTTGTCTTGCCTGAAGTCTGCCATTCGCCGGGCCAGAGTCTGTCGATGCCGGCGCGCAGAGCGGACTCATCGGCAATCAAAGCATAGAGATAAGGGCGGTTTTTATAATAGAACAGCACGGCCGAGGAGCATTCCACACCCGATCCCGGGGAGAGGAGCCATTTGGCCACTTCCAGATCGTGCCCCTTCAGATACTGTGCCGCCATACTGTTGAGCGCATCTGCCTGCTGCAGAGAACCGTCGGAGACATTGCCTCCGCTCTGCCTTACGAGCACATCGAGATTGATTACGCTCACCATTCCGGCATCAGCCGGCACAGTAGACAGCAGTTGAAGCGAATCATCTACATTGGATTTAGAGCATCCTGTCACTATAAGGAGCATTAACGTCAGCGCGAGCCCCAGAGAGGACAGACGGCGCGAAGAACGGTGGAAAATGGTGTACATATCACATCTTTCAATAAAATAGACGGCCCATACATATGAAATTGGCCGATAATAACCACAAAATTAAAATAAATTCCTATCTTCGCAAAATTAAAGGAATAAGAAATTAAAAAAACTTCGGCGCTGCCCTACATCCCGGACCGTGGCAATGGCGGGCAACGGATTGAATTAAAGCGTCAACCATTAAAAACACAACCATATATGGACTTTATTTCAGAACGAATACAGAAACTGGCCGTCTCGGCCACACTTGCCATGTCGCAGAAGAGCGCCGAACTCAAGGCGCAGGGAGTTGATGTGATCAACATGTCGGTCGGAGAACCCGACTTCGACACACCCTCCCATATCAAGGAGGCTGCCAAGGCCGCAATCGATGCTAATTTCTCACGTTACACCGCAGTAGCCGGTTATCCCTCGCTTCGCAAGGCCATCTGCGAGAAGCTCGACCGTGAGAACGGCATACATTTCACTCCCGAGCAGATTGTGGTGGGCAACGGTGCGAAACAGGAACTATGCAACGCCCTTTTGGCCACCGTCAACCCCGGCGATGAAGTGATAATCCCCACACCGGCATGGGTGAGCTATGTGGAGATGGTGAAACTCGCGGAGGGGGTCACCGTGGAAATCCCCGCAGGCATCGAGAACAACTTCAAAATCACCCCCGCCCAGCTTGAGGCCGCCATCACAGAGCGCACCCGTATGGTGATGCTCAACTCTCCATCCAACCCCACAGGCTCGATCTACAGCCGTGAGGAACTGCGCGGACTGGCCGAAGTGCTCGGACGCCATCCCGGCATACTTATTCTTGCCGATGAAATCTACGAGCACATAAACTTCATCGACAAAGTGCACAGCATCTCTGAATTCGAGGAAGTGCGCGACCGCGTGATAATCGTCAATGGCGTGTCAAAAGCCTACGCCATGACGGGATGGCGCATAGGCTATCTCGCCGCTCCGCTACCCATCGCAAAGGCTGTGACCAAGCTGCAGGGACAGTACACCAGCGGTGCATCCTCGATAGCCCAGAAAGCCGCAGAGGCCGCATATACGGGGAGTCAGCAGTGTGTGGCCGATATGCGGATGGCATTCGAGCGCCGTCGCGACCTGATTGTCGACCTGGCTTCAAAGATACCCGGATGGGAGGTCAACCGTCCCGAAGGAGCCTTCTACCTTTTCCCGAAAGTCAGCAGCTATGTGGGGAAGACAATGCCCGACGGTCGCCTCATTGAGAAAGTGGCCGACTACGTGATGTATCTTCTTGAAGAGGCACACGTGGCTTGTGTGGACGGCGAGGCATTCTGCGCTCCAGGCTACCTCCGGCTCAGCTATGCCACCAGCGACGACAATATCCGTGAGGCCATGCGCCGCATCAGCGCGGCATCGGCCCGCTTGATATAATTAATGGGACGCTGAGGCCTTCTGCATCGGCCGCGTGTAATGCCGGAAGACTGGCGCACTGACCTTCGGAGAGGATGTCAGTAGAAATAAGTATCCCGCCGCAGATTCCTAAACCGTCGCAGCGCAGATGTCGGAGTCATCAGGCAAAAACCGTAAGTAAGTGTTCAAATTTA
>DKWX01000047.1:5270-9246 GCA_002491945.1 Porphyromonadaceae bacterium UBA7141
CTGAGCGACAAGCCGGAAGCGGCAGAAAAGAAGCCGCAGATTGTATAAAAGATTCCATTTCAATTACTATCGGTTAAATCAGAACACTTACTTAACAAAATTACAATCCCTTAAAATCTTACATGTTAGCTTCTATCTTATTGGCTGCCGCCGCAGCCACGGCAACTATGCCCCAGATTGTAGAGAAAGTCGAGCCCCCTTACTGGTGGACCGGTATGCGCAACGATACGCTTCAGCTTATGGTGAGCGGTCCGGGTGTGGCGGATGCCACGGTGCAGACGTCATATCCCGGTGTATCGGTGCTTAAGGATGTGAGACTTGACAGCCCCGACTACAAAATCCTGTATCTTAAAATCGACGACAACGCCAATCCCGGCGATATGCCAATCACATTCTCTCTCAATGGGAAGCGGCAGACTGTAGATTACAGTCTGCGTGCCCGTGCCAAGAGGGGCGAAGAGCATGAAGGATTCACAGCTGCAGATGTGCTGTATCTCCTTATGCCCGACCGATTCGCCCGGGGAAAAGCCGCAGCCGCCGACCCCTATGCCGGACTCGAATATAAAGCTCAGCCCGACCGCAAGAACCCCAATGCGCGTCACGGTGGCAACATACAAGGCATTATCGACCATCTTGACTATCTCCAGGACCTCGGAGTCACCGCAATATGGGTATGCCCGGTGCTTGAGAATGATATGCCGGGAGGTTCGTACCATGGATATGCCACCACCGACTATTATCGCGTAGATCCCCGCTTCGGCACCAACGACGAGTGGAATCTCCTTATCGCCGAGGCCAACAAGCGCGGTATGAAAGTGGTGATGGACATGATTTTCAACCACTCCGGGCTTAATCATCCCTGGCTCAAGAATCTCCCCTCCAAAGACTGGTTCAATCACCCCGAAGGAGACGTGATGACCAACTTCCGTCTTAGCACCGTGCATGATCCATACGTGTCAGACTATGACAAAGACGCCACTGTCAACGGTTGGTTTGTGAAAAGTATGCCCGACCTCAACCAGCGCAATCCCCATCTGATGCGTTATCTGATACAGAACAGTATATGGTGGGTGGAAAGCAGCGGCATAAACGGTATCCGCATGGATACATACCCATATGCCGATGCCGACGGAATGGCATCATGGATCGATGCGGTGATGGAGGAATACCCCAACTTCAACATCGTGGGTGAATGCTGGTACGACAACGAGGCAAGCTCGGCTTTCTGGCAGAAAGGGAATAAAATCAATCCCCAAGACCCGCGTCTGCCAAGTGTGATGGATTTCAGACTTGTCACCCAGGGGCATAAATACTTCGATGAGCCTACCACCCCCTGGTCCGGGCTTAACGGACTTTACGACCATCTCTCGCTCGACTTCCTATTCCCCGACCCGCAGAAGATTCTCACCTTCCTCGACAACCACGACACCGACCGCTTCCTGCTCAAAGAGCCGGAAAACCTCGATGTGTGGCGTCAGGCCATCACCTTCCTGCTCACATCGCGCGGCATACCACAACTCTATTACGGCACCGAACTGCTGATGAACGGAAGCAAAGAGGGGAGCGACGGATATATCCGCCTCGACTTCCCCGGCGGATTCGAGGGCGACACCGTCGACGCCTTCACTGCCGAAGGACGCACCCCTCTGCAGAACGAGGCCTGGGATTATCTTTCCTCGCTGCTCAAATGGCGTCGCGACAAGGCCAACGATGTGATCGCCAAAGGGACACTGCGCCACTTCATGCCCATCAACAAGGCTTATGTCTATGAGCGCCGTCTGGGCGACAATCAGGTAGTGGTGATGATCAACGGCACCGACGAGCCGCTTGAACTCGACATGGCACGCTATGCCGAGATACTTCCTGCCGGAAGCAAGATGCACCGTTCGTTGGGGGGCGAAGATGTGGAAATCGCCGATACCCTCACCCTCGAGCCGCGTCAGACACTCGTGCTCCAGAATTTCTAAAGCGCCGTGACGGCACATGGCATTGCGGTGAGTGATAGAGATAGAGAGTGTAAGTGTGACACTCAAGCAACACTCAATCGCATTGCAACATCATAAAAAAGCGCAGTCCCATATGTAGGGATTGCGTTTTTTTGTGTAATTTTGCATCTTTAAAAGGCCAGTGTATCCTGCTGCCTGCCGCGCCGCTCAAGCCCGGCGAGTCATCGCCAGCGACCTGCGCGGAGCAGAGTGCGCCGGCCGACAGGTAGAAAAGAAATCTCCAAACTAATCAGACAGCTATGGGAGGTATAATGGGCGTAGCCGCCCGCGAAAAATGCCGTACAGACCTTTTCTACGGTGTTGACTATCATTCACATCTTGGCACACGCCGCGCCGGCATGGCCACTTACGACCGTGAGGAAGAGCGCTTCTGCCGCTCAATCCACAGTCTGGAAAGTTCTTATTTCCGCACCAAGTTCGAAAATGAACTGCCCAAGTTCGCAGGCTCTTCGGGCATCGGGGTTATCTCTGATACTGATCCGCAGCCTATCGTAATCAATTCTCATCTCGGTAAATTCGCCATCGTCACCGTGGCCCATATTGAGAATATGGCCGAACTTGAGAAGGAACTCCTCGCAAAAGGGGTGCACTTCGGCGAACTCTCGCAGGGACTCACCAACCAGACCGAACTTGTGGCTCTGCTCATCAACGAGGGGAAGACCTTTGAAGAGGGTATCGAACTCATGTTTGACCGCATCAAGGGGTCATGCACCCTGCTTATCCTGACTGAAGACGGCATTCTGGCCGTGCGCGACCGTCTGGGGCGCACTCCGCTTGTGCTCGGTCATAAGGAGGGAGCATGGTGTGCCGCTTCCGAAAGCACGGCATTCGCAAACCTCGGCTACGAACTGGTGCGCGATCTCGGCCCGGGGGAGATTGTGCGATTCGATGCCGAAGAGGCTGTGACACTGCATGAGCCGGGGGAGGATATGCAGGTATGTTCATTCCTGTGGGTCTACTACGGCTTCCCGACATCCACCTACGAAGGACGCAACGTGGAAGAGGCTCGCTTCAGCTCCGGATATGAAATGGGATGCACCGACGATACAGATGTTGACTGCGCCTGCGGCATACCTGACTCCGGTGTGGGAATGGCTCTGGGCTATGCGGCCGGACACAAAGTGCCATATCACCGTTGCATCTCCAAATACACCCCGACATGGCCTCGAAGTTTCACCCCGAGCGAACAGTCTACGCGCAATCTAGTGGCCAAGATGAAGCTCGTGCCCAACAGTGCGATGCTGCGCGGGAAAAGGGTGCTCTTCTGCGATGACTCCATCGTGCGCGGCACACAGCTCAACGACAACGTATCCGACTTCTTCAACAAAGGTGCCAGCGAAGTGCATATGCGCATAGCATGTCCGCCACTTATCTACGGTTGCCGATACATCGGCTTCACCTCTTCGAAGAGCGACATGGAGCTGCTCACACGCCGCATCATCGGCGAGCTTGAGGGTGACCCCAACAAGAATCTTGACCGATATGCAACCACAGGCTCGCCCGAATACAATACTCTTGTAGAGAAAATACGCGAGCGTTTCGGCCTGACCACTCTTAAATTCAACCCCATAGAGACGCTCATCCGGTCAATCGGGCTTCCCAAAGAAAAAGTCTGCACGCACTGCTTCGACGGCAGTTCATGCTTCGGCTGCAAGAAGCACTGCCACTGATTCCATTGCGCGTATCCACGACACACCGACTCTGCGGGCCCCATCCCTTCACAGGAAGAGAGTGGCCCGCAGAGTCTCGCTTTCGCCCGCGCATTATTCTCCGGATTAGAGAATGCCATGTGCGGGATTTCTGTAATTTGGCAAAAAGAGAAGCACCCTCTCCGGCCCGCGATGGCCGGAGAGGGTGTATTGTAACCTGTTTATGGTAAGTAAGTGTTCAAATTTAATTTATGCAATCTGCGGGACTGTTTTTTAGTCGATTCCGGTGCGGAATGAAGGAGAATATAAACATATTCGACT
>DKWX01000047.1:9528-16840 GCA_002491945.1 Porphyromonadaceae bacterium UBA7141
CTCAGCGACAAGCCGGAAGCGGCAGAAAGAAACCTCAGATTGTATAAAAGATTCCCGTTCAATTGCTATCGGTTAAATTTGAACGCTTGCTTATGGATCCGCCTGACGGTGGATTACATCTTGGGGAACGATTCGTTGACATAGCCCGAAAGCTCCTTGGCATATTTCTGGGCCACCTCGCTGTCCTTCATGGCATTCTCCAGGGCACGCTGGCGGGCCTTCGCGGCCTTGCTCTCGCTCACCACATAGAACACCTCAAACTCATAAGTGCCGTCGGGCAGAGTGCGCATCAGAGCGAAGCTCTCCTGCATCTCGCCGCGAATCTCCTTTTCAACAAGGCGCTCGTAGGCAGAGAAGAAATGGTCGAACTCAGCCTCTGTGTTGGCGCCATCGGCGAAGATGTCGGTCATGGCGCGACCCTTCAGAGCCGAACCGGCCTGTGAGGCGTAAGAAATCATCGCATTGTTGGAAGCGGCCTGATAGCCGTTGTTTTTGGTCTTGGTGCGCGACATGCCCACAATTTCCTGCGCATCCTCGGCGGCATCATTGAGCTTCTCGTAGTGCTTCAGAAGAGCCACCTCCATAGTGCGGCTTCCCACTACGTTCCATTTCTCCTTCCGATAGGACTTGAGTTTCTTCTTATACTCCTTCTCAAGTTCCTTCTTGAGGGTCTTGCTGGAATCGGCATATACCACAGGTGTGATCATCACCAGAGCCAGCAGCATCATAATAATCTTCTTCATAATGAGATAGATGTTAAGTTATTGATTTGGGTTGGTTTGAATTCATGGCGGGCTGCGTGCCTAACCCTGTAGACATCGCAAAAAAACGGGAGAGAGGGATGCGGATGAAGAGAGAGAGACAATGTCGGGATTGGGGGCAGATTGAAACATAGGGGAGAAGAGAGGAGCGAGGAGAGGAGCGAAGAGGGGGAGACGAGTGGGGGGAAGAGGGGAGCCGAGCCGAGGGGATGGGACCGTGAGGGTCAGTAGTGCATGGACTCTGTCTTTTTGCCGGAAGGGGCAATCATCAGATTCATCGACTTTACCCCCATACGCTCATCATTGCGGCGCACTTTCACCAGCCATTCCGTAAACTTCTCCCGGTCAATGACCGGAGGCGCACCGGTATACTTTGTCTTCACCGCCGGAGCGGCGAACGCCTCAGGAGAGAACACCACATAAACCTTATTGAACTCCTCGCCTCCGGGGGCAGTCATAATCAGTTCATCGACATTGCCGAAATCATTGCCGCGCTTAGTGTCGAAAAATATATAGTCGTATCCTTTGCGGGTTTTCACCTCGGGCACATCTCCGGTGGAATAGGGTAGAATCTGAAACACATTGTCCTGCTCATCAGCCAGAAATACGCTCAGATATCCGTTTGTCGGCGCCGAAAAATAGAGATACATCCGGTCGCCGTGGCGGAAATTGGTGTCGGCATTGCGTTGTTCGGTGCCGTTCCGCAGCACGAGCGCCTCAAACTCCGCAGCCTTGTTGCTCAGAGCTTTAGCACGCCCCTTCACCTTGCAGCGCACCACAAGATGGGCATCGGCATCAAGCGAAATCTCATATTCCGGTTCGCCGATATCCCCAAGCCATTCACCCTTTACTTCAGAATATGACAGCGACAGGAAATGCGAGGACTCCGAGTTGCCTCTGACTGACTCCGTCTGCATGATATCCTGCCCCAGCACCGCACCGAACTCATTCTTAAGCGCCTGGATACGGGCGCCGTCGGCTGCCCTGCGTTTGCATTCCATAGGCGAGCTGGTTCCATCTCCGAGGAAGGTATATTCACCCTCGACGGTCTTTATGTCATTTGCCATAGAAACGACACCCAAAAAAGGCGACAAGAGAAAGACTGTAAGCGCCACGAGGCGCATCATCGCTTTTACCAACATATCGAATACTTGCTTATATGATTCTAATTCTAAAAAAGGGGAGTATGTCACGGTGAGTTTAGGCTTAGGGCTTCAGGGTCTTGCTGTCCCACTCAGTGGCCATGCGCCCGGATGTGCTGACAGTAGGGTTCTGCGGTTTGCCGTTGACACTCTCGGCCGTGTTGCGCACATTCGAAATCACATACTCCGCAATCTGCTTAAGCGAGGCGTTGCCCTTCGACTCCTGGAGCTTCTTAAGCAGCCAGTAGGTGAACAGACCGTGATACTTCTCCTTATATGGGAGCGCCGTCTCCTTGGATGATGCCGCAGTCAGCACAAACATATTGCCTTCGGGAGTGGCCGGACGAGTGGCGAATACCACACCTCGCGCTTTATTGATCATTTCGCCAGAGCGGTCGGTGCCACTGAAGCAGGCATCTACAAATACAGAAGTAGCCTCTGAAGGGAGCGCCCCAATGGTCGAGTAAATCTCCGCCATCGGGATAAGAGTGGCGGAAAGCATCGGATTCGCATCCACCGGCATCATATACGCCTCGCCGTTAGACTCATCGGGCAGACCATGTCCGGCATAAAACACAATTACTTCGGCCGTCGGGCCATACCCCTTGACTTTGCGCGACAGAGTGGAGAGTGCGTCGCGCACCTGATTGCCGGTGGCATCATTGACGGCTATGATATTATTTTGTGGTATGCCGAGGGTCGATGCGCAATAGCGGGCGAAAGTATCGCCATCGTGCAAAGCACCGTATACATTGTCGGCCTTCGCATAGCGCTCGTTGGCAATCACAAGAGCGAAAGTGCCCGGGGCCTTGCGTCCTGTGACAGGGATATTCACATCCACATCCGAATCCTTGAATATCCCTATTGCCGGGCCGGACCCATCGCCGGAAGTCTCATTATCCCCACCGAGGATTCCGGCCATATCCACATACACACGGGGGGTGGAATATCCGGCCGCATCGGCCGCCGAATATTCATACTTGCGTCCGCCGACCACAAAAGAGACTGAAGCCAGAGCCACCTTGCCGTCGCGTATCATATAGCGGGGGGCGCGTATCTGAGCCGTTTCCCATCCGGCTTTGAATGCCTCCGCCTCATGCCCCTTGAGCGGCACCTTCACTACAGTCTCGCCGTAAGGGGTGTCGATGCGATACGTCTCATTCTCTGCATCATAAGGTTGCAGCCGCATGTCGGTGATCAGTAACTGTGACGCATAGCGGTCGAGATAATCCTTCTCAGCCTGCCGGAGCAGAGTCTTATATTTCTCTTCGGCCTCACCGCCGGCCATACGGCGGCGGTAGTCATCGATTTTCTCAAATTCACCGCGGTGTGCCCACTGTCCCAATTCCGAGGTGATGTAAGGAGCTGCAAACTCATCGAACGATGGGACATAATCTTTATGCGCCTCCGGGGCATTCTCTGACGGCGCTGTGGCTCCGCCTAACATCTGCGGCATCGAATTGAAGGCTACCGGGGTGCCTCCGAAGGCCCGTATCTGGCGATTGACTTCCTCAAACTTATCCTTTTCGCCCAGCGAAGCATAGGTATGTGCAAGCGCCTTGAGATACTTCATGTCCGACGGCGTGTTGGCCAGTACATTGCCCAGCGCTTTGGCTGCAGAATTGAAATACGTTTTCGACTGACGGCGATGACGTATGGCTGCCTTCTCGTCGCTCTCCATAATCGAAGAGTTGTAATGTGAGGCTCCGAGATTATAATAGCATGTGGCCAGAGAACGGTATAGCTCCAGACTGTTGGGATGCGTCTCAAGCAGGCGCTGCAATATGTCGACCGCCTGGCCATACTCCCCGTTGCGCTCATGTAGCTGAGCCTGAAGATTGAGAAGTTTCTCGTCATTCGGACTGAGCGAGAGCGCCTTGTCGAGAAGAGGCTGCATGGAGTCGGTCAGCCCCCCGTCGAGACATGTCTGCAGAGCAAGTGTAAGAATCTGAATATCCGTAGGATACTGCTCCGCCCCTTCGGAGAGCACCTTGAGCCCCTCGCGGAAATCGCCCGTGGCCAGACATGCCTGGCCGTAATACTTCACCACATTCTGTCGTTGCGACGCATCACCCGAGTCAAGATACAGACGGAAATAACGCCTGGAGGCTTCCATGTCGCCGGAAGCCGTGGCTCCGTATGCCGCGCAATACAGCAGTTGCGGCATCAGGCCGGGGAGAGGGTCGAACCGGCGTCCGGCCATAAGCGGATGATTGCGGGCATCGATGCAAGCGCGCGCGAAGTCCGACTGACGCTGCCGGTCGGACTGTTGTGAATAATACACCGCACCCTGTGCCATAAGCGGATCAAGATCGAGCAAAATGCTTGCCGCCCTCTCCCGCTGTTCGTCTGATTCTGCCAGCGACAGCGCTTCCATAGCCGCACGGTCGGCATCAAAGGCTGCCGGATAGAGGTTGCTTTCCAGTTCCCCCTCATAGAGCATGAACTTCACTGTCTTATACAGTCCGGATGCCTCTTTGACCTTCAGTTCGGCAGCAGAGGGGACAGACACCGTATCAACTGTCAGCGCCGAATCAGTCCGGAGCGCCGAATCCACAGGCACGGCATTCTGGTCAGAAGCCGCTGTCCGCACTTCCTGAGCGAGGCCGCTTACGGACGAAGCGGCTGCCAAAGCGGCATATGAGGCCGCGAGCGACCCGAGAGTCAGTATGGGGAGAAATATCTTATTCATGTATGATTTATGTGATAAGTCGGTGCCATGTAAGTGGTCAGATTAAATTTATACAGTCTGCGGGGTGGGGCTTTTTGCCGCATGCTTTATAAAAGAGTTCCTTTCACATACTATCGTTCAAATCTAAATACTTATCGGTTGCTCAAAAAGCATCGACAAAAGTGAACTCCGCAGTTATGCGGCGGAACTCCGAACCCTTGTCCTTGCTTACTCCCACGTGATAGTCATAGCGGGTGTCCATATCAGCCAGAGTCTTGACATTGCGGTCGAGATGGTCGCGCACGGCGGCGGCACGAAGGAACGCGAGCTGCTCATTGGTGCGGATTCCCTCGGAGCGGTTGACACTCAGAGTTGTCAGCAGGCCGTCGATAGTCACCGGTTCCTCGTCGAATTCTCCCAAAGCCCCGTCGTAGGCTATGCCGCGAATGATGGGAGTGGCGTCGGCTGTGCCCGAAATCTTCACATTCAGGCGCTTGCCCGCCTTAAGATGCTGCGCCAAATCCCCTTCGAATGCCTGCTGCACAATATTCAGCATCGAAGTGGCCGCGCCTGATTCGGCGATGGTATATTTGCCCGGCTTGAAATCCTCCACGGCAGAGAACTCCGGATCCACCTCATACGTGAACTTCACCAGATAATTCAGAATCTTATTGCCATCGGCATCGTAGGCCGGCACTACCTGCGAATCTACAGTGATGTTGGTATGGTCGGAAATCACGTTATTGCGCTTCGCTTCCGCCATTACCTGCTGCTTCACCTCCTGTAGACGGATTTCCTCCATCTGCTGCTGGCGAATCACATCGAGCGAGACGAAATCCGTGTCGCCTCTCAGCATATCCATCGGGCGGCGGTCGAGATTATCGTATATGAATGTCTTGCCATCCTTGATGTTGCGGAAGCGGGCGTAGACAAGTTCAAACGAGTCATCAGGCAGCACCCCGTATTGCGCATCGGAGATGCTGAGGTCGGCCGCCGAACCAATGGCGGCCACATCGGCCTCCGGCACAGGCAGATAAATCTTCGGCATATTCGAGAACTCTACCGCCAACAGGCCGTTCTGGCGGTCGTAATTGCCCAGTGTAATTTCCGACATCGAAATCAGGTCGCCCGCAAGGTCGGTAGAGATGCTGTCTTCAAACAGGCGGCGCTGGCGGCGCATCGACTCCTCGTTGACACGTAGCTGATAATCCTCCATCGACTCTCCGGGCTGCATCTTCAGCCACTCCGACATGCGTTCCTCGACGGCATCGCTTACCAGGCGGTTGAAATAGGGTTCCAGTCCGTTGATGCGCTGCGCGTATAGACCGGATGTGGCCCCATGCACCAGTATGGGGTGTCCGTCGGAATCCTTTATAAAGACCAGATCAGCCACGCCACCGGACTGTTCCTCGATGTGGCGACGGTCAGAGGGGCGCACCAGGTTGATGATTTCGATATCAGAGGGGGAGATGACTACTGCCACATACTTGCCGTCGGCATTGAAATCGCAGGCCATAGCGCTGCCAAGGTCATCCACCATCGTGCGCACATCGAAGGTGCGGGTGTCGTATACGGAAAGCAGACCGTCGTCGGTCAGCAGAGCCATTGATGATGCATCAGGGCTGAACACGAGGTCGGTCACCGGGACCTCGGCGTCAATTCTGGTGCGGATTTTCTTGTCCTCGAAGTTGTAGACCACCACATCTTTACCGCTTATAAGTGCGAGAAAATATCCGTTGGGGCTGATTGTCATTGACTGCGGGCGCACCGGCACCAGGTCGATACGGTCGGTGACATTGAATTTTTTCGGGTCGAGCATCACTATCCCCTTGTCGGTGGCCACTACAAGCTGACGTGCATCTGGGGTATATGTGGCGGCCAGTGGTGTGCCGAGACGTTTGTCGTCAAATTTCCGGGTCGGGCTTTGCGGACCGGTGGTTAAAGTCTCGAAGCGCCGGGCCTCACGCTTACCTTTCTTATCGGCGCTGATGGCGAAGAAATTGTTGCCGGCCGGACTCAGCCGGAAGTCAGCCACGGTATCCTTGCCGAACGAACGTATGACATCGCCTCGCATTGTGTGTATGTTGTGGATGCCGGCGGAATATGCGGTGGCGGAATAGGATTCAATCCGGACCGGAGTCTCGGTGTGGCGGAACGCATAATCGCGCCCGAGTTCATCCTGAGCCGATATGTTTACGGCTGTGGATAAGGCCAGCACTGCGGCGGCCATGTGAATATTAGTGTAGTGGTCTGGTCGTTTCATAACGCCATTAGTCGGGGAGAGTCAGAAAAAGTGAATAAATCAAGTTAGTCAGTATCGTGGTGAGTAAGTGTTCGAATTTAACCGATTTAACACTTACTGATGAAGCCTATGGCCACACGTGGCTGATGGCTGATGGCATACATACGGCGGTGTAGGCCGTGAGAATTCTATGTTGCAAAGTTAGTAAAAACTTTGTGTATCATCAAAATTTTGCAAAACATTCATTAAAATTTTTGGGCTGAATGTGTTTTTTTGTTAATTTTGCATTGTGGGAATGCGGGGGTACTGCCGCACTGTCGGATGTCAGGTGAATATAATTGACATGTGTCGGCGCCCCCTGATGCCACTGACAATAAATATTATCTAAATCAAATATATTAACCTGACGTGATGAAACGATTTTTTATAATTGTTGCTACGGCTATTGTCGTATCATTTGCTTTAGGTGCAAAACCATAGCACATGACATTTTTAA
>DKWX01000065.1:0-22604 GCA_002491945.1 Porphyromonadaceae bacterium UBA7141
TTATGCCCATGTCGGGCGAACTCAAAAAAACAGCGGGACTCCTTAAGGAGTCCCGCTGTTTTTATTTGTAAGACTCAATACAGAACATCAAGCCCCATACTGTTCCAGAAGCGCCTTCAGGTCAGAGCGGGAATGCAACCCCACTCCACGCCATTTCTGTTCGCCATCCTTATAAATCATAAGCGTCGGCACTGATCTCACCTTCATTGCTGCGGCAAGCGCCTCATTCTTGTCGATGTCTATCTTAATTATCTTCACACGGTCGCCCATCTCGGCATGAAGTTCCTCAAGCACCGGGGCAAGCGCCTGACACGGGCCGCACCATGTAGCGAAGAAATCCACCAGCACTGGCACATCGGCCTGCACAAGTTCTTCAAATTTATTCATAATATTTCTTTTTTAAATTATAACTTCAATCCAGAGTACTGAAGTCGATTAAACATTCTCCGCAAGCAAGTGTTAAAGTTTTATTTATACAATATGCGGGCTTATTTTTTAGTCGATTCCGGGGAGGAGTGAAAGTGAATATGAACATATTCAACTGAGCGACAAGCCGGAAGCGGCAAAAAAGAAACCGCAGACTGCAGAAAAGATTTCCTTTCACTTACTGTCGTTTAAATTTGAACACTTACTTATCCATTTTTGTTTATCTCCCCTCCTCCGCTATATCGGAGAAGACCTGACTTATTCCCGACATCGGCCGCAGACGATTCGGAAAATCAGCCCCTGCATTGACATTATGAAGTGCCCCCTGAAAGTCGGCGGACAGATCAAGCATTACCCTATCTATGGGCGTGCTTAAATAAGTACTGACAGTATCATGAATCCCGACAGTATAATAAGTCCTTACAATAATATCCGTCGCTTTAATCGGGATTCAGCAAAAATGAGTCGGCATCTCTATATGCCGGGAATTTTTCACGGAAACGCAACAGTTTTTCCATCGACAATGTTGCATAAATGTGGTCGGCATCAAGCGGATTTGCTATATTCTTACCTTTGAAATCGAGAGCACATGAACTACCGTCGTATATGAAATCTGACGGATCTGTACCCCGGCAGTCCACTCCGGCCACATAGGCCTCATTCTCGATAGCCCGCGCACGCAACAGCTGGTTCCAGGCATCCACTCGCACCGTCGGCCAATTGGCCACAGCTATCAGAAGGTCATACTCATTCCCGACGTTGCGGCACCACACCGGGAAGCGTATATCATAGCACACCACCATTGCTATCTCCCAGCCTCGATAGCGCACTTTCAGACGATCATGCCCTCGCGAGAATTTCTCGTGTTCGCCGGCCATAGTGAAGAGATGGCGCTTGTCGGCGAAAGTCTCCTCCCCCGATGGCTCGATGAAGAAGGCCCGGTTATAGAGCGAACCTCCGGTATCGGCTATAAAGCTCCCAGCCACGGCCACACTATAATGGGATGCCAGAGATTTTATAAAATCTATAGTCGCCCCCGTATTGCGCTCGGCCCACGGACGTATCTCGTCTTTCGACATCCCTACGGGGAAGCCGGTAGAAAACGTTTCCGGAAGTATCACCAGATCGGTCTCCGGATGAAGTGTCTCAAAAGCCCGGGCCACGTTGCTCAGGTTCTTCTCCTTCTCTCCCCACGATATCTCAAGGGGGAGCATACATATGTTGAGTTTTTTTACGGTCATGCTGTCAGGTTGTTGTATTGTAGGTCGGAGTGCATTCACATTGCAAATTTATCCGGATACCGGGCCGCATCTTCACAGCCCGAATAAAAGGCTTTGATGCTCTTCATATCCTTCTCCATGTCGCCGGTAGGCACATATTCACCGTCGATCACTATCTTCTTACGGCGGAAATCTATAAGCCCCCTCTGCACCGGCACTTTCGACTCATAGGCTATGCGCAGAAACCCCGTGTGCCATTCCGGCTGACGGCTACGCGTCCCTTCCGGTGTAACGGCAAGATTCATATAGTCGCGATTCTTGAAATCGGCCACTATCTGCTCCGTCAGCGATCCTCCACCTTTCCTCCCTGATTTCACAGGGATGCCGCCATAATGACGCAAAATATACTTGAGGGGCCAGAAAAACCACGACTCCTTCATGAGGAAATTGGCCGTACGACCCAGACTGCGATAGGCTGCCAGCCCGAGGATAAAGTCCCAGTTGGAGGTATGCGGAGCCACACATATCACGCATTTCGCGCGGCGAGGCGCCTTTATGCAGACTTCCCAGCCGCACATCCGCAGCATTAATGACCAGATATTCATGACTTACTCTTCTTATGTGATACAGGCCGCCCCATCCGTACAGGCCGGACGGGGCGGCTTTATGTATGTAGTGTTGATCTATTGGAAGCGATTACGCTTTATGGCATCAGCCCACTGCCTCTTTCTGAGCCTGCTTTACATCTTCCGGCAAAGCGGCATTAAACTGCTTGAGAGCTGCATTGATTTCACTGTTGAAATCATTTTCTATCTTCTGGAAGAGAGTACGGAAGAATTTGCGCTTCGCCACTGCATACTCCCTGTTGTCGGCAAACGCGCGCCGTCCACGGTCGAAGCTGCGGTTGGCATTGCATTTAGCAGTCTCTACGGCTGCTATCACTGTCTGCACTGCCTCTCCTATAGCCTTGGCATCGATTCCTTCTACACTATAGTAGACCAGCATCATCTCCTGGGCTACAGATGAGCCAAGAGCTTCGACATACTTCTTTAATTCTCTTTTATTAACCATATCGTGTCTATAATTATCTGATTCTACAGTCCGAGTAAATACTGCGATACTGCAAATCGGGGTTGTCTGTCTCTATTTTCAATCGATAAGCAAGTGATTCCTTAGCTGTCGATTAATCCGAACACTTACTTATATAACGCTTTTTACCACCAAATAGTGGCGGCTGAGATTATATTTTGTTGGTTCCTCCATTCCCCTCGGCCTCGGTTCCGATTTATCGGCTGCCACCATCTCTATTGGATGAGGCGAGTTCGATGCGGTGGAATTCAAGCGTCAGGAGATTCACACTCACTATGCTGCCGACGGCTCTGCGACCCTCGCCAATGATATATTTTACAGCCTCGGCGGCCTGTATCGAAGCTATCACAGAGGCGGCGGTCCCCATTACCCCTGTCACTTCGCATGGCAGCATCGACGGGTCGGCATCAGGAGGCGGAAATATATCGGCGAAGCTAAGTGTGCCGTCATCATCGCGTCCCGTCACACTTACCACCTGTCCCTGCCATCCTGCCACACCTCCTATACACCCCGGCTTTCGTATTAGGCGACACATACGGTCGGTCATATACTTCGTAGCCGGATTATCGGTGGCATCTATTATGAAATCATAGGCTGAAAGCAGCTCGGGGCCGTCGGCTGGGCGTATCATGCGCTCATAGACATCCACACGTATTTCGGAATTCAGTCTCCTCATCCTGTCGGCTATCACTTCTGCTTTCGGCCGGCCGGCCTCCTCTTCGGCAAAGAAGAGTTGTCGCTGCAGATTACTTATGTCGATTGTGTCGAAGTCGGCAATCCCTATACGCCCCACCCCCGCTCCGGCCAGCAGCATGGCTGTCTGTCCTCCCAGAGCGCCGCAGCCGATTATAAAGACAGAGGCGTCCGAGAGTCTTTTCTGACCCTCGGCGCCTATGCATGATATATTTCTTGAATACCTATTGTTAATCATTCAGTCTGTTTATCCGCAGTGCCAGAAACGGCGCACCACCTCCAGCATCTCCTTAGGATTGCCTTCGAGCTTGCGGCGCAGATTGCCGTCCTTATGCTTGCGGAGCTTATTGATTATTCCGTCTATCAATGCCGGTGAGAACACATCATATCTCTCGAAGTCAGCACGGTTGGAATCCAACGCATCGGCCGAAGCCACACAGCTGTCGGGCAACGACTTGAGCGATGCGAGGTTCTCCTTATTCTCTTCATTGTGGATGTTTACGCTCACATACATCTCTTCTGCGCGCTGCAGGGCATTGTCGGTCTCAAAACCGGTGCGGGCGGCCACTGCCATACCGGCTATGAGCTGGTATACATCTGCCGAGCAGTCGGCCGAGCGAAGTTCGGCTGTCTGTTTCTGAGGTGCTCCCGCGCGTGAATCGGTCTCAAGAGGATTCGCCTGCGAACACATGTCGATTTTGCCAGTCCAGCCGAGCGGCACACGCACCAGAACAGAGCGGTTGCGGTCGCCCCAGCAGATTGAGGTGGGAGCCTCCTGATGCGGCACAAGGCGGAAGTAGCTTGTGGGCACCTTGTTGCCAAAGGCGGTGATGGCATCCGCGTGGTCGAGGATACCGGCTATCGCTTTGCGTGCCACATCACTCAGTCGCCCGTCGGGATCGGTCATCATGTTCTGTCCATCTTTCATCACTTTGAAGTGGATATGCAGTCCGCTTCCGGCCTTGCCGGCTGTGATTTTCGGTGCGAAAGTCACATCATAACCCTTCCGGGCGGCAAGTCCGCGGATTATCCATTTGGCTATCATCAGATGGTCGGCAGCCTGAATGGCGGGCACCGGAAGGAACTCAATTTCATTCTGTTCGTAGATTTTATCATCGAGCGTGAAATTGCCCACTTCATTGTGACCGTATTTGATCTGCCCGCCGGCCTGTGCTATCATGGCCATACACTCGGCGCGGAAGTCACTGAATTTCGAGTATGGTGCCGACTCATGATATCCCTTCTGGTCGGAGGCCGGGAAGATTCCCGGGTCGTTGGAGATTACGTAGTATTCCAGTTCGCCCATAGCATAGAAATCCATGCCCGTCACTTCTCGGAATGACTCTACTGCCTTGCGAAGTGTGTACTCCGGTGATGAATGCAACGGCTTCCCCTCTTTGTCGAAGAATGATGCCAGCATGGTCAGTGTGGGAATCTCAGCAAAGGGATCGACGAATGCCGTGCTGTAGCGAGGGATTACATAAAGGTCGCTGTTGCCCGCCTCGATGAAAGGGAACAACGATGACCCGTCCACTCGCTCGCCATAACTGAGGATTGAGTCAAGGTATTCCGCATCGTTGATTACGAAGTTGAGGGTCTTCAGTCGGTTGTCATCGGCGGGATACATGAAATTAATCATGCGTATGCCGTTCTCCTCTACAAAGCGGACGATGTCCTCTTTGCGGATTTCTGATGGTTGTTTCTGAAGATACTGCACCACTTTGTTGGGGCAGAGTTTCACAGAGTTGTTCATGGTAGGTGTTATATTTTGTAGATTTAAGGTATTTGTCCTGACATATCCATTCTGACAGTGCAGTCCGTATGAGACGTGTCATGTTTGCCTTACGGCAGCCATGAGATGTGCGGCATCTGTCAACCGCCACACAAATTTAGGAAAAAAATCCGATGTGCCAAAACATTTTCCACGCCGGGACTGTTTTAATTCCGAAAGAAGATAAGAAATCGTTTCATGATGTTAGGTTAGTTCGAAAATGTATTATAGACACCACTAAGGTCTCCGCTTGTGAAAGTAGAGACTTTCTTTTTTTGCACCATGCCGCACACCTGCGGGATAAACAATGCCATCTCGAGTCAAAACATTGTCCCACAGAATAATGCCATTCTAAAATAATATAATACCGTCACACTCTCTAACTTAGAAAGTGTGACCCCCAAAAGGCGTTGACGGAAATAAGAAAATAAAGGGAATAAAAAGACATGTGCCTGTGGTTTCCAACGGATATGTGCCCGAAGTGAACACTACCACAGCCAATTTCCATGATTCAAAGGGATCTGTCAGGTTGATTGCCGGAACATTGGACAGTTTCAAGGACGTTGTCCATATAAAGGCCGATATGGGGTATGCTCCGCTTAAAAGGAGCAATCCGGCTTCGGCTCAGTTCGGATTCAGCGGGGCTGTGTACTGATTCATACCCATTCCCCGATAAGGCTACAGCCTGTCGGCAGCAATCGTATGCTGCCGGCAGGCTGTATTATCTGCGGCCTACCTGAGGTCTGCACTCTCTGGTCAGTTGTCCGACGACGGAATCGGGGCGATGAGCTTGTAGCCCTTGCCGTGGATATTGATGATCTCGATGTCAGGATCGCCTTTGAGTAGCTTGCGCAGTTTTGTGATATATACATCCATGCTGCGGGCATTGAAGTAGT
Organism: Porphyromonadaceae bacterium UBA7141; assembly: GCA_002491945.1. Taxonomy (GTDB): domain Bacteria; phylum Bacteroidota; class Bacteroidia; order Bacteroidales; family Muribaculaceae; genus Lepagella. Next base: position 6,096 of record DKWX01000065.1, read on the forward strand.
TGTCGTCCACCCAGATTGTCTTGAGGGCATAATTGCGTTCGAGCACATCGTTGAGATGCTCGCACAGCAGTGTCAGCAACTCCGACTCCTTGGTGGTGAGCTTGGTGGTGGAGTCATCGGCTATGAGCACCATCTTCTGGGTGTCGAATGTGAATTTGCCAAGCTTGTAAAGTGTGATTTCCTTGTTGTCGCGCGCGCCTCTCACACGACGCAGTATCGCGTTGATGCGCGCCACAAGTTCCTCCATCGAGAAGGGCTTGGTGATATAATCGTCGGCCCCGATCTTGAATCCCTCAAGCAAATCTTCCTTGATGCTTTTGGCCGTAAGGAAGATAATCGGCACCTCTCTGTTGACGTTACGTATCTCCTGGGCCAGTGTGAAGCCGTCTTTCTTTGGCATCATCACATCAAGCACACAAAGGTCGTATTTGTTTTTGAGGAATGCCTTGTAACCTTTATCTCCGTCATTGCAGAGATCGACATTGTAACCCTTGGCCTGCAGAAATTCACGCAGCAGCATTCCAAGGTTCTCGTCATCCTCACAAAGTAGAATCTTCAGTTTATTATCCATAACATCTATTTTTTTTGTCTTATTTCGGGTACTTTCTTAAGTGAAAGCTGATTTCAGGAGAGTCGCCGTTGACTCTCTCCTTATCTTTTAACGCTTTAACGTGTGTTAAGTTTAGTAAAAACTGACATTTAGGCATCATTTTTCAGCTTTCACCCGGGGAGTGACATTATTCTTACGATATCTTATCACTCACCCTGTTTCTAATCATTCGCCGGCGGATTCGGCTTCCGGATCCGGATCTGCCAATGGGAGATGTATTATAAACTCACTCCATTTGCCGAATTCGCTTTCCACTGTGATGGTGCCCCCGAAGATGGACACCATCTTCTTGACGTAGGCCAGACCGAGTCCGAATCCTTTGACGTCGTGACGATTCCCTGTCGAGACACGGTAGAATTTCTCAAATATGCGTTTGAGGTCTTCTTTTTTTAGTCCGATGCCATTGTCGCGTATGCGGATTTCAAGACGGCTGTGATCGATATCGCGGGTGCTTACTTTAAGTTCGGGTGGTGTATCCTCTTTCATATATTTGAGCGCATTGTCGAGAAGATTGAATATAACGTTGGTGAAATGCATCTCATCGAGGCGCACATCGGCGTCTATGGCGTCAAGAGCCACATCAATACTGCCACCGTCTTTTTCAGCCTTGATTTTCTGGGTATTGACGATGTTGTATATAATATTGTTTACGTTGACCACCGTAAATTTAAGCGCAGAGCCTCCGGCATTGTCGTAGACCGACATCTGGAGCACTTTCTCCACCTGGAAGCGCAGGCGCTTCGACTCCTCTCCTATCACTTTGGCCAGATGCTTGAGCGATGCCGGAGATTTGCGCACCGAGTCATCCTCCAGCATCTGGGATGCAAGTGATATGGTGGATATCGGGGTTTTGAACTCGTGGGTCATATTGTTGATGAAGTCGCTCTTCATCTCTGAAAGTTTCTTCTGCCGGAATATCAGTATGATGGTGTAAAGGAATATCACAAGCAATATCACGGTGAAAGCGAGTGTCGGGATAATGAACCTCACGGAGGAGAAGATATACGTGTCGCGGGCAGGAAACTCGACAATGAGTTTATAGTTGGCTCCGGCATTCGGGAATAGCACGGCTGAGTATGTCGGCACATCATCAGAGGTGACGAAGCCCCGGGTCTGATATGTGTAATTGCCGAAGGCGTCGGTCACTGCGAATGTAAACGCCAGACTCACGCCGTTGGCCGACAGCTCTTCACTCAGATAGCGGCGCACCTCGACTGAGTCTGCCCGCTCCAGCAATGGCCGGGAAGGAGCCTCGCGAAGTATGTTGAGGATTATCTCGTTGAGCAGCCCCTTCTGATACTGGTATTGCTTGCGCAGTGTGGCCTGAAGCTGGCGGTAGCTCTCCGACACATTCGGTGTGGGTGAGGGATACGTCACCCGATTATGATGCGATGAGGCTGCTTCCAGCAGTGTCTCGCTCGACACTTCACCCAGTTCTGTGTCCGCGTCATCTGTCGCCCCGAGCATTCTGACATCCTCTTCAAGATAATGCAGCGTCTCGCGGCGCTGCAACATCTCTGCCGTGGCATGAAGCGAGCGCATCACGTTCTCTGAAAATTGGGCCTCACGCATCTGCACCATATTCTCCAGATACATTATCTGAAAGTATAGCAGCGCTCCAAAGGTGATGGCCATGACGGCTGTAAGCAGCCATATGAGGGATTTTTTCATCTGTTTCTGATTGTAATAATAGGGCACGAAGCTGATTCGACTCTTCGTTGATGCAGCTCTGCACAGCGCATTAAGTATGTGTTCAGATTTAATTTATACAATATGCGGGACTGTTTTTTAGTCGATTCCGGTGCGGAGTGAGGAATTCCGAACTCTTGCTTAACACGATGCCTTAACATTATTAACTAATATTTTTACAACTTCTTTTAACTGAAATCGGTCAAGTGAGGAGGTATTCACTAATTTTAACAAAGAAAGCCGCTGTTGGTTTAATGGCGACCACGTCGTGGCAGTGTCGCTTCTGTCCCGGCGATTGCACTTGGCCGGAGGTAATGGCCCTTCGTCCACCTGCGGAGGGGCGCTAAAAGTTGACAGATGTTTTGGAAGAGCCGAATATAAGTGTTAACTTTGCATATTACGGCAGGCCGTCAGAATCCACATGTGGCGACATTGTGCCAGGGCCGTAAAATAGTATTTTTTATATAGCACATATGATTTCTCACCTATATTCCATGTTTTCCGACACCCTCCACGCTGTGTGGAGGCATCGGCTTCGGCGTCATGCCCCGGCAGGCTGCGCGGCCCTGGCTTCGGGGCTGCTCGTCATGTCGGCCTCCTGTTCGCACAGCGACGAGCCTGAGCCGACACCGGAACACGATGTGACTTCCATCCTGCTCTATGCTGTGGCATCCAACAATCTGGCATACGATCTTGCCGATGATATCAACGAATTACTGAAGGGTGCCCGGAATATCGACCCGGCCCACGCCGACATATGGATATATTCGCTTACCAACCGCATTCCGCCCAAGCTGCAGCGCGTGGTCAGAAACGCCGACGGGACGCCCGCGCTTGAGACAGTCAAAGAGTACACCCGCGACACTTTTTCTACCGACCCGTCGCGCATATCGGAAGTGATAGCCGACTATATCGGCCTCTCCGCCGCCGAGAAAAGAGGCATCATATTCTGGAGCCACGCCTCCGGTTGGCAACCCGACTTCTCGAATCATCAGGTGCCGTCGGAAGATTCTCATCTGGCATCCGGGCCTGTCGGCGGTTTTACTGTGAATTACTCCTATGGAGCCGACCAGTCAGCGGGGGTGACTGATAGTTGCGACATTATCGAACTTGATGATGCGATCCCGTCAGACACGTTTGATTTCATATGGTTCGACTGTTGCTATATGTCGTCGATTGAAGTGCTGTATCAGTTGCGCGACAAGGCCGGCCACATCGTGGCATATCCCACCGAAGTGGCAGGCGAAGGGATGCCCTACGATCTGACCATACCCCATCTCGCACGCTACGACTATGACCTTACGGCCGCCGCAAAGGCGATGACCGACTATTATTTCGACCGCAATCAGGTCATTACAATAGCCATCTGCGACACTTCGGGGCTTGAGGAACTCGCCGCAGAGGCTGAGAAGGCCGTCGGTGGGACCCGCCCCCCAATGATCCGGCTGCAACGCTATTCCCGCCCGCCCAACGGGCCGTTCTTTGATTTCGGCCAGTATTCGCGAGTCTGGGGTGAATCGCGCTCTGAGGGCGACTGGGATACTCAGGCTTTCACGCAGGCTCTCGATAAGGTGGTGATCTACAAGGCGGCATCTTCATACGGTTTCGACGGACACCCGATCGACCCCGAGAATTTCAGCGGCATATCATGCCATTATTTCGAAGACTACGATATACCGGACGACAATTATTACAAGCAACTTGACTGGTATAAAGCGGTCTATCCGAGATACGTGCAGTAAGAGCGTGACGGCTCCGGCGATTGCCGCCGGATCATGCTCATTCACTAATACCTGTCGTTTAAAATATTTTAAGAATTTATGATACAGACAAATGATATACCCATAGTGCCGCTGCCGGACTCTCCCGAGTCCGGCAAGGAGGCTTTTGACGCACTGAAGGGTCTGTCGATTGACGACGCGATGACCAAAATTGCCAACAGTATGGTAGATTTTGCATTCAAACTGCTGATTGCCATTCTGGTATTCTATGCAGGGCGATTTATAATCCGCAAGCTCTATGCAATGGTGCATAAGCTCATGATCAGCCGCCACGTCGACCCTTCGCTCACCACTTTTGTGCTTTCTCTGATAAGGATGGTGCTTTATTTCATCCTCATAATCACGATTGTGGGTATCATCGGTCTGGAGACCAGCTCTTTTCTGGCCATCTTCGCCTCGGCGGGCGTAGCAATCGGCATGGCTCTGAGCGGAACGCTTCAGAACTTCGCCGGCGGAGTGCTTATCCTGCTGCTTAAACCTTATAAGGTGGGCGACTATATCGAGGCGCAGGGTTATGCCGGTACGGTAAGTGAAATCCAGATTTTCCACACGGTAATCAATACCCCCGACAATAAGCGTATCATCATACCCAACGGCGGACTCTCCACAGGATCGATCAATAATTATTCCACCGAGAGCTACCGCCGTGTCGACTGGACTGTCAGTCTATCCTATGACACTGACTACGAGGCAGCCGCCGCAGCCATCAGGCGAATCCTGCTTGCCGACGAGAGGGTCGTGGAGAAATATGTGGAAGATGACATGGCCCGGAGGGGACGGTCGGCCGACGAAGCCCGCGAGGAGGCCAAGGCCAATGACGAAAAAACGGATGAGGATGACGACCTCTCCCGCCCGGCTTCATGGTGGGGACGTGTCACCGAGTCGCGTAGCCATAAGCGCCGACGCCACGCCAATGACATGCGCGCCGGGCAGGATCCCGGCAATACCACCCGCACCAAGGCTGACTGTGCTCCATTCGTAGGGCTAAATGAAATGGCCGACAGCAGCATCAATCTGACTGTCAGGGCCTGGACTCACAGCTCCAACTATTGGGGACTCTATTTCGACATGAATGCACGGTTCTTCACCCAGCTCCCCAAGGAGGGATTCTCGTTCCCATTCCCGCAGCTTGACGTGCATCTTGATGCCTCTGATGCAAAGTGATAATTAATAACTCTTCACAGCCAACACAATGCTTTTCTTCTATCGTATCTATCAGTGGTGTGTCGCCTATCCGATTCTCGTGGTGATTACTGCCCTCACCGCTCTGGTGACAATCGTGATGACCACACTGTGCGGCAATCACTTCTGGGGCTATTATCCGGCTCATATCTGGAGCCGGTGCGTATGCTCTCTCTTATTTGTCAAGGTCGTGGTCAGGGGACGGGAAAATATCGACCCTCACACGAGCTATGTCTTTGTGGCCAATCATCAGGGCGCTTTCGACATCTGGAGCATCTACGGCTATCTGAATCACGACTTCAAGTGGCTGATGAAGAAGGAGCTGGAGAAGATTTTCCTCGTCGGCAAGGCCTGTCGGCGTGCAGGGCATGTGATGGTCGATGATTCGTCGGTGACAGGGATACGCACCACTATCCAGGAATCGGAGAAGACCCTGCAGGGTGGCATGTCGCTCGTAATTTTCCCCGAAGGGAGTCGCACATTCGACGGACGCATGATCCCTTTCAAGCGAGGCGCCTTCATGCTGGCGGCTGAATACCGCCTGCCGGTAGTGCCGATTACGATTGACGGGGCGTTCCGGCGCATGCCCCGCACTACCTACAACACTACTCCGGGGCGAATCACGCTCACTATCCATCCTCCCATCTTCCCGGATGAGAAGGGATTCAATACAAAGCGTCTTATGGCCCGGTGTTTTGATGAGATTGAATCGGCCCTGCCGGAATCCGACCGCAACCCGCGGTCTTAATCACTATAATTATGCAGAAAGATAAAATCGTATTGATCATCGGGGGCACCGACTGCACCGGAGGAGCAGGTCTGGCTGCTGATATCAGCGTCGTGCGCACACTGCAGTGCTATCCGATGCCTGTGGTGAGCTGCATCACATCGCAGGGGCCTGAGGGATTCCGAAGAATGCAGCAGGCTGATATCGAGATTTTCACTGACCAGCTTGTGGCCGTGCTTAAGAATGTGCGCCCGGATGCTGTGAAAATTGGCATGCTCCCTTCTGCCCGACACATGGCGGTGCTTGCAATGCTGCTGAGTGAGAACGACCACGGGCCGGTGGTGTTCGACCCTGTGATGCGTCCTACCGACGGCGCTGAGAATTTCTCGGCCGACTGGTGGGAGGATACGGGAGCGCTGGCCTTTTTCATGTCGCAGGTGGATCTGGTGACGCCGAATTATCCGGAATTGAAGCAACTCGTCAGGCCCGCTGAAAAAATATATGGTCAGGATGTGCCCGAACAGTTGCTCGCAATGGGTTCAATGGCCAAATATATCTATCGAATCAATTTACTCCGACAGTTCTACGACATCCCGGCTGTGCTGCTGACCGGCGGACATAATGACGATGGCGACCGATATACCGACATTCTGCTCCGCAATCCTTCGGATGATGAAACCGGTCAGGATGAATCGGATAATCATAATGTATATCATGTTGAAATGCTCGGCGGAGAAAAAGTAGCCACTCCCAATACCCACGGCACCGGATGCGTATACTCCTCCGCCATTGCTTCGCTCCTCGCTCAGGATGTCAACCTGAATGTAGCTCTCCCGCTGGCAAAGCGCCTGATGTACATCTTTCTTGAAGGTGGCAAGGAATGGCGCCTTTTCAAATCGGGCAAAGGTCCGGCTTTCTCTATTCTCAAGGTGCCGGAATCGCCGGGCAACGGATTGAATCTAATGTTCGGGGATAGTCCGGGATTCATGAATTGATATGTGTGGTTTCGAATTTTAACATTTATTCATCAGCCAGATAGCCGCGAAGGATAATTCCTCTTTTATGTCAGACCTTACGGATGCGACCAAATGAAGTCGGTTGTCCTTCGCTGCCTATTACTTACGTAAGTGTTCAAATTTTAGTAAGTGTTCAAATTTAATTGCATAAAGGATTCCCGTTCTTTTGCTGTCGGTTAAATTTGAACACACCTATCTATAATCTATTTCGCTATATGAAGATTTCTGTAATTCTCAACGGGTCTGTCACGGAATTGCCCGAATCTGTCACTAACGTGGCCCGACTGCTTGAGTGGCGCCATATCCCGGTGGCCGGTACTGCTGTGGCCATTAATTCTCAGTTGATTCCTGCTCCGCGGCACGTAGACACCCCGCTGCATAATATGGATTCCATCATGATTATATCGGCTGCATATGGAGGGTGAGGAGACGATGCAGACTATCGGCATCACGACTCCATGGATAGGGGCTGATGAAGCTGTGCGCATCGCCGAATGGCTGGAATCCGGGGAGATTGACTATATCCATTTACGCCATCCCGATGCCGATGTGCGGCAGATGGAGCGACTCATCCTGCAGATTCCGCAGCATCTGCGCCGCCGCCTGACTCTGCACGGGCATTTCAGCATTGCTCAGAAGCTCGATGTCGGGGGGATACATCTCAATTCCCGTCATCCGGAGCCGCCGGCCTGGACCCGCGCTTATCCCCTCCGGGTCAGCAGGTCATGCCACTCGTTGGCCGAGCTTGACGAATGTCATGGACTTGACTACGCATTCCTCTCCCCTATTTTTGATTCAATCTCCAAACACGGCTATTCTTCGGCGTTCCCTCCAGAATTACTTCCGGCTCTTGCCAAGGCTATTGCCGATGCTCCCTGTCGCATCATCGCCCTCGGTGGTGTGACTCCCGAGACCTTCCCCATGCTGAGACGACTTGGATTCGCCGGTGGAGCGATGCTCGGATACCTGTGGGATATGCAGCGGCCTGACAAGTAACCGACAAGCGACCTGTTGCATCTCTGCCACGTCTGTAAAATTTGAAAAGTTTAAACGACTTCATTAGTAAAAATAGTGGCTATTCCACTTTATTTCGCTATTTTTGCATTTGCATCCCGCCCGATGAATCCAAATCGGCGTCAAGGGTGTTGACATAATGACGGATTTTTCGCCTCACGCGGCTCCCGCTCTCTACGGGAGGGGGGCTGAAGAAATTGCCGCAATCATGCGGATGCCACATCAAATCTAATACTTATGCTGCAATACATAACCAATACTCAATGTCCCCGCCCGATTCCAGAGCAGGTGAAGGCGGTACTCGAAGGCGGGTGCCGTTGGATTCAGCTGCGTATGAAGGAGGCTACACTGGAGGAAGTGGCCGAAATGGCCCGAATCATCAAGCCTCTCACTGATGAGAAGGAAGCTTTCCTGATTATCAATGATTATGTCGACGTATGCCGCGATGTCAATTGCACAGGTGTGCATCTCGGCAAAAGCGACATGCCCCCTTCGAAGGCGCGTCTTGAGCTCGGCCCGCTGGCCGTAATCGGCGTCACGGCCAATACGTTCGCCGATATTGAGGCTGTGCGTTCGCTTGACATCGATTATATCGGCATCGGCCCGTTCCGCAACACTGCCACCAAGGCTAATCTCGCTCCGATTCTCGGTCAGGACGGCGTGGCCCGGATCTGCGATCAGATGCAGACCGCTGAAATCAATATAGCCTGTGTGGCCGTAGGCGGCATTCGCACTGAGGATGTGCAGCCTTTGCTTGAGGCCGGATGCAACGGTCTGGCCATAAGCGGAGCAATCGCCTTTGCCGATGATATGGCGCAGGCCACTCGCAACTTTATCGCCATGCTCCCTGCAGGAGTATGACAACACAATATAACATCTTGACTATGAACGATATCCTTAAAATCAGTGGGCGTAGTTTCTCTTCTCGCCTCTTTGTGGGCACCGGCAAGTTCCCCTCTTCCGAAAAGATGCTTGAAGCCATCATTGCCTCCGGTTCGGAAATGATTACGGTCGCAATGAAGCGAATCAACATGATGAATGAGGCCACCGACGATATGCTCACTCATATCAACCGCGAACGGGTGCAGCTCCTCCCCAACACATCGGGAGTGCGCGATGCCGGCGAAGCGGTACTGGCCGCACGCATGAGCCGCGAGATATTCCGCACTCCTTTTATCAAACTCGAAATCCATCCCGACCCACGCTACCTGATGCCCGACCCGATCGAGACTCTTAAGGCCACTGAGGTGCTGGCGGCTGAAGGATTTGTGGTGCTGCCTTATATCCAGGCAGATCCGGTGCTTTGCAAGCGTCTCGAAGAAGCAGGATCGGCTGCGGTCATGCCTCTCGGAGCCCCGATAGGCACCAACCGTGGCCTGCTGACTCGCGACATGCTCCGAATCATCATCGAGCAGAGCAACGTGCCGGTGATTATAGATGCCGGCCTGGGCGCGCCCTCACATGCCGCCGAGGCGATGGAGCTGGGGGCAGACGCGGTGCTGGTCAATACGGCCATAGCCGTGGCCGACGACCCTGTGAGAATGGCCCGGGCGTTCGCCAAGGGCGTGGAGGCAGGGCGAGAGGCATTCCTCGCCGGACTGGGTGGCACCTCGGTCATGGCTCAGCCCACTTCTCCTCTCACTTCTTTCCTCAATGACCTATAATAGAACTTGACTGCCTGACCGGAATATCTGCACCGCAGAAGATGCACCGCGCGGCCAAAGATTATTATAAATAAGATACTTACCATTACAATTCATGAAAATCGATAATATCGACCTCTCGGCATATCCGAATTCAGATAAAGTCTATGTCGAGGGTAAGCTTTTCCCGATAAAGGTGGGAATGAGAGTAATCCACCAGTACCCTACCGTTAAAATCGAAGATGGCAAACGTGTGGAGTATCCGAATGAGGATATCACAGTATACGACACCAGCGGCCTTTACACCGATCCTGACTATACGGTGGATATCAACAAGGGGCTGCCACGCCACCGCGAGGCCTGGGTCGAACAGCGTAATGACACCGAAGTGCAGCCCGACATCACAAGTGAATACGGCCGCGCTCGCCGGGATAATCCCGAACTTGACGCCATCCGCTTCCCTGTGGCCCACAAGCCTCGTAGGGCTAAGGAGGGACACCGCGTCACTCAGATGCATTATGCCCGAAAGGGTATAATCACTCCGGAGATGGAGTATGTGGCGATACGCGAGAATCTCGACAATGAGAAGCGTGGCATTAAATCGCACATCACTCCGGAATTCGTGCGCGATGAGGTAGCGGCAGGACGCGCCGTCATCGCTGCCAATATCAACCACCCGGAGGCTGAACCGATGGTGATTGGTTCGGCCTTCAGCGTAAAGCTCAACACCAATATCGGAAATTCCGCCCTGTCTTCGGGCATCGAAGAGGAGGTGGCCAAAGCCGTCTGGAGCTGCTATTGGGGGGGCGACACTCTGATGGATCTCTCGACGGGCGACAATATTCATGAGACTCGCGAATGGATTGTACGCAACTGCCCGGTGCCCGTAGGCACCGTGCCTATCTATCAGGCTCTTGAGAAGGTGAACGGAGACGTGCGCAGACTCTCTTGGGAAATCTATCGCGATACACTGATCGAACAGTGTGAGCAGGGTGTGGATTATTTCACTATTCATGCCGGGGTGCTCCGCGAACATGCAGAGTTGGTGAAGGAGCGCCTTACGGGATGTGTGAGCCGCGGAGGCTCTATAATGACCCAGTGGACGGTGCTGCACAATCAGGAAAGTTTTCTTTACACACACTTTGATGAAATCTGCGAAATTCTAAATAAGTATGATGTCGCAGTCTCGCTGGGAGATGGAATGCGCCCGGGTTCGACCCATGACGCCAACGACCGCGCTCAGTTCCTTGAGCTCGATGTCCTCGGCCGACTCTGCCGCAAGGCGTGGGAGCATGACGTGCAGGTGCTTATCGAAGGCCCCGGACACGTACCCATGCACAAGATTGCAGAGAATATGGAACGACAGAAGACCACCTGCGACAATGCCCCTTTCTATACTCTCGGACCTCTGACCACTGATATCGCTCCGGCCTACGACCACATCACATCTGCAATCGGTGCGGCGATAATCTCGAATCTCGGCACTGCCATGATCTGTTACGTCACCCCCAAGGAGCATCTCTCCCTTCCTGACCTCAATGACGTGCGCGAGGGTGTGATCACATATAAGATTGCAGCTCATGCAGCCGATTTGGCCAAGGGATTCCCGGGAGCTTCCGTCCGCGACGACGCTCTCTCGAAAGCCCGCTATGAATTCAGGTGGAAAGACCAGTTCAATCTGTCGCTCGACCCTGAAAAGGCAAAACGCTTCTACCTCCAGTCGCGACGCTCTGCACCCGATGCCGATGATAAGTTCTGCACTATGTGCGGTCCGAATTTCTGTGCGATGCGCATATCGCAGAACATTGCGGAAGAATGCGACAAGTAACCAGCCACACGACAATGATGACTCGTAAAGTATCAGATCCTGACCGCGACCATATCTTTGGTCGCGGTTATGCCGATATTATAGGGCGCTACGACTGGGATGAGACGGTGAGGATGGTGGAACAAGCCTCCGCCGCCGATGTCGAACGTGCGATACGCAAAGCCCGGCTTAATGCCACCCCGCTGTCGCCCGAAGATTTCGCCGCGCTTATATCGGAAGCGGCCGCTCCCCGCATTGATGAGATGGCCGCTCTGAGCCGACATTTCACCGCCGAACGGTTTGGCAAGACTATCTCTCTTTATATCCCGATGTATGTGGGCAATGCCTGCACTAACAAGTGCGTCTACTGCGGATTCAATCACGACAATCCCATGGAGCGGACTGTACTCTCGCTGCAGCAGGTTGAGGAGGAATGCCGAGCCATCAGAAGACTGGCCCCTTTCGAGAATCTGCTTATCGTGGCCGGAGAATATCCTTCTCTCTGCGGTGTAGACTATCTTGAAAAGGTCCTTAAGGTGTGCCGTCCGTATTTCCATAATCTCACTATCGAGGTGCAGCCGATGCGCAGCGCCGACTACGAACGCCTTACACACGCCGGACTCAACGGCGTCGTATGCTTCCAGGAGACTTATCACCGCGAATCATATGGCAAATATCATCCCAGGGGGATGAAGTCGTTTTTCGACTGGCGGCTAAACGGGTTCGACCGCATTGGGGAGGCCGGCGTGCATAAAATAGGCATGGGGGCGCTGCTTGGACTGGAGGACTGGCGAGGGGATGTGGTGATGCTGGCCCGACATCTGAGATATCTGCAAAAGAAGTACTGGAAATCGCGTTTCTCTGTCAATTTCCCGCGTATGCGCCCTTCTGAAAGCGGATTCAAGCCAAAAAGCATCATTTCCGACAGGCAGCTGGCCCAACTTACATTCGCATTCCGGCTATTTGACCATGACGCCGACATATCATATTCCACACGCGAACCGGCATTGCTGCGCGACAATATGGCGACTCTCGGGGTGACATCCATGAGCGCCGGAAGCCGCACCGAACCCGGCGGATACACTCATAAGGACGAGGAACTCGAGCAGTTCGAAGTCTGCGACTCCCGGACTCCCGCCGAAGTCGAAAAGGCTATCCGCCTCGTAGGGTACCAGCCCGTCTACAAGGACTGGGACGCCATATTCGACTGAAAGCGCCTCTCCGGATTAACTCTACAGTTATCAGACCGCGTCAAAATTTGAACTGCACACCAAAAGGGACTTGAAATATCAATTTTCAGGCAGACTGTACGATTCATCCGACATTAAGAGAGGGGAAGGCTACCGCCTTCCCCTCTCCTGATATCAGTGCAGCACGGAACTTTCAGGTGCGCTGATCTTATTGATTTCACCTCCACGGTCCACCTTTTTGCCGTAAGTGAAGGTGTATTGTATCGACATTCCCAGCATTCGTGATGCATCTGTAAAAGCCTCATGATTATAGAAATCATATCTGTCTGATTGCATTTCCAAGTCAGCGAATCCCCTTGTTTTGAACCAATTAAGGAATCTAAATCCAAATTTAAAGTTCCCGACTGCATAATTCACGATGATTCCATAGCTGTCAGGATACTTCGCTCTCACTCCCATCGACCATGCGTCAATATAGCGTCTGGGAGTTCGATAAAAGAGATACACTGACCAGTTATTACGCAAATACTGTGCATCAGCGTATGCAGAAAGCATATTCATCGACTGCGCATCGCATCCGGTAAGAACAGTACGTTCGGGGAGGACATCTACATGCAATGTAAGCGATCTGTTCAGGAGCCATCCTGTCAATCCAAGACAGCCCGTATACCTGTGCGCGTTGCCGCTGTTGATTGTACGTGACACCAATCCGTTGAGTCCGGGGATGTCATAGAATTCTCTTGCCTGCTTATTCGGATTGCCATTATATTCAAATAACACAAACATTCCGAATTCATTTATCGGCATATATGAATACTTCAGTGTCGCTTTCGCAAAAAGAGTGTTTCGCAAATCCGGATTACCTTGAATCCATAGCAGCTCATTGTCCTGCACAAGAGCGCTGTTGGCTGACGAGGGCGATGGATGACTGTTGCCCCACCATCCCTCCAGACTTAAGAAATTCTTACTGTCTGGCGCATATGAAAGCTGAAATCCCAGACGCGGATTCCATTCCGACAATTCATTTGTACCGTTCACCCGACCGAGCACGTATGATACCCCCACTCTGGAAAAAAGATTCAGTCCGCACCTCCAGCTCTGCATATATTCCATAAACAGCATATTCTCCGAAGATACCAGTTTCTGTGTGCCTGCATAGGACCCTGCATAGCCGGTATTGTATATGGCATTGGACGTAATCAACGTTGCACGCAATGTATTGTCATGGCCCATACGTTGGGAATATTGAAAAGTACCATTGGGAGCATATACTTTCTCTCGACTGGAGTTTGCTATCTCGCTCAATTCCCCTACTCGATAAATGCTGTGGTTTTTATTCTCAGCATAACTGAAATTCCACTTCGCCACTATGGAATTGTTAGCAGGGAGACTAAACACGTAGTAGCCGGATACAGCCGGTGAAATTGATTGCGAACCTGACTCGCGGTACGATGTAGACGCCGGTATAGCGGCACTGTATGTGACATCGGATGTATTTCTAACCCGAGGAGTCCCCGACCTATTGAATGATAAAGTATGCAAAATCTGACTTGTCGAGTCGTTATACGCCATACGCACCGACGCCCATTGGGAATTGGACTGATAAAGATAGTTCTTTCCACCCTGTTCGCGTTTCACTATCTCCGGGTAAACAACTCCGTCATATTCCACATTCTTGAAAATTCGAGTGGCATCTGTCTCACATAAGTCTGAATGCAATATACCTACGTTGCCACTCGCATCCATAGTCCATTTCCCGGTCACAAATCTCGAATATACACTGCCATCAAAATTATCCGTTCCAAATATGGATCCGGTGCCATCCACTTTTGTATATCCGCCCCATTCATACTCCACCAAAATGAAATTCACCACATTGGCAGCGCTCCCGAACCTCGGGTCTTCAGGATAATTGAGCACCTCTACCCTGAGTACATCCTCCGGTCGCAAGCCGTCCATATCCTGAGCTGTGGCAGGTATATAATTTATAAACACAGAAACCGAGCCGCCCAACATTGTCTTTACACTTGAATCGACAGGATTGACCTTCAGCTGTGGGATCTGCATGTGAAGTAGCAGATCTGATGCATTCTGAGATACTTTTTTCGTCTTCTTGTCGGGGATATATTCCACACCGTATTTCACGACTCTCTGAGTGCGACCATTCACCACAAAATCTTCAAGTTCTGTCACCTTCACACTGTCAGGCAATGCTTCATCTGATTGCTCCGCCGGCTCTATATCATTATCGGCAAGCGATGCTCCGACTGCCTCAGATTGCGAAACTCCCCAAAAAAGGAGTATGATTGCAACCCTAAATAATCCTACTCCCAGCCCCCCTATTTTTCCACGATGCTTCATCATAATCTATAATACTATTTAGTTATAATTACTCTAAAAAAATCTCACTGACAAAATGATGAATCCGGAATCCATACATACTCCAACTGACATAGAATTGAAAACTCATTTCACTGTCTGGAGATAATACTCATATAGCATGTCCTCCAACGCGCCTTCATCATTGTTCTTATAAACACTGCACAAATCATTCTTAGAACCATTCAACAGATTATCGACTCTCTTATTGGGGCATCCGCATGAACATATCGGAAACAATAGACAGTTTCTGCAATTGTTATCATCCACACCTGTCCCATGCAGCATAAATGCCCTAAAAAGTCTCGGATTAGTAATCTTATTATCAAAAATAGATCCTATTTCGTTTTGCGGAACACCTACATGTTCCCAACATCTATAGAGTTCACCTCTGGGGCCTATGACATGACTTGCTATTCCAGTAGCACAACAACCTTTATTGGCATGATGCGTAGGATATGATATTGATTTACCTGATTGTCTGAGCAAACGCATAAATTCGACATAATCGCGGCTCGTAAAGAATGTCTCGCTTTCACATCCTTTATTTGCAATCAGTATACCAGGGTAATAGGATACATTTTTTCCTTCAAATTTACTGTCAAGCAGGTCTGCGACCTCAGAGTAGTCTCTGAAATTTGAATTGTCGACATTTATGCGTATGGATAATTTTACCTCGGGTAATTCAGTACTTATGCGCTCAATATTGCACATAATCTCATCAAAAGAACCTGAGCCATCAGCATGAAATCTTTTCTTGTTATGATGGCATTCATTCCCATCAAGAGTTATCTGCATATCATTCAGAGGATATTCCCGGAATAATGAGATTACTTTATCATCTATTAATGTCCCGTTGGTCACAATGCTATGATTTATCAGACTTATATCCTCCAAGCGATTAAAACGCTCAAGAAGATAATCAATTCTGTCTGTACAAATAAGTGGCTCTCCTCCAAACCAAGTCACGTTAAGCGTTTTTGCCGCATCCTGATTTCGTATAAACTCAACTACTCCATCAGCCGTGTTGTCATCCATTATTCCTATTGGTTTATTCTGTTCGAAACAATAGGGACAACGCAAATTACACATCAGTGTTGGAGCAATTGTCAATGAGATATTTGTTCTGGAATACGACATTGTATTGCGTGCGATAACAATGTCATCGACATACGCATCGTCTGCCAATGGATTAACAAGTATCTCTTTCTCCTTTAACAACTCTATAAATTCTTTTTCGTCTTCTGAATGAGAATCTGATATACTTCCCTCATTTTGTATTGACTGAATAAATTCATAAGCATCTCTGGAGAGCTCATAAAAATTATTTCTCTTTGAATTGTATAAAAGGAATACATCACCCCTTGAAAACACCTTACAAAATCTTGATAGCACAAACATATTACATATGATGATTAAGGAATTTAAGAAGTACCGAACGTTAAAAAAATCTTATGGTTGGACAAATTGG
>DKWX01000065.1:22902-38518 GCA_002491945.1 Porphyromonadaceae bacterium UBA7141
CCAATTTGTCCAACCATAAGATTTACTGGATTCATATACGAGTAATCTTATATTACTAAGATTACCATATAATTTCACATTTCCGGGAGTGTATCAAAGATTCGTTTTAGCCTCTACGGATTCTACTCCACATCCAAATTTCGTACTACATGGCAGCACAATCTGATAGCCGACACACTTGTCTGTTTGACAGCTGTTAACACCACAGATGCCGCTGAATGTGACACAGGTATTATTATCACATTCACCCGAGAATGACCCACACTTGTTTGCCACACACCCATTAGCTAATCCCCCACGCAGCATCAGCAATGCGGAGGGAGCAAGGACATCATCCTCTCTGACGACTTTTAACACAAATTTGCTCATAATATTTGATTCAGCAATAATAACTGGCAATATTACCAATGCTGCAAATTTAATAATTTTAATTAAATTTACCCTAATTTAGATGTTAAATTTCGTTAATTTGAAAATCCATTCACAAGAATGCAGTATTTAGACACCTATTCACGAAAAAACATGTGCAAGTGCGAAGGGGGCTTTCGGAAGATTAAGTAAGTGTTCAAATCTGACCGATAGCAATTGAAAGGGAATCTTTTATACAATCTGCGACTTCTTTTCGCCTCCGACTTGTCGTACAGCAGAATATGTTTATACGAAGCATACGGCGAGGATAAGGCATTCCTACATAACGCATATTCTCTATGATAAACCATCGGGCCGCTACGGATGTTATATTTTCGGATTGCATCGACTGCCACGCGGCCATGACCCGGTACTTACGGCAGCTGCCGCAACCCGATTAACTAAAATACTTATATTGTACTATGAAATTCACTCAGCCTATACTCCCCTATGCACCGGATGCTCTGAGTCCGATAATCTCACCGATGACTATCGAATATCATTACGGGAAACACGAAAAAGCCTATATCGACAATCTCAACCGATTGATCGAGGGGACTCAATATGCCGACATGCCACTGGAGCGCATCATAATAGAGAGTGACGGCCCTCTCTTCAACAATGCTTCTCAGGCCTGGAACCATATCTTCTATTTCTTCCAGTTTCAGCCTCAGGGACAGAAAGCACCCGGTGGCAAACTGATGGCACAGATTGAAAAGCAGTTTGGCTCATTCGAGGAGTTCCAGAAGAAGATGGAGGAGGCGGGGACTTCTGTATTCGGGAGCGGATGGGTATGGCTTGCCAACAATATTGAAGGTGAACTTGAGATTATCAAAGCTTCAAATGCCGAAAATCCTCTTACAAGAGGTCTTAACCCGATTCTGGTGTTCGATGTCTGGGAACACGCTTACTACCTCGACTATCAGAACCGACGCCCGGAATATCTGAAAAAATTATGGAATATCATTGACTGGAGCGTCATTGAATCACGTTACCCGTTCTGAAAATACCCGACACAGTCAGTATCCACAAGGCTCTGACCGACACGGATAATTAAATCTCTGCTGCCGACCGCCACTTACGGATGATAAAGTCGTTCAAGCGTCTCCTATATTTGATTTTGCATTTTTTAAAGTTTCTATCTGAGATATTTTTTGTAATTTTGTTGTTATAAAGCATAGAAGGGGTGGGCCGTCATGTGGGATTCCACCCCTCTTGGCATTGTTATTAATAGTAATCAATAAGTTAACCCATATATATGCAATCACCTTCGGAGCTTCAGGCCACCATCATCGAAGCCATTTATGACAAGAAAGGACAGAAAGTACAGATTATCGACCTGTCGGATATCGAATCCAGTCCGGCTCCGGCGCTTATAATCTGTCAGGCCCGCTCTTCAGCCCAGGTAAGCGCCATTGCCGACAATGTGCGCGATGAAGTGGGACGCAGGCTTCATATACGACCATATGCCACTGACGGATACCGCAACGCCCAGTGGATCATCGTAGACTACGGCAGTGTGATGCTCCATGTCTTCCAGCCCGAAGTGCGTGAATTCTACCGTCTTGAGGAGCTATGGAGTGACGGCACGAGCACCTGCCTGCCCGACATCGACTGACCACGCCCATCCTTCACGCATCCTGCTCTCTCTATAATTCATTTTTCGACAAGAATCCGATATGAACCTCATACCCAAAAAGCCGAACCGCAACCAACAGCAAAAGCGCCCTATATTCAATATGTACTGGATGTATGCGCTTATAATACTGTGTCTGCTCGGCCTCTACTACTTCCAGGACAACTCTCAGGTAAAAACTGTCAACTGGACACAGTTTGAAGATGCCGCCGCATCCGGACAGTTTGACAAAATAACTGTAATCGCTGAGTCAGGCATCGCCGAGGGACACCTCAACGACACCGGACTCAAGCAGCAGCACATTGACCCGAAGTACTCCGCCAGTTCGGAAATACTGCTTAAGGCCACAATCCCTTCGGCCGACAAAATCAGCGATAAAATCGACCGATGGAATTCCGCTCTCGTAAAGCAAGGCAAACCGGAGATGGAAGTGACCTATGAGAAGGGATCCGACCTGATGAAAATATTCTGGTATTTCGGGCCGATCGCTCTCTTTATCCTCTTTATGATAATCATGTCGCGCCGCATGAGTAATGGTCAGGGAGGAGGCGGCGGAATATTCAGTGTCGGAAAATCCCGCGCTAAAGTATTCGACAAGTCTGGCGGCACGAATGTCACATTTAAGGATGTGGCAGGTCTGGCCGAAGCGAAAGTGGAAATCGAAGAGATTGTGGAATTCCTGAAAAATCCGCAGAGATACACTGAATTAGGTGCGAAAATACCCAAGGGGGCGCTACTTGTAGGGCCTCCCGGAACGGGTAAAACACTGCTGGCAAAGGCTGTGGCCGGCGAGGCCAATGTGCCTTTCCTGTCTACATCGGGTTCTGATTTCGTGGAGATGTTTGTAGGTGTCGGAGCCGCTCGCGTCCGCGACCTCTTCAAACAAGCCGCCGAAAAGGCGCCATGCATCGTATTCATCGATGAGATTGACGCCGTAGGACGCGCTCGCGGCAAGAATCCAAGCATGGGTGGAAATGACGAGCGCGAGAACACTCTCAACCAGATGCTGACAGCCATGGACGGATTCGGGTCAAATAACGGTGTGATCATTCTGGCGGCAACCAACCGGGCTGACATGCTCGACAAGGCTCTGCTGCGTCCCGGACGATTCGACCGTCAGATATATGTCGACCTGCCGGAACTCACCGACCGTATCGAAATCTTCAACGTGCATCTGCGCAATCTGAAGGTCAACAGCCGACTTGATGTCGAGCAACTCGCCCGTCAGACTCAGGGTTTCTCTGGCGCCGACATTGCCAACGTATGCAACGAGGCCGCCCTTATAGCGGCCCGAAACAATAAGGATTCTGTGGATTTTCAGGACTTCATGGGAGCAATCGACCGAATCGTCGGTGGACTTGAGAAGCGCTCTCGAATCATTACGCCGGAAGAGAAGGAATCTATTGCAACCCATGAGGCCGGTCACGCCACAATCTCATGGCTGATACGCTTCGGCGACCCGCTGGTGAAGGTGACTATCGTGCCGCGCGGACGCGCTCTCGGCGCCGCCTGGTATGCGCCGGAGGCTCGTCAGATTGTGCCCACTCAGGCTCTGCTCGACTCGATATGCGGACTACTGGGCGGACGTGCCGCCGAAGAGGTGTTCCTCGGTCAAATCGGGACTGGCGCCAGCAATGATCTGGAGCGGGCTACAAAAATCGCTCGCGCAATGGTAATAATGTATGGCATGAGCGACCGCCTGCCGAACCTGAATTATGTAGACAGCACCGGGCAGGATTACGGGTTCCAGAAACCATATTCCGAAGAGACCGCCAAGCTCATTGACGACGAGATAGCCCGCATCATCAATGAACAGTATGAGCGGGCCAAAAGCATTCTGAAGGAGTATGCCGCGCAGCATAATGCCATACGCGACATGCTTATCGAGCGGGAAGTGATTCTTCACGATGATGTGGAGGCAATACTCGGCAAACGCAAATGGAAATCACGCACCGATGAAATCATGGAACTCAATGCCGCCGACAAAATGGCTCGCGAAAAGAAGCTGAATGACGACGGCAAGTCGGCTTCGGCAGCCGACTCTAAAGTCGATGAGATTGTGGGTGATATCACTCACTCTTCAAAATCTCATGACTCGCGTCAGGATTCTGCGGAAAGCCGGAATCAGGCCGACGGCAATGACGATGATGCCGGGACTCCACCGGAATTTACCCATGACGATAAAGAATAGGTCTTCTTCCCCCACCTCGCCGGAATACACTTCTGCTGATTCACCATTCTGAATTTAATAAGAGATACCTTGGAAATGCCGACTCTCCGACTTCTCCAACGGTATCTTTTAAAGGGTAAATGAAAACTATTTTTTATACTTTGGTTTTAGAGCTTGTCTGCTGATTTTTCTTTGCAGCTACTTGATTTAAATTTTGACCCTTACCTAAACTTATATTCATCTTAGACGTTAAAATGCTATGGAAGAGCGTATCTTCTCCACTATAACAAGGACGGGGACGGGCTACATGGCATTTCAACCATAAACCCCGATTATCCAACAACCATTTCTTTATATTTATGAGATGCAACATTTTGTATGCCGGCTCCGCCATTCTGGCTCTCGGCATAATTTCTACAGGATGTAAGAAAGATGTAGGGCAAGCCGCACAGCAGCTCCCTGAACTCGCAGTGATGACCGTCGAGACTGACGATGCCACACTGATGACCAGCTATCCCACCTCGCTTCAGGGCGTCAACGACGTTGAGATACGTCCGCAGGCCACAGGATTCCTCACAAAGGTATGTGTAAGCGAAGGACAGCGCGTGTCCAAAGGCCAAGTGCTCTTCGAAATCGACAAGGTCGCGCTTCAGGCGGCCGTCGACCAGGCAAAGGCCGCCGTGGCCGTGGCTCAGGCTAACGTCAATACGGCTCAGACAAATGCCAACAACAACAAGCTCCTTCTCGACAAGAACATCATCGGCGCTCCGGCATATCAGACATCTGTCGATGCCCTGAATGCGGCAAAGGCTCAGCTGAATCAGGCAAATGCAACTCTTGTGGCGGCTCAGAAGAATCTCTCGTATTCTGTTGTGACGGCCCCGACTTCGGGCGTAATCGGCACAATCGACTTTAAGGAAGGGACGCTCGTTAGCCCGTCGACAATGCTGACCGTGCTATCCGACAATGGTGATATGGATGCCTATTTCTCTATGACCGAGAAGGAAATCCTCGCTCTCACTGACGGCGGCAAACGCTCGGTCGAGGCCGCCAAGAATGCCATGCCGCCGGTGCAGCTACAGCTCGCCAATGGTGAGATTTATTCACACCCGGGCAAAATCGTGTCAATTTCGGGTGTGCTCGACTCCGCTACGGGAAGCGCGCAGGTAAAGGCGCAGTTCCCAAATCCCGACGGTATGCTGCGAAGCGGCAATACCGGCAATATCCTGCTGCCTACCACTTCCAACGGGGCCATCCAGATTCCACAGGCCGCTACTTTTGAAATCCAGGACATGCGATTCTGTTATGTCGTGGGCGACAGCGCAAAAGTGCATTCCACTCCGATTCAGGTATCAGAACTCAACGATGGTCAGAATTTTATCGTGACTTCCGGACTTAAGCCCGGCGACCAGATCGTAATCGAAGGTGTGGGTATCAGTGTGCGGGACGGCATGATGATCAAACCGAAGTCACCCGCTGCCGCCTCTCAGGCTAAACAATAATCTTTTTTTGATTCTAACCGGCCTCGCCATCCGATTATCCCTATATTATTGCGGGCTGATGAATGACGAGGTATATCCATGATGATATGAAACTTGATAATTTTATCAATAGGCCGGTGCTTTCTACCGTAATCTCGATTTTTATCGTGATTTTCGGTCTGCTCGGACTGGCCACTATACCGATCGAGCAGTACCCCTCGATTGCGCCGCCTACAATTCAGGTGTCTACCACCTATACAGGTGCCAGCGCCGAGTCGGTGATGAACTCTGTCATTGCTCCGCTTGAGGAGCAGATTAACGGAGCGGAGAACATGGACTACATGGTCTCTACCGCCACCAACGACGGTCAGGCCGAAATTCAGGTATACTTCAAGCAGGGCATGGACCCTGACATGGCTGCCGTCGATGTGCAGAACCGTGTGGCAAAGGCTCAGGCTTATCTCCCTGCGGAAGTCACACAGGTGGGTGTGCTCACTCAGAAAAGGCAGACATCGATGCTTATGGTGTGCGGTGTCTATGCCCCGGAAGACAATTATTCTCAGCAGTTTATCGATAACTATGTGGCTATCAACATCCTCCCGCTCGTGAAGCGTGTGCCCGGTGTGGGTGATGCCTCTGCATTCGGTGCCGACTACTCGATGCGTATATGGCTCAAGCCGGATGTTATGGCTCAGTATAAACTGATGCCGTCCGACATCACGGCGGCGCTGGCCGAACAGAACATTGAGGCGGCGCCCGGACAGTTCGGAGAGCAGGGCAACCAGTCGTTCCAGTATATCATGAAGTACAAAGGACGACTGACTAATGCCAAGGAATTTGAAGACATCATTGTCCGCGCCGGTTCAGACGGTGAAATCCTCCGCCTTAAGGATGTGGCGAAGGTGGAACTCGGACGGCTTACTTATACGATGAGCTCGAATATCAGCGGACACCTCGGTTCGGCTTTCGTGGTCTACCAGAGCGCAGGCTCAAATGCAACTTCGGTAATCGAATCTATCGAAAAGCTTCTGGAAGAGTCGCGAAGCGAACTTCCGAAGGGGCTTGTAATCGAGACTCAGATGAGTGCCAACGATTTCCTTTTCGCATCTATACATGAGGTGGTGAAAACACTTATCGAGGCTTTCGTGCTGGTGTTTATCGTGGTGTTTGTCTTCCTTCAGGATTTCCGGTCGACTCTTATTCCGATCATCTCGATTCCGGTGGCTCTTATCGGCACATTCTTCCTGCTATATATCTTCGGCTTCACCCTCAACCTTCTAACTCTGGCTGCTCTTGTGCTTGCCATTGCGATTGTGGTCGATGATGCGATTGTGGTCGTGGAGGCTGTACATGCCAAACTCGACCAAGGATACAAGTCGCCCCGAAAGGCGTCAATCGACGCGATGCGTGAGATTGCCGGTGCGCTGATCTCTATCACGCTGGTGATGATGCTTGTGTTTATTCCGGTATCGTTCCTTGGCGGCACTTCGGGCATATTCTACCGTCAGTTCGGTCTGACGATGGCTATGGCCATCGGTCTGTCGGCTGTCAACGCTCTTACGCTCTCGCCGGCTCTCTGCGCCCTCTTCCTTAAGCCACACAAAAATGACGACGGCCAGGCCGCTCCCCTCGCCTCCCGCATGAAGGAGGCTTATTCTGCCGCCGGCGAGGTCGTGGCTGAAACCTACAAGCGACGTTTCCGCCTGAAATTCCCCCCGGTCGTGACATCGATACTCCTCGTAGCCGCGATAACATTCCTCGTGCTCGGTTGGTATACTTTTGAGAATGTCACTCAGAGTGTGATTGCATGCGTTGTGGCCATATTGGCTCTGATCGGAATCTTCACCCGCGAATTTATCAATGCATTCAATAATGTATTCGACAGGCTGCTCGCCGTCTACCGCAGGATCGTGAAGTTCTTCGTGGCCCATAAGGTGACAAGTTTCGCTGTCGTGGTCGGCTCAATCGCGGTGCTCGTATGGCTTATGAGCCGCACTCCCACAGGTCTGGTGCCTAACGAGGACACCGGCACTATAATGGGTGCCGTCACTCTCCCTCCCGCTGCATCGCAGGAGCGCACTCAGGTAATCCTTAATCAGGTCGACTCTATCATCGGATCTATTCCTGCCGTCAAGTCGCGCACCAAGATTATGGGCTTCAGCTTTATCGGCGGACGTGGCAATACTTACGGTTCGTTCATCATCAAGCTCAAGCCATGGGACGAACGCACCCGACCGCAGGACCAGGCGGATGCCGTGGTGGCCAATCTGCTTGGACAGTGTCAGAAAATCAAGGGCGCCACTATCATGTTCTTCCAGCCGCCGATGATTTCCGGCTATTCGATGACCAACGGTTTTGAAATCAAGCTTCAGGACAAGACCGGAGGTTCGCTTGATAATTTCTTCAAGGTATATCAGAACTTCATCGGGCAGCTCAACGCTCAGCCTGAAATCCAGATGGCCTACTCCACTTTCAATCCCACATTCCCGCAGTATATGGTGGAAATCGATGTGGCGAAGGTGAAGCAGGCAGGGCTGACTCAGAATGCGATCCTGACCGCTCTGCAGGGTTACTACGGAGGCATGTACATCTCCAACTTCAATTCATACGGCAAGCTCTACCGTGTGATGATGCAGGCGTCGCCGGATGCGCGCGTCTCTCCGGAGACTCTCAAGCAGATCAAGGTGCGCAACGGAAATGAAATGGCTCCGATCGACAACTTCGTTTCGCTGAAACGCATCTACGGTCCGGACCTTATCAACCGTTTCAACATGTTTACTTCAATCTCCGTCACCGGTTCGCCGGCTCCGGGCGTATCATCCGGACAGGCCATCGAGGCCATCAACCGTGTGGCAGAGGTCACACTCCCCACCGGTTATACCTTCGAGTATTCGGGCATGACTCGTGAGGAGGCCACCGGAGGCACATCGATGGGCTCCGTATTCGCTCTTGTGCTCCTGTTCGTATATCTTGTGCTCTCGGCTCAGTATGAGAGTTATGTCCTTCCTTGGGCCGTCATATTCTCTGTGCCATTCGGTCTTATGGGCACATTCATATTCGCCGGATTCCGGGATATTTCCAACAATATTTACCTCCAGATCGCGCTGATCATGCTTATCGGTCTGCTGGCAAAGAACGCCATCCTTATCGTGGAGTTCGCTCTCGACCGACGCAAGACAGGCATGAGTGTGGTCAATGCCGCGATCCAGGGTGCTGTGGCCCGTCTGCGCCCGATTCTGATGACTTCGCTGGCCATGATCATCGGTCTGCTCCCGCTGATGTTCGCTCACGGTGCCGGCAAAAACGGCAATCAGGCTCTCGGCACCGGAGCCGTAGGCGGCATGCTTATCGGTATGGTTTTCCAGGTGATTATCGTCCCCGCGCTCTTCGTCACTTTCCAGCTTATACAGGAGAAGATTTCGCCCGTCAAGTGGAAAGACAAGGATGTCGAGGAATTATCTTCGGAAATCGAACAATACGCAATCAAGAAATAATCACTCCTGCGGCCATACTTGCCGTATGGCCGCGGAGTACTCAACATTCAGATATCTCTGACTACTAATGAAAGCCAATATATTATTCAGGTCTCTGGCTCTGGCTGCCGTGGCGGCTTCACTATCAAGCTGCCACATATACCAGAAGTATTCCCTGCCGGAGAATGATGCGATTGTCGACGACTACCGCAAAGCCGCCGAGACCCCGCAGGACTCTACTGCTCTTCCGTTCCTCTGCTGGCGTGAGGTTTTCACCGACCCTCAGCTGCAATCGCTCATCCAGACCGCGCTCGACAACAACAAGGATCTCGACAACGCACGTCTTAATGTCGACATCGCCCGCGCTCAGCTCAAAGGAGCCCGCCTGAGCTATTTCCCATCGCTCTCGCTCAATCCTAACGGCGGCACCGCCTCATATGGCGGAAGCCATATGAACTGGAGCTACACAATCCCGCTCGCCTTGAATTGGGAAATCGATGCCTTCGGTAAAATCCTTAATCGTAAGAGGGGCGCCGAGGTGACTGTGGAGCAGGCCGAGGATTACCGTCAGGCCGCCCAGTCGCAAATCGTATGCGGCGTGGCTTCGACATATTATGCGCTCGTGCTGCTAAACCAACAGCTCGCCCTCACTCAGCGCACTTCGCAAATCTGGGCCGACCAGGTGCAGTCGATGAAGGATATGAAGACGGCCGGAATGGTCAATGAGGCCGCTGTCGTGCAGAGCGAAGCCAACTATTACAGTATCATGGCTTCGATCCCGGACATTGAGCAGTCAATACGCACCACTCAGAACACTCTCTCGCTGCTGCTTAATACATATCCGCAGGAATGGCAGGTCACTTCCAACCTGGATTTCTCTATCCCCGAACAGCTCGTGACCGGGCTGCCTGTAAGCTATCTGGCAGCTCGTCCGGATGTGGCCGCCGCTGAAAGAGGACTCGCCGCTGCTTATTATACCACCAATTCAGCACGCGCCGCATTCTATCCGAGCATCAATATCTCGGCCAACGGAGGGTTCACGAATCTTCTGGGCAGCATAATCTCAAATCCCGGAAAGTGGTTCATACAGCTCGCCGGACAGCTCACGGCGCCTCTGTTCTCCCGCGGACAGAACATCGCCACTCTCGAAGCGGCCAAGGCATCACAGCAGATTGCCCTCAACAACTTCCAGTATGCTGTGCTGAATGCATCGGCCGAGGTAAGCGACGCCATGGTGAAATACACTAAGAATCATGAGAAGCGCCTCCAGGTCGACAAGCAGGTTGATGCTCTTGAAAAATCAGTGGAGTATACACAGGAGCTCCTGACTTTCGGCCAGTCCACTACCTATCTCGAAGTGCTCACTGCCCGATCCGCTCTGCTTCAGGCACAGCTCCAGAGTCTGGCCTGCTGGCACAACAAGACCACGGCCCTGATAGAGCTTTACCAGGCCGTAGGAGGGGGCAGATAAACATATCTCACCGACTGTTAACCTGACGCCGCTGCCCGGAGTCCCGGGCAGCGGCCGACCTAAAAATTTGCATCTATGAATAAAATCAGCAAACTCGCCTATGTCGATCCCGATGCAAGAATCGGCGACAATGTGGTCATCGACCCGTTTGTCTATATCGAAAGCAACGTTGTGATTGGCGACAACTGCCATATCCGCCCGAATGCGGTAATCCGCTCCGGAGCGCGTATCGGCAACAACAACCAGATTTTCGAGGGGGCGATAATCGCTGCCACTCCGCAGGATTTCAGATGGAAAGGCGACGACAGCTTCGTGGAAATCGGTCACAACAACACTATCCGCGAACACGTCATCATCAATCGGTCGATCAATCCCGGCGGTGCCACACGTATCGGAAGCAATTCCTTCGTTATGGCGCAGACTCACATCGGCCATGACTCACATATCGGTGATTTCTGCGTGCTCGGCAATGCCGTGAAAATTGCAGGAGATGTCAACATCTCCGACTACACGATCCTCTCCTCCAACGCTCTGGTGCATGAAGGATGCGATGTGGGCGCATATTGCCTTATCAAGGGGGGATGTCGTGTCAATAATCATGTGCCTCCATTCACTATCATGGCCCACAACCCTATCGAGTACAAAGGCATCAATTCTTTCGTGCTGCGCCGTTGCGGAAAGAGTGAAGACACTATCGATGAAATCGCAAGCGCTTACCGCCACGTCTACAGCACCAACACATCCGTATTCAATGCCCTGCAACGCATCCGCGTGGATGTCAATGATATCCCCGAAAAAACCGATATCATTGACTTTATCGAGTCTCATAAGCTCGAACTGGCGGCAATACCCAAAGATCTTGAGGAGTAAGACGACTCCCGATATCGGCACTGCCGCCAATCCATGACGACTGAAGGACCCCGATATGATAAAAACCGCAGAAGATTCGTTCTTTTGCGGTTTTTTTCGTAATTTTGCAGGTCAGAACCATTATTCTCAACTATCGATGCTTGACGTTAAGAAGACAGCCGTGCGTGCCGCATCGGGCGCCGTCTATGTCATACTGATTATTCTTGCATGTCTGTGGGGAGACCTCGGTGTCACCCTGCTGGCCGGCATACTGGGGGTTCTCGGCGTCTCTGAATTCCGCAGGATGCGCTTTGCAGCCTCTGCCGGAGGCGGAATTGCGGCCTACGATATCGCCGGAGCCCTCGCCTTGATTTTTCTCCCGATCCCTTCCGCCATCTTCCCGCTCCCCTTCGCCCTGATCTGGATCATATGGCTTATCGGACGCATGATTATCACCGTATTCTCTCGCCGTCAGTCGCCTGAAAAGGAATTCGCAGTCGATATGGCGGCTCAGCTCTACATTGCCCTCCCTCTCGCCATTATGGTGGCCTCCGGCTTATTCCTGCAACGGACTGAAGACTCATGCCTCCCTCTGTTGTCGCTATTTGTGATAATATGGGTCAATGATACGGGCGCATATCTTTTCGGCAGCATCTTCGGCCGCCACAAGCTCTTTGAGAGAGTATCGCCAAAGAAATCCTGGGAGGGTTTCTGGGGAGGCATGGCATGCGCCGTGGCCGCCGGTGTGCTTGTCGGTGTCTCCGATTCGCCGATGGGCGCTGTCAATGTCTGCTGCCCAATACTCTTCTGGGCACTCGCCGGACTTATCATATCGCTGGCTTCGACATTCGGAGACCTCTTCGAATCTGTAATAAAGCGCAACCTCCATATCAAGGATTCGGGGAATCTGATTCCCGGTCATGGAGGCATTCTCGACCGAATCGACTCTCTGCTCATGGTGCTCCCGGCATCGCTCATATATTACATTTTCTACCGCCTGCTCTCCGAAATTATTTAAGTCATTTCCCTCCTAAGAGATACCGATATGCTACGACCCACTTTTGCAGCGGCTTTAGCCATCTCCGCGACACTGACGGCTTCTGCCGCCTCCGACCTTCCCACCGTCACAATAATGGGGAAGACTTTCTACACTTATGTGGCCAAAAAAGGTGAATCCTTTTTCGGTATTGCCAACCGCTTCGGATGGGATCCCGAACTACTCGTCAAGACCAACCGGGAGCTGGAGACTCCGCTCGACAAAGGTGCGCTGATCTATTATCCGGTACCCAAAAAGCCCAAGACATCAAAAGTCAATCAGAAATCATCGGCCGCGGAGGTGCTCGCATCCGACTCGTCAGATACGCGTGAGGCTTTCGCCGACCTCGACGACTCCACCTCGGACCACTACGATACAAAACCCTCCGACCCGTCGGAAGCCGGATCATACGTCTCCGACATTACCGCCGCGGATGTCTCCGGTTCGCCTGCCGCCTCAGACCCGGCCACATCAGGCGATGAAGAGCAAGGTGCCGACATCATCCGCGACGGCGTGCTGTATCACACCGTGCAGCCTGGCGAAAGTCTCTACGGCATAGCCCAGACTTATGAGACCACTGTCGAGGACCTGTACAAAATGAATCCCGGCATCTCATATTCAAACCCGAATACAGGTGAGATCATACGCATCCGCACCGGTTCGCGCAATGAATCCGCCGTGCCTACGATGGTGACCGAACATCAGGTCACCGGTGTGGCAAGCTATAAGGTGCGGCGCGGCGACACTTGGGCTTCCGTGGCGCAGGCAAAAGGAGTTGACGTCGATCTCCTTAAGCAGGCCAACCCCGACAAGGCTAAATTGAAACGAGGTGAAATAATCGTAATCCCCGACATGGAGACGGTAGAGGTGGAACGCCTCGTAATCACACAGGATCCGCGCGAGACCACTGAAGAGGGACGCCGCGAACTTTACAATGAGGTGCACAGCCTCGACAATCGCATTTATGACGCCGACGGCAATATCAGCCCCAAAGCCATCAGTGTGGCCATCGTGCTGGCCGACCCGGATTCCAACCGCGACATGGAATTCGCCAGAGGTGCCATAATGGCTGTCAACTCAATGAAGGCCCAGGATTTCCCCACACGATTGACGGTAATCGACGGCTCTAAGTCGCAGTCCGAAGTAGTTGGAGCGCTCGAAGGATTTGCCCCGACAATCGTAGTGACCACCACCGACAAGGATATGCCGCAGTATCTGACCGACTACGTCAAGGAGAATTCTCGCCATCTCATCAATGCCTTTGATGTGAAAAATGAAGCATACCTCGACAATCCGGCAGTCGTGCAATATCTCGCGCCGACTTCATATTTCAATGATGAAGTAGCGTCATATATCACGTCCACATTCACCGGCTATGAACTCCTGATAGCCGGGAAGATGGATGGCAACGACACTATGGGAGAGGCCATCCTGCGCGCAAAAATAGCCGACACCGATGCGATGCCTCAGGAACTCCCGACCGATGAACTGGCCACCGTATCGCTTAGCGACGAGGAAGGACGCTACCTGATTTATGCCACTCCATCAGCCAAAGAGGATGTGAAAGCGATGCTCGACAAGACAGCCGCGCTGCGCGAGCGTTATCCGCTGGCCGATATCCGCATCATCGGACGCCCGAGCTGGATCACTATGGTGGAAGCGATACGACACTCTTTTGATGACAACCATGTAATCCTCCCATCCCGATTCTATTTTGACGCCGACGACTCGGCCTCACGCAAATTTATCGACGGCTACCGCACTCTGTTCGGCCACACACCCATGAAATCATATCCCGTATATTCAGCGACAGCATATGATATCATGACTTATTTCCTTCCCAACATCTCTTTAACCCACGGCGATTTCAACGCCGAATTCGCCCAATACCCCACCCTCCAGACTCCGATCAGTCTCGACAGGGTCAATAACTGGGGGGGACTGGTAAATACTGATGTATATGTGGTGGAATTCCAGCCGTTCGGTCAAATCAGGAAAACTGTACTCGACTCTTCATCCGACAACTAATGACACTACGCCACGCCATAATCGCTACATTGACCGCAGGCGCAGCCATATGGCTCTGCCCGCAGCATTCCAATGCCCAGACCCATTATGCCGCTCAGCTCTCGGTCGGCGCAAGAGCCGGAATGGACATATCTCGCAATTTCTTCAACCCGTCGGTCGACCAGACCTTCAAACCCGGCGCCATGGCCGGACTCACGTTCAGATATGTGGAGGAAAATCATTTCGGAATCATCGCCGAACTTGACTGGATAGAGCGCGGATGGAAAGAATCGTTTGAAGACGCCCCTTATCTGTATGAACGCACTTTGGGCTATCTGGAGATTCCGGTGCTGGCACACATATACTTCGGACGCCGGGCAAAATTCTATGCCAATATCGGGCCGCTGATCGGCTTGAGAATCAGCGACTCTGTGAAGTGTAATTTCGACACACACGACACGGCTTCTCTTCCCGACTTCCCGCAATGGCACACCATCACACAGTATGACGAACCTGTCAAACAGCGCATCGACTACGGAATCTGCGCCGGAATAGGAGGTGAATACAGTCTGACTCCACGCCATTCGGTCACGCTTGAATGTCGGTTTTACTACGGACTTGGCAATCTTTTCGGTTCCTCTCGAAAAGATAATTTCAATGCCTCCAATTCTATGGCTCTCGAATTTACTCTCGGGTACTGGCTGAGGGTCAAATAACCCATACTACATCCGGACTATTGTAAAAACGAAGCGTGCAAGCCACCGTATCATTCAACTCTTTGATCCCCTCTCCCTTTTCATCCCTCTGCCCTTTATCCCTCGACCCTTTCATCCCCCAACCCTTTCATCCCTCATTCATCCCGGGCAGAACGGCAATCACACACACACGTAAGAAGCGTTAGAATTCAACCGAGGGCTAAGTTTTAATTTAAGTAAGTGCTCTACTTTAATTTATACAATATGCCCGGTCGTTTTTTTCGGGCAATTCCTGTGCGGAGCGAAGGAGCATGGCGGCCTATGCCACCAAGGGGTAGGCCGGAAACGGCAGAAAAGAAGCCGCATATTGTATAATTGTATAATTGTATA
>DKWX01000065.1:38813-41919 GCA_002491945.1 Porphyromonadaceae bacterium UBA7141
TATAATTGTATAATTGTATAATTGCATAATTGCATAATTGCATAATTGTATAATTGTATAAAAGATTACCGTTCAATTGCAATCGGTTAAATTCGGACTCCCGCTTATCGGTTAAATTAGAACTCTTGCTTATAATTGACGTATTCAGATACAATCCTGTTGTGAATATACTCCTGTAGCATTCCACTCCACAGAAAGGCTTTCACCCTCTGAAGTGCATTTTATAGACCATAATATCGCATATATCGCAATAATTCATTAACTTTGCAGTTGCTTGGGTCTGACCCTCAACCGCCACTGCGAAATGGCCAGGCCCTCACATCAGTTCATAACCGGAATGTCCGGCCATTGTAGCCGGCAATCCAATATCTACTGCCGAACATTTTTTTAAACAAAAACATAACGAAACTTAATGGCACAGAAGATCTATACATTCGGCGATGGAAAAGCCGAAGGTAACGCCTCGATGCGCAACATCCTCGGTGGCAAAGGTGCTAACCTCGCCGAGATGAATCTCCTGGGTATGCCCGTACCCCCGGGATTCACCATCACTACAGATGTCTGCAACGAATACACACAGTATGGCCGCGACAAAGTGGTGGAAGATATCAAAAGCGATGTGGAGAAGGCTATAGCCCACGTGGAGAAACTCACCGGCAATAAATTCGACGACCCCTCCAATCCGCTGCTCGTATCCGTACGCTCCGGCGCGCGCGCATCTATGCCCGGCATGATGGACACAGTGCTCAATCTCGGCATGAACGACGCCACTGTGGCAACAATGTCCGAAAAGAGCGGCAACCCCCGCTTCGCATGGGACAGCTATCGCCGATTCGTACAGATGTACGGCGATGTCGTGCTCGGCATGAAGCCCGCTTCAAAGACCGACATCGACCCCTTCGAAAAAATCATGGACGAAGTGAAGGAGGAAAAAGGTGTCAAGTTCGACAATGAACTTGAAGTCGAAGATCTTCAGGAACTCGTAAAACGCTTCAAGGCTGCCGTAAAGGAGCACACCGGTAAGGACTTCCCCGAATCAGCCTGGGAACAGCTCTGGGGCGGTATTTGCGCCGTATTCGACAGCTGGATGAACGAACGAGCCATCGTCTACCGCCGCATGAACCAGATCCCCGAGGAATGGGGAACGGCTGTCAACGTACAGGCCATGGTATACGGCAACATGGGCAACAACTCTGCAACCGGCGTGGCATTCAGCCGTGACGCCGCCACTGGCGAGAACATCTTCAACGGCGAATATCTTATCAACGCCCAGGGCGAAGACGTGGTGGCCGGTATCCGCACTCCTCAGCAAATCACAATCGAAGGATCCCGGCGCTGGGCTGCCCTTCAGGGCATCTCCGAGCAGGAACGTGCCGAAAAATATCCCTCCCTGCAGGAGACTATGCCGACACTGGCAGAAGAACTCATCTCAATCGCCCACCGTCTGGAAGACTACTATAAAGACATGCAGGACATGGAGTTCACAATCCAGGACGGCAAACTATGGATGCTCCAGACTCGTAACGGCAAACGCACCGGCGAAGCCATGGTACACATCGCCATGGACCTCCTCCGCGACGGCATGATCGATGAGAAGACTGCCCTGCTCCGAATGGAGCCTCAGAAGCTCGATGAACTCCTGCACCCCGTATTCGACAAGAACGGACTCAAACGGGCAAAAGTAGTGGCAAAAGGTCTTCCCGCATCCCCGGGCGCAGCCACCGGTCAGATTGTATTCTCTGCCGATGAGGCTGAAGAATGGGCCGAAAAGAAAAAGAAAGTGATACTCGTGCGTATTGAGACTTCTCCCGAAGACCTCCGCGGAATGGCTGTGGCACAGGGTATCCTCACTATGCGCGGCGGCATGACCTCTCACGCCGCTGTAGTGGCCCGTGGTATGGGTAAATGCTGCGTGTCCGGCGCAGGTGAAATCCTCGTGGACTATAAGGAAAAGACCGTCAAGATGGGCGACAAGACATACCACGAAGGAGACTGGATTTCACTCAACGGCTCTACCGGCGATGTCTATGACAATCTGGTGCCCACTACCGAACCCGAAATCGGCGGCGACTTCGCTGCAATCATGGACCTCGCTGCAAAATACACCAAGACTCTCGTTCGCACCAACGCCGATACGCCGCACGATGCCACTCAGGCCCGCCAGTTTGGCGCACAGGGCATCGGTCTCTGCCGCACAGAGCACATGTTCTTCGAAGGCGACCGAATCAAAGCCGTGCGTGAAATGATCCTCGCATCCGACGAAGAAGGACGACGTACTGCTCTCGCTAAACTTCTCCCCATGCAGCGTGGCGATTTCGAAGGAATCTTCGAGGCTATGGATGGCTACGGAGTGACAATCCGTCTGCTCGACCCCCCATTGCACGAATTCGTGCCTCACCAGACTGCCACTCAGAAAGAACTCGCTCATGAAATGGGCCTCACTCTCGAGCAGGTAAAAGCAAAAGTAGACTCTCTCGAAGAGTTCAACCCCATGCTTGGTCACCGCGGCTGCCGTCTGGGCGTCACCTATCCTGAAATCACTGAAATGCAGACCCGCGCAATCATCGAGGCCGCTCTCGCATGCAAAGCAAAGGGCAAGAAAGTTTATCCAGAGATTATGGTACCCCTCGTAGGCTCGCTCAAGGAGCTTCAGAACCAGGCTAACGTAATCAATGAGACTGCATGTAAGGTATTTGAGGAAAAAGGCGACACAATCCCCTACAAAGTTGGCACAATGATCGAGGTGCCCCGCGCAGCACTCACTGCCGACAAGATTGCTGAAGTTGCAGAATTCTTCTCATTCGGCACCAACGACCTCACTCAGATGACCTTTGGCTTCTCACGTGACGACGCTCCGAAATTCCTCAAATTCTACAAAGACCATGGCATCATCAAGGTTGATCCCTTCGAGGTGCTTGACCAGGAAGGCGTAGGCCAGCTCGTCAAGATGGGCGTAGAAAAAGGACGTTCTACCCGTGCCGACATCAAACTCGGCATCTGTGGCGAACATGGCGGCGAACCCAGCAGCGTCAAGTTCTGCGCCAAGCTCGGCATGAACTATGTCAGCTGCTCCCCCTTCCGTGTGCCCATCGCCCGCGTAGCTGCG
>DKWX01000053.1:0-27453 GCA_002491945.1 Porphyromonadaceae bacterium UBA7141
AAATTTAAACAGTTTCTTAGAAAGCGAGAGTGAAGACGGCCTGGGCGCGGTTGGCATTGACCGACGACCCATCGACATTCTTGCGTTTCCCGGCAAGATATTCCACACCGAGCTGCACCCGCTCGGTGAAATTATAGATGAGGTTGGCTGCAAGATACTGACCGTATTTATAGACATCCGGGGCCGCGCCGGCACGCGGGAAATGTCGCAGAGTGGCCACGGCAAACGTGGATGTGAGATTGGGCATCCAGTAAGCCTTGGCCCCGACGGTCGAGGTCAGAGTCCATGGTGCGTAAAGTTCGCCTTCGGCTGCGGGTTCCGGAAGAAGGTCGTAATTGCCGACGGCAAGGTCGCCAGTATAGGAGGCAATTCCCCGGCCGACCGAATTCTGAGTGAAGAACTTCACGTAATTTCCTGCGCGCACCACCCCCGAGAGCTGTACACCCCATCCGGTGTCGTGGCATGTGCGGTTATTCACCAGGTCTACATAGGCCATCGTGCGCAATATCCCGGCCACACGGATGTGGCTCTGACCGCGGTCCCACTGATACTGGCCCAATGCGGCGAATTCCGGCACATAGTCGTGGCATTTTTGCGTAAGCCTGTCGTCGGCTTGTATCTGCGACGATGGGAACTCCACCGAGCCGCCGACGCTCCAGTGATTATGAAATGTGCGGAGATAGCGCAGCAGCACATTTGAGCGGTCAATTTTGCCGTTGGCTCCTGCGCCATCAAGCAGGTCGGGTTGAGCGGCAGGGTCGGAGAATGTGGTTGTGGCCAGACCCAAAGTAAAATCATTCCACTGAAACCATGCCTTTTTCAGCTTGAATCCAGAATTCTGATAGCCGTTGAATCCTCCTTCAATATATGCCTGATACGTGCCCAGCGGAGTGTTGCGCCCCATAATGGTGAAGAAGATGGTGGTGCCGGCCACGCTTGATCCGAGGTTACGTTTCGTGGCGGCAGAGCGAGGCTCAATAAGGGCCGTGCAGAAGCTCCCGCCATCCACCATCCCGGCCCAGTCGAAATATCCCCTCACCTTTATCACGCCGCCGATGCCCATGGCCAGATTGGCATCCTTGCTCA
Source organism: Porphyromonadaceae bacterium UBA7141 (assembly GCA_002491945.1). GTDB lineage: Bacteria > Bacteroidota > Bacteroidia > Bacteroidales > Muribaculaceae > Lepagella. The sequence goes on from DKWX01000053.1 coordinate 1,087, forward strand.
TAAAAGTGAAATATGGAGCTTCCGGGTCCTGAGAATTGCGGAACTGATTGGCGTAGAACCGCATTATCATCGATTCCACCGAGTCGCGCGAGGCCCGGTCGCCCTCATCGCCATTTATAAAAATTACTTTCGATTTCTCCACCAGATGGCGTCGCGAGACCTCATCGGGGGAGATTGCGGCAGAGTCAGTCGCCGTCAGTCCGGCGATAGATGGTGTGCCTCCTGTGGCGGCAGCCATCGGAGAATATAGGAATCCGGTCGTCAGAGCGGCACAGACAATCGGCATGGCGCCTATGAGGCGCGGAATCTGATAAAGTCTCATAGCGGAATCATGGATATGGTTGCGGAATCATAGTGATGGTCGGAATCGCCTCACAGATTATGCCGGAGGTGAATCGGTCCTTCTTCAATATAAGGTTTTACAGAGACGAATTGTTTAATTCAGTTTCGTTTCGCACAGGTAACGGCCCAAAAGAAGCTGTGGATTGTTTAATCAGAACACTGACATATTTTCCGTCGGATAAGGGTAGATAAGCTCCGGGCTGACGCTGCATGCAGCGTCAGCCCGGAGCTTATAAAAAAGAGTATGCCGATATCCGTTGTCCTCAGCGAGGACCGCGACCGCCGAATCGTTCTCCCCGAGGTCCCTGGCGGAGGCCGCTTCTGCGACCTTCGTCATCGCCAGGAGGCGGACCGGGCATCCCCTCGTCGGCGCCGAATGGCGAGGTTGTAGCCTGTTTCTTGCGAAGAGTCGAGAAATTCCATGTGAGCGACAGCATCACATAGCGCGTCAGATCATTGTATTCGCTGTCGATGATGGTGCTCGCGGTAACCGATCGCGATATGTTCTTCTTCATGTTCAGAAGGTCGTAGGCACGCACCGATGCCGTAAGCTGCCTGTCGGCCAGGAAGGAGTATGAGAGTTGGGCGTTCCATAGCCATTGCGAGGAGTTGAACCCCTGTGAGTAGCCGCTCGTCTTTGAGAAGGAGAGGTCGGTGGTCAGTTCGAGGCCGAAGGGGAGATAGAGCGAGGCATCGGTGTCAAAACCGTAGGCGTGGGTGACGCGGCCGGGTTGCTGCGGCAGGGAGTTGCTGACGTTGCCGAATGAATAGGACGGATTGAGTGTCATCTGGAACACATCGCAAGAGAACGTCACCCCCGCCCGCGGACTCAGCGACAGAGACCCGATACGGTTGTAGTCGCCGTTGATGTAGCCCGGTGTCGAACTGTAGCGGGCGTTAAGGTTGGCATTGAAGCGCCAGCGTCGGGCAAACGGACGATTGATCATGCCCATGCCGAAGATATTGAAGTTGCCGTTGACGTTGCTGTAGGTGGTGTGGCGTCCTCCCGTCTCGCGGTCGGTCACGATGCGGGCCACTACCGAATTCATGGCATACTGCACGTTGACAAATGCCGACACCGCTTGTTGCGAAGATGTCTTATAATCGTTGAACATCAGATTGACCGACTGCGTGAAAGTCGGCTTCAGGTCGGGATTGCCCTCGATGATGTTCAGAGGGTCGGAAACGTCTGTCACCGGCTGCAGCTGAGTCATGGACGGGAGCGATGTGCGAGCGCGGTAGCGGACCCGCAATGATGTGCGTTTGCCGATTTTCCACCTCACATTGGCATAAGGCGATACATTCCATACCCAGCGTTGCGGCACATTGGCCTCCGGATTTATCAGATTGTCGCTCAGCGAGTTTGACGGAGCCAGCAGCATTCCCGCCTCAAGATTGAGAGAGCGGCTCACCTTCTTATAGCCGACCTGCAGCTCCTGCGAGAAGAAACGGTTGCGGAAACTGTTGCTTAGCGATGAATCGAATACACCGTCGGCCGCGCCGAACTCCGTAGGGTCGGGGAGAAGAAATGATTCGGGGTCGACCGGGAGTGGAAGATTGTAGGCGAATTTATCGGCATTGCTCCATTGATACTGAGCCTTGTAGGATGCCGTGATGTAGTTGCCCCGGCGAGGGTCGCCAAGCGGTTCGGTCCATGTGAGACGTCCCTCAACCGAATTGCTCCATGAGCGGGAATCGACCCAGCGGTAGTATTCCTCGTCATTGTCCTGCAGCAGATAGTAGATAATATTGCTCCATGAGAGCGACTTCTGGCGCGTGTCGAAGAATGAATAGCGCCCTTGCACGCTGAACGAGCGTCCCGGCCTTGATGCGAAATTATGGTTGAAAATCAATTGTCCCGAAGTCTGCAGGCTTGTGCCGTGGTTTTCCTGGCGGTTGGAATTGCTGTTGACCATCGACCGTGTGGCGTCGCCGGCCATCAGTTCCGACAAGCTCTCGATTGAAGCGTTGCGGAAGTTCATGCTGAAATCCGGACGGAAGTCGAGGGTATTGTAATCATCGATTTTCCACTCCATACGGAACCCGGCGTTGATGTTATGCCCCCGGTCGGAGGTGTTGCTGTGGGCGTTCTGATAGCTTATAGAGTTAGGGAATAGATACTGTGTGGCTGTCTTGCTGCGGGCATCGCGGTCGGAGTGGGAGTATAGCACATTGCCACCCACGCGGAACTCCTCGCCTTCCCCGACATTGAAGTTCAGACCGAGGCGCTGTGCAGTACTGATGCCGTTGTTGCCTCCGAAATCGCGGAACCGTCCGCGTCCGCGGTCGGAGAATCCGTTCTCGTTGATATTGTTGAGGCCGCCGAGTATAGTCACCTGATTTCCGTTGGAGAAGTTGTTGACTACGAAGCTTCCCTGATAACGGCTATCGGTGCCGTATCCGGCCGAAACGTTGCCAATCCATCCGTTGTTCATATCCTTCTTGACCGTAAGATTGATTACAGTCTCTTCCTCTCCATCGTCAACGCCGGTGAGTCGGGCGAGGTCAGACTTGCGGTCTACGACCTGCACCTTGTCGATCATGTCGGAAGGCAGGTTTTTAGTGGCCATCTGCGGGTCATCGCCGAAGAACTCCTTACCGTCCACGAGTATTTTAGTCACCGATTTACCATTGGAGGTAATCGAACCGTCTGACCCTATTTCCACACCCGGGAGGCGTTTCAGCAGGTCGTTGACAGTAGCGTTGGGAGCTGTGTGATAAGATCCGGCATTAAATTCCAAAGTATCCTGCCGAGCCACCACCGCAGCCTTGATGGCCGTCACTACGGCCTCGTCGAGCATTATTGCATCGTCCTTGAGCACGATATGGCGCAGGGTCAGCGTCTGGGAGTCCTCCTTCACTTCAGCCTCGCTGTGAGCGTCTGCCATGCTCACCATAGAAGCAAGCACCACATATCGTCCCGGAGTCACATCCCGGAAGGTATAGTCGCCCCCTTCGCCGGCCAGGGTGTGCCCCTTGCTGATGGTGTCGGGCATGGAAATGAGCTGCACGGTGACACCCGGCATCGGTTCGCCATCGGCATCGGTGACGATACCCTTTATAGTGGCGCTCCATGCAGCTGAGACGCAAATGACCGCCATTATTGCTGTCGGTATAAGTCGTTGGTTATGAATCATTCTAAAGTGTATTGGGGTGCGCCACGACCGTTGCGCACCCCAATATGACCTTAGAGGTTTACAAGGGTTTAAGAGTGTTATTGAATTTAACACTTACAAAAAGAAATGAGCCGGGCTACTGCCGGATCAGCCGCGGTGGGCCGGGCGAAGCAGATCGTTGACGGTCTTTACCGGGTTGAACGTCTCGGCCGGAACCTCGACAAAGATTGTATTCCAGTCAGACATCGCGCCGTTCCAAAGCCCCGGCAGCTCAAGAGCTTTAATAGTCACACCCTCTCGGCTCTTCTCTGAAATGAAGCCGGTGGCCGGATCGACATAGTCGGGGAGATTAAACTTTTTCCCTTCGAAATCTTTAGTGGCCACCACAAGGTCGACGGGATTGAAATGTGTGGACTTACGCAGCATTTCCATTGCATACCTATCATCAGGATCGATCTGCGATGACTCCAGAATCTGTGGACTCACAGTCCCGTCAGGGTTATAGCATAGGAATGGTCCGCCACCGGGTTCGCCTTCATTCTTCACCATGCCGCACACACGCAGCGGGCGGTTGAACTTCGCAAACAGGTAGGCAGATTCCTCCTCAGGCGTCATTGAGTCGGCCTTATCGTGGGTCACACAAAGCACATTACGCAGGAATCCCAGCATCTCCTCCCGCTCCTCTTCAGACGGAATTCCCTTGCGCAATTGTCGGCAATAAGCATCCATCTTCATCTTTGTTGCCACAAGAATACCACCGAGCACCTTTTTCGACTCAATCGTAGAGCGACGCAAGGAGTCGGGCACCACATTGTCGATATTTTTGATGAATATGACATCGGCATCGAGGTCGTTGAGATTCTCGATAAGAGCGCCGTGTCCGCCCGGCCGGAAGAACAGACTTCCGTTCTCACGGTATGGCTCGCCATCGGGAGTGGCCACCACCGTATCGGTCGATGGCTTCTGGATGCTGAGGGTAACGTTGAGGCTGATATTATAGTGATGCTCCATGAAAGCCTTCACTTCCTCAAGTTTAGCCTCGATAAGGGGCAGGTGGTCGGGACTTACGGTGAAATGCAGGTTGACGCGGTCATGTTTGTCGGCGGCATACTGCGCACCTTCGGCGATATGCTCCTCGAGGGGTGTGCGAGATGTGCCCGGCACACGGTGGAACATCAGCAGCGCCTTTGGCAACTGCCCGTAACCCATCCCGGGGACATTGAGCAGATGGTCGACAATCTCGCGGTAACTTCCATCGCGCATCATTGAGTCGATGCTGCGTCGGTAGAGGGTGAGCATCTCGCGGTTCAGACGGTGATAGAATGCAAAATCCTCAATGCCGTCGAAGAAATCACGCATGAATCCCTTTTCAGGCTTTTTTGCTCCAGAATTGAGGAAAGCGTAAAGGTCCTTGAACATACGGGAGGCGGCGCCCGATGCGGGGGTCATCTTCATGATTGTGGCACCCGAACGGAGGTATTTCTCCCAGATGTCGATGCTCTGTCGCTCCAGATTCTCAGAGGGGAGGGTGATTCCCTGGCCTATAGTGGCCGGAGCTTCGATTTTGAGGAAAGGGAACCCCTTGGCCAGATCGAGCAGCTGGCGCTCAAGGGTGGCTACGGAGATTCCTTTCTCTTCCAGTTGAAGGATGTCGGTGTGAGTGAGGTTCATAGTATAATTAATGAATTTATAAATTAATGTCTGTAGATTCTGACTAAGGGTGTATCGGCGTCCTTCGCTCGTTTTATTCCTGCAGTTTTACTTTCAGGATTTCGATTTTACGGCTGTCGGAGAGTTGCCGTTTTTCCAGACTGTGGGCTTCACGGTTGGCAGCGCAAAGCGACCATGTATCGGCTACCCATGCTTTCTGTTCGGGCGAGAGGGTGATTTTCCCGGCCACACTTCCGTTCTGGAGGTATTCCAGAGTCAGCGGGGCGTCCTTGGACTCCCCGATCAGCATACAAATCGAATCGGCCTCTGCGCCGGTGAATGCCACGGTGGTCAGTCCGCCGGATGTGAAATTGAGTGCCTGGTCGGCGGGTACGGTGGCGCTTGTGGCAGTGCGTGAAGCGCTTACGGCACGCACTGCATTGAAGCGTGCGCCCTTCAGGGCCGCAATCAGCTCAGGCTGCTCGTTGCGCATGATTCGCGCGGCGATGCCGGTGGACGACAGTGGATAGGAGCCACGGAAGCGTGAGAGAATATAATACGGCTCCACCTCGCGAGGATTGTCGACCTGAGTGAAAGCGGCAAGCCTGTCGGCTATCAGGCTCCGCAGCTCCTCAAGCCTCTGCGAGTCGGCTTCCTTCCGGGCCGAGAGCGAGGATATTGAGTCATCGAGCGACTTGAGCCATTCCTGACGCTGCTGTGCGGCTTTCTCACCGCTGTATTTTTTGCATCCGGCCGTTCCGGCAATTAGCAGGAGCAGCAACGGTGCGACTGTAATAGTTCTCATGGGCAGTAGGTATCTGATTTCGGCAAATGCTGATATTCTACAAAGTTAACAAAAAAAACGGTAATCGCGGATATATGTATTAATAAAAAATCCGGACCGAGGTCAGGGATCTGTTCCCCCCCGGTCCGGCAAGCCTGCTTTACAGTCAGTCATAGAAGCAGCTTCGGAGAGCTGTCTCAGATACGGCTGACGTCCTTCACCCCTTTGACGGTGCGTATCTTCTTCATCAGGGTGTTGAGCTGCGACTGATCGGTCACACCAACGGTCAGGACTCCCTGGAAGATGCCATCGTGGGAGTCGATGGCCACATTACGCAGATATACATTCATCTCCTTCGAGATTATGGATGTGATATTGGCAAGTATGCCGAGGTCGTCGACACCGATTATGCGTATCGAAGCCATAAGAGTGTCGCCGGTCTTCCCGCTCCATTCCACCTCCACGACACGGTAGGGGTAGCGCTCACGGATATTCGAGGCATTGGGGCAGTCGTTGCGGTGTATCTTCACGGTGCCTTCGGAGGATATAAATCCGAAGACATTGTCGCCGTAGATCGGGTTGCAGCAGCGGGCGAACTTGTAGCTGAGGCCGTCGATTGATTTTCCTCCGATTACGAGCACATCCTTCTTTGCCTCTTTCGTATCCTCGGCGGGGCGCAGCTGGAATTCACCGGCCGATACACGCGCCTCCTCCTCCTCGCTGGCGCTGACGGTGTCTGAATATTGTTGCAGAAACCTCGACACATCGAGCTTTTCGGTGGCCATGTCGGAATAGAACTCATTGACAAACTTATATCCGGACTTCTTTATGAGCTTCATCAGTACGGCCTCATCGATGTCTATTTTGCGATTTTTTGCACGGCGCTCCAGAAGTTCTTTGCCAAGGTCTGCCAGTTTCTGAGCCTCCTCGTTGAGGGCCTGTTTGATTTTATTGCGTGCCTTCTGGCTCACAACGATGTTGAGCCAGTCGAGTTTCGGAGTCTGTGTCGAAGATGTGAGAATCTCTACGGTGTCGCCATTAGCTATGCGGTAGTTTATTCGGCGGTGAGCGCCATTGACTACGGCACCGGTGCAGTGAGACCCTACGTTGGAGTGTATCCGGAAGGCGAAATCGAGCACAGTCGCTTCGGCCGGGAGTTTGAAGAGGTCGCCTTTGGGAGTGAATGCATACACTTCCTTTTCATAATTATCCATCTTCAGATGTCGCATCATCTCCATCGGGCCGGCATCGGCCGATTCCAGAATGTCGCGGATATTATTCATCCACTGGTCGGTAGAGTCCGACTTGACGCCTTTGTAACGCCAGTGTGCCGCCAGACCCTTTTCAGCCACGAGGTCCATGCGGCGAGTGCGGAATTGCACCTCCACCCATTTCGACTGAGGCCCCATTACAGTGGCGTGCAGACTCTCGTAGCCGTTGCTTTTCGGGATTGAGATCCAGTCGCGCATACGTGCCGGGTTAGGGGTATACATGTCAGTCAGAATGGAATAGGCCATCCAGCAGTCGGATTTCTCTTTTTCGGGAGGCGTGTCGATGATGACACGAATTGCGAAGAGGTCGTAGATGCCAGACACATCCACCTTCTGCTTTCTCATTTTCCCCCAGATGGAAGAGATGGATTTGGTGCGCCCCTTGATTTCGAATTTAAGCCCGGCCTCTTCGAGTTTCTTTTTCACAGGGTCGATGAATCCCTTGATATAGGCGTCGCGAGAGCGTTTTGTCTCATTTAGCTTATGGGCAATCTGGGAGTAAATCTCGCGGTTGGAGTATTTCAGGGCGAGGTCTTCGAGTTCGCTTTTGAGCTTGTAGAGTCCCAGACGGTGAGCCAGCTGAGCATAAAGGCAATTTGCCTCGAAAGCCACATCTCGCACCCACTGGGTGTCGGGGTGCAGATTGATGGCACGCATCAGGGTCAGATTTTTCACAATCATTATAATGATTACCCTGATATCATCGGCCAGCGAGAGCATGAGACCTCGGAAGTTGTCCTGGTTGACGGCATTGTTCTTGTTGGAGAATTTCTGCACGGCGCTCAGCCCCACCAGCAGCGATGCCACATCCTCCCCCCATTGATGCCTCAGAGTGGAGATATCGGTGATTTCATCCTCCAGAAGTGGATAAAGCACGATGGCCTGAATGATATTATGGTCGGGGTCGATAGAGTCGGCAAACAGATGAGCGGCCCTCAGTGCCATTATGGCTTTCGGGAGACCGTGGGAATCGTGCACAGCGTCATGCCTCATCATTGCGGAGCGGCAGAGTGCTTTGACCCGCTTCAGTTCGTCGGCCGATACCGAATCGCGCATCTTCTCGGCAAGCGAGGCCGCGAGATGCAGGAATTCCCGCCGTTCTTCAAGAGAGAGAGTATCTTTAGTATCAAGACTTTCCATACTGTAGAGATAGTGAGAGGGGTAGCGGTCTGCACCCCGGTGAAGTGTTATGCCGTGGCAACCGGGGCCCGGCATTACAATAAAGGTAATACAAATTTATGATAAAAAGAGTTTGTATGCAAACATTTTCTTCGTAATTTTTCAGAAATTCCGCGACGGTGAACGCTCATGGCGCAAAATTTGTTAAATTTGCAAGGATTGAGACTGTCGTTTTTTAAATGAGGTCATCAACAGAGTGATCAATAATCAATACAGACATGAGTAAAAATAAGATATCATCGTCCTCGGCTCCGAATGTGAGCGGAGGAGGCACACTGTTCAGGACAAAGGCCGGTGTGATTGCAGCCACGCTCGGATCGGCCGTGGGGCTCGGCAGCATATGGCGTTTCCCGGCCGAGGCCCAGGCCAATGGAGGAGGGGCCTTTCTGCTGCTTTATATGGCGTGTGTGCTTGTGCTCGGCATTCCGGTCATGCTTGCCGAGACGAGTCTCGGCCGCGGCGGGCGTGCGGATGCCGTAGGCTCGTATATGAAGCTGGCTCCGGGGCACCATTGGTGGATTGCCGGCGCGCTCGGAGTCCTGGCCTCATATCTGATTATCAGTTTCTATATGGTGGTGGCCGGATGGACACTGCAGTATCTTTGGGATTCCATCACCGGAGCGCTTTATGCCGGGGCCGACGGAACTCCGGTGCTGGCGCTCGAGAGCACATTCCATCATCGTATGGAGCAATATATAGGGTCGGATATAGCTCCACTGATATCCACCTTTATCATGATCGCGCTCAATATGGGCGTTCTGATGATGGGTGTGCAAAAAGGTATAGAGCGGGCATCCAACATCATGATGCCGCTGCTCTTCGTGCTGCTTCTGCTCTTCAGCATCTACGCCCTTACGCTTCCGGGTGCGGCCGAAGGACTGGAGTTCTTTTTCCGTCCGGATTTTTCGAAAATCACGTGGAGCGTGGCGGCCAACGCGCTTGGCCAGACGTTCTTCTCGCTTAGTCTTGGAATAGGGATACTCATCACCTATGCCTCATATTATCCGTCGTCCACCAATCTTGTATCCACATCGGCCACAGTATCGGCACTCACTACGTTTGTGGCCGTTATGATGGGGGTGATAATCTTCCCGACAGTGTTCAGTTTCAATCTCGACCTGTCGCAGTTGCGAGGCACGACACTTGTATTTGTGACCCTCCCGGAGGTATTCTCACAGATGCCCGGCGGGCGCTGGTGGTCGATTCTTTTCTTCGTATTGCTGCTTGTGGCGGCGCTTACGAGTACGATATCCCTGTCGGAAGTGTCGATTCTGTTTGTGCAGAAGAGATTCCACAAGTCGCGTGTGGTCTCGACGCTAATCATGATGTGTCCGCTATTCGTGTTCAGCGCACTGTGCTCGCTTTCGTTCGGCTCATTGTCCGACCTGAAGCTATTCGGGCTGACCATCTTCAACTTCCTTGACACATTCACCACCAACTGGCTTCTTCCCATATGTGCCTTGGTCATGGTGATATTCACGGGATGGTTTGCGCCTCGCGGCACATTCCGCAGCCAGCTCACCAACGGCGGCACTATAGCCGTTCGCCTTTATCCGGTTGTCAGTTTCATAGTGCGCTGGGTGGCTCCGTTGCTTATTCTTGTGATACTTGCCACCTCGATCTGAGCCAAAGCGGGAAGCCGCCGTGGCGGCCTTCAGAGTATACACTCTACAATTGGCGGGGCGAGGAAGGCAGTAAGCAGTCCGTTGAGAATTAGTCCGAGAGTGGCGTAGGCACTGTATCGTTCGCCATAAGAGCTGATGCGGTTGGTGCCCATCACGTGGGCCGCTGTGCCCATGCTTAGACTCCGCGACACTCCGCCGCGCACATGTCCCCACGTCATCATCTTCAGCCCTGCCGCAGCTCCGATCATGCCCACGGCCACCACAATGGCCGATGTCAGGGCCGGGATGCCCCCCAGCTGTCGCGAGATTTCAATCGCAATAGGAGTCGAGACAGATTTCGGGGCCAGTGAGGCTATCACCTCATGGCTCGCGCCAAGCCATTTGGCTATCAGCACGACCGACACGATGCCCACCACGCATCCGGCCAGCTCTGTGAGCAGAAGCGTCATGAACTGCCGCCGTATATGATGCAGCTCATTAAAGAGAGGCAACCCAAGGGCTACGATGGCCGGCTTGAGCCAGAATTCAATCATGTGGCCGCTTTCATAATAACTTTCATAACTGATGCCGCACACGCGCAGCAGCGCGATCAGCGCTGCAATAGTAATCAGCATCGGGCTAAGCCATGTCTGGCGGCTCTTACGTTGTATCCATCCCGCACCCCAATAGATGAGAAAGGTGGCGATGGTGAGGGTCAGAGGATTGCGTAGAAGATCAGTGATGCGGTCCATGATTGCGGAAGCGTTTGTGAAGATATTGATGAAGTCGGCCGGTTACGATAAGCACCAGCAGGATGCTCACCACAGTGGCCACTGTGATGGGTATCCATTCGGCCGCGATAAGGTCGAAATAGAGCATCAGCGCCACACCGGGCGGGATGAAGAAAAAAGCCATGTTGGAGATAAGGAACTTGCATATGGGGGCTATGGAAGCCGGGCGTACCCATCCGCGCTCCAGCAGAAGGCAGAGCAGCAGCATCCCCCAGATGCTCCCGGGTATGCTGAGACCCGGAATGAGCGCAAGCAGTTCGCCGACACCCAGACACCCGAAGATAATACCAAATTGTTTCGCCATAGTGGAAAACTGATAAATAAGAAATAATTAAGTGTTCGAATCTATAATTAAGTGTTAAAATCTAACAGATAAGTAAGTGTTCAAATTTAACCGATAGTAATTGAAAGTGAATCTTTTATACAATCTGAGGCTTCTTTTTTGCCGCTTCCGGCTTGTCGCTGAGTAGAATATGTCTATATTCTCCTTCACTCCGCATCGGAATCGACTATAAAACAGTCCCGTATATCGTATAAATTAAATTTGAACACTGAAGTCAAGATGACTACACTTAATCAGTGTTTGAATCCGACACAAATATAGCCGGCAATATTCCGGCAATAAGATAAAGTCTCCCGGGCACCAGTGATGATACAACCGGGAGGCTCTGCATTGATTAATAATAAGATTGACCGCCATCTGCTGCGGCGACGGAATCACCACATCGGGGGGCGCCCCGCTCATGCGGGGGAAATGCCGTAATAGGGTAGAATCCGGGGGCACAGGAGGCAGTATGCCGACGAATCAGTTGCCGCCACCCACAAGGCGGGCGAGCTTACTGTAGAAAGCGGGGTCTTCGCCTACAGTGATTTCAGCGATCTTCCCCTCCGGGCTAATGATTACCTTGGTCGGGAATCCCTCTACGAGATACTGTTCGAGCAATCCGGAATCCTTCGGATTGTAGAGATTGACCCAGGGCAGCTCATATTTGGCCACACCGTCGCGCCATGCCTGTTCGGTCTCGTTGCAGTCGATGCCGATTATTTCAACTTTGCCGGCATACTCCTTATAGGCCTCTTTGAGTCTGGGCATACCTTTTATGCACCATCCGCACCATGACCCCCAGAAATCAAGGATGACCCACTTGCCGCGGAATTCTGACAGACTCACATCCTTCCCCTGAAGGTCTTTTAGTGTAAAGGCCGGGGCCTCAGTGGTGCCGTTGAGCATCGCTTCCCGCTTCTTCTGCATTTCAATAGTCTCGCGTGCCGCTTCAGCCTGCCGCTCCACAAATGGCATAAGTATCGACTCCTTTGCCTTAGCCGTCATATTGCCATATGCATTGATAAAGTCCTCGCCGCGCATATTCAGCAACACATAGGCCACGGCCGGAGAATCGGGGTTCTTGCTGAGGAAAGAGGCAAGAGTGGTGTCATAGCGTTCCATCAGGTCTTTCATCTGGGCTTCTGAAGGCTGTTGCCCGGAAGAGGTCATTGCCGCATATTCTTTGTCGAGCGGAGCTGTGAGCTTTTCGATGGCTGTGATGTCCTCGGTGAGCTGCGTGCCGCTTACGGAGTATTCAATAGGAGAGAGCGTCTCAACTGCCACATTGATGCTTTCGCCGGGAGAGGCGTAAAAATCGGCCACATTCTCATCCGAAATTTCCAGCATGTAATGAGCCGGCCCCTTCGGGTCGAGGCTGAATGTGAATTTGCCGTCGACAGAGGTGATTGTGTCGCTTACGGTCCGCAGGTCAGTGCGGCGGCGTGCGCTTAGCATATCGCTCACCAGATCGTGGTGTACTACGATTTTGTCCGGACCGTCGGCCGGCAGGGTGACGGTCACATCCTTGTTTTCTGCGGCACACGACATCATGCTGAGCAGCGCGCCGGAAATCAAAATGTATTTTTTCATATGCATGTATATTGTTGTTTTCATCAGTAATCAATTGTGTCAGAACCTGATTTATTCAATAACCAAGTGTTCAAATTTAACCGATAAGTAAATGCTCAAATTTGACCGATAGTAATTGAAAGTGGGGAACTTGTATAAAAACAGATTGAACGCTTGATTAATAAAAATTTTTTTCTATTCGCGTCCTCTCGGGCCTGGTGTTCAGTCGCGTTTAAATATGAACGGTTATTTAATTGTCATTCCTTTGTGTATCCGGGTCTGACAGACATTGACCATAGGAGCGGGGGGATGACTCTGCCAGACGGTTGAGAAGCAGATTGGTGAACTGATAGTTTTTCAATCCCCATCGCGGGGCTTCCACCATCTCCGGAGGTGCCGAAGCAAGGAAGCGTTCGATAGCCACCCGACGGTCGATGAGGCGCACCACCTTCACGCACAGGTCAAGATACTCTTCAATAGAGAAAGGTGTTACCTGAATCTCACCTGAACGGCGAAGTCGGTCGAGAATCGTGCCGCGTATCACCTGCAGCTGGTGTAGCTTGATAGAGGCAATCGGCAGACGGCATGCACGCTCCACAGTGACGAGCACATCGTCGCTGCTTTCGCCCGGCAACCCGGCTATCAGATGCAGTCCGCATTCGATTCCGCGTTTCGACAGGCGTAAAGCGGCATCCTCCACATCCTGCCAAGTATGGCGGCGGTTGATGCGCCGCAGGGTGGCATCGTGTGATGTCTCCGCTCCTATCTCAACAATCACGCGTCGCCGATGGTTTATCTCCGACAGTAAATCCATCACATTTTCAGGCAGAGAGTCAGGGCGAGTGCCGATAATCAGTCCCACCACATCGGGCTGGGCCAGAGCCTCGTCATATAGCTGGCGCAGGCGTTCGGTAGCGGAAGCGTGGGTGCCTGTAAACGACTGGAAGTATGCCAGATACTTCATGTGCGGATATTTCCGTGAAAAGAAGCGGCGCCCTTCGGCCAGCTGCCCGGCCACACTCTGACGCGGATTGCAGTAGCCGGGGGTGAAACTGCTGTTGTCGCAGTATATGCACCCTCCGCTTCCGATGGTGCCGTCGCGGTTGGGGCAGCTGAACCCGGCATCGACCGAGAGCTTCTGCACCTTTAATCCGGGCCAACGTTCGGCCAGATATTCGGAATACTCTTTATACCAGGGGTTTGCCATAGTCATTCGATATGTCGGAGTGCTGCGGGACACGCAGCAGGTCGCCGGTCACGAGCGCGGCGAGGGCCTCTACGATTACGGGTGCGCGCATAGCTACGCAGGGGTCATGCCGGCCGTGGGCCGTGACATCCTTCAGACTACCCTTGCAGTCGGGCATAGGCAGCGGACGAGAGATTGTGGGTGTGGGCTTGAACCAGAGATTGAAGCATACCGGCATCCCGGTGCTTATCCCCCCCAGGATACCTCCATGACGGTCGGTGCGCATAGGCATCGGCGAGAAATCCGGCTCGAAGAGGTCGATAGCGTCTGAGCCTCGCGCTTCGGCGGCAGCCGCCCCCATCCCGTATTCGAATCCCTTGACAGCGTTCAGGCTCAGCATTGCCTCTGCCAGACGGGACTGCATCTTGCCGAATACCGGATCGCCGAGTGCGGCGGGGAGTCCGCGTATCACGCAACTGACGCGTCCTCCCACCGAGTCGCATTCGCGGCGTGCGGCGTCCACTTCGTCGAGCATTGCATTCTCCACCGACTCGTCTGCGGGCAACGAGCCGAGCAGCGGGTCGTTGATTATCCCGGCCAGCGGGTCGTGATACCCTGCAGAGCCGACTGCCGTAAGTCGGGCTTCAATGGAGATGCCGAGAGTGCGTAGCCATTGCATGGTCAGAGCTCCGGCCATCACCCAGCTTACCGTCTCGCGGGCGGATGCTCTGCCACCTCCGCGAGGGTCACGCCGTCCGTATTTGAGGTCGTAGGTATAGTCGGCATGTCCCGGACGATAGCGCTGTTCGAGATCGGAATAGTCGGTCGGTCGGGCATCTGTATTGCGGAATATGAATCCGATAGGGGAACCCAGAGAGCGTCCGTCGGCGTCCAAGCCGGAGAGAATCTCGGGGATGTCGGTCTCGCGGCGTTGCGAAGTTAGAGTAGAGCGTCCGGTGCGTCGTCGGTCAATCATCCGCTGCACATCGGCCAGGTCGATTGCAATCCCCGCAGGAAGACCGTCGAGTATTCCGCCCATGGCCGGGCCGTGGCTTTCGCCAAAAGTAGTGAGGCGGAGCAGTCTGCCAAGAGTATTCATAGAGAGTCGGAGATGATTATGTCGGCCGGGATGGCCTCGGCCACACGGATAAGGTCGGCCGGAGCCAGACGCAGCTGGAGGCCGCGTTGTCCGGCGCTGACGTAGATGTAGGGGAATCCAGAGGCTTCTTCAGAGATGAAAACCGGAAATTTCTTCTTCATCCCGATGGCGGTGCATCCGCCGCGTATGTATCCGGTGACGGCAAGCAGATTCTTCATCGGTATCAGTTCTGCCTTTTTGTTGCCGGATACGCGGGCCGCTTTCTTCAGGTCCACCTCATTGTCGCCTGCCAGAACGCACACGAAGTAGCCGGTCTTGTCGCCATGCAGCACAAGTGTCTTGTAGACCTGCGCGATTGGCTCGCCCAGCTCTTCCGCCACATGGCCGGCGGCAAGATTGTCGGGGTCTGCGGTGTAAGGTATAAGTTGATATTCCACCCCCTCGCGGTCGAGTATACGGGCGGCATTGGTCTTCTTCTCTTTGCTCATGAATACTTATTGTTGGCTCTGGATCGGGTCTTTTTTACGCGGGAGTCAGTCGTGTCCTGTTCTTTGGGGGCCTGCGAGTAGGCTCGGCAGAGGTCGCGGATTATGCATTCCATGCATTCAGGCTTGCGCGCTTTGCATACGTAACGCCCGTGCAGTATGAGCCAATGATGTGCTTTGGGCAGCAGGTCGGCCGGTATATGGCGCACGAGTGTCTTTTCGGTCGCGAGCGGAGTTCGGGAGTCGCGGGTCAGTCCGATACGGTTGCTTACCCTGAAGACATGGGTATCGACAGCCATCGCACCTTTTCCCCACACCACGGATAGCATCACGTTTGCCGTTTTCCGCCCCACACCCGGAAGTTTCATCAGCGAGTCAATGTCGGATGGCATCACACCGCCGAATTCCTCCACGAGCAGACGCGCCGCCCGGAGCAGGTGGCGCGTCTTGTTGTTGGGGAAAGTGACGCTCCGTATGTAGCCGCAGACGGTTTCCTCGTCGGAGTCGGCGAGAGTCTGCGGGTCGGGAAATGCCTCGAACAGAGCCGGGGTGACCATGTTGACCCGCTTATCGGTGCACTGAGCCGAGAGAATCACGGCCAGCAGCAGATGAAAAGGGGTGTCGTAGTCAAGTTCCGTCTTGGGGTCGGGCATCGCTTCGGCGAAGCGTTCCAGAATGGCTTTATATCGTTGGCTTATTGTCATGTCAGGCATGCGGGGCAATCCCGGGTCAGTGGGCGGCGTCAAACTGGTGGAGGAAACGCACGTCGTTCTCCGAGAACATCCGGAGGTCCTTGACACGGTATTTGAGGTTGGTGATGCGCTCTATGCCCATTCCGAAAGCATAACCGGTGTATTCCTTAGAGTCGATTCCGCAGGCTTCAAGCACATTGGGGTCGACCATTCCGCATCCCAGGATTTCCACCCATCCTGTGCCCTTGCAGAATGGGCATCCTTTGCCGCCGCAGATATGGCATGAGATATCCATTTCAGCTGAAGGCTCGGTAAATGGGAAGTAGCTCGGACGCAGGCGAATCCTGGTGTCGGGACCGAACATCTCGCGGGCGAAATATAGCAGGCACTGCTTCAGGTCGGCAAACGAGACGTTTCGGTCGATGTACAGCCCTTCGACCTGATGGAAGAAACAGTGGGCGCGGGCCGAGATAGCCTCGTTGCGGTATACGCGTCCGGGGCAGATGATGCGTATCGGAGGCTTCTGGGTCTCCATGGTGCGTGTCTGCACCGAAGAGGTGTGGGTGCGGAGCAGTATGTCCTGGGGCGAGCGGGAGATGAAGAAAGTGTCCTGCATGTCGCGTGCCGGATGGTCGGGCGGGAAGTTGAGCGAGGAGAATACGTGCCAGTCATCTTCAATCTCCGGGCCTTCGGCGATTGTGAATCCCATCGAGCCGAAAATGCGGAATATCTCATTCTTCACCAGCGAAAGGGGGTGGCGCGTGCCCAGCGGCAGAGGAGTCGCGGTGCGGGTGAGGTCGATGTCGGCCTGTGCCGCCTCGGCTTGAGAAGCCAGAGTGTCGCGCAATGCGGCAAGGCGCTCGTTGGCCAGCGTCTTCAGCTCGTTGAGTTTCTGTCCCACCTCGCGCTTCTGTTCGGCCGGAACCGAACGGAAATCGTTCATCATAGCCGGGATGGCCCCTTTTTTACTGAGATATTTGATGCGGATCTGTTCTACCTCTTCGGCCGAAGCGGCTGTCAGAGCGTTGATTTCCGCCATCATTTCATTGATTTTATTGATCATGCGTATGCAAAATATGACGTGTCGGGCATGGAACATCCATGCCTGATAAAGCAAAATACAAAATTAGCAAAAAAATCTGTTATTGTCAATCCTTTGTGCATTTGGATTAATCCCCCGTCTGTGACGCGTCGGCATGGTCCGGCGGCGACACAGACGGGGGATGGATCTGGCAGGAAGAAGAATGAGATGTCAGATAGTGGTCTCGACAGTCCAGACGAAGGCTCGCAGACCGAGTCGGGGCTTCTCTTCGTCGAGGGCGCGCAGACGCGCCAGGAGTGGCTGGATGCGGTCGTCGTCGACGAATGTGATCATTGCCGAGGCCAGCGACGGCCATGCGTGAGTGCCGTAGTGCGGTTCCCCTTTGTGGGTGCCGCGCCCCTGCACGGTGCCGAATGAAGTGAATCCGCGGCAGTTGAGATGGCCGAGGATTTCGATTATATGTTCGTGATGAGCCTGGTCGTAGGCTATGAATACGGATTTCATTTTGTGCTTTTTTTATTTTTCACTCCGGCCCCGTGGCTTTTACGGCCGGAGCCGGAGTGAGGTTATATTGTCAGATGCTTTTGGCGGCCGTCGATGCGTCGGCGGCACGACGCCGCAATGAGCGCCGGCGGTTCTTCACTCCGCGTCCGGCGAATACACAGTAGAGCACCGGCACAAAGAGCAGCGTAAGAATCGTCGAGAAGGTCAGACCTCCGATTACGGCCACACCCATCGGTTTCCACATTTCCGAACCCTGGCCGCTTCCCACAGCCATGGGCACCATGCCGAGGATTGTGGTGAGAGTGGTCATCACGACAGGACGCAGACGAGACTTGCCTGCATGTATGACTGCCCGGCGTATCGACATGCCGCGCTCGCGGTCGAGGATGATATAGTCGATCAGCACGATACCATTCTTCACCACGATACCGATCAGCATGATGGCGCCGATCATCGACATAACGTTGAGCGTATGGCCCGTAATCCAGAGGATGATGAACACTCCGGAGAAGGCGAAGAGCAGCGAGGTCATGATGATGCCCGGATATGTGAGCGACTCAAACTGCGCCGCCATCACGATATACACGAGCAGGATTATCAGCACGCCCAGAGTCAGAAGATCGCGGAAGGAGTCCTGCTGATCTTCGTAGCTTCCCGACAGGCCGATAGTGATGCCGGCCGGAAGGTGCATCTCATCGATTTTCAGCTGGGCGGCAGTCACTACCTGGTCCATCGGCACGCCATCGACCACGGCAGATACCGTGATAAGGCGCTCCCGGTCCTTTCGCTGGATTGTGGGAGGAGTGAAACGTTGCACTACTGTGCCGAGCTCCTTGAGTTTGACACCGGTGCCGGATGGGGTGTAGATGGTGATGTTCTCGATGTCGGAAATCTGTGTGCGCATGTCAGGTTCATACATCACCTTGATATCATACTCCTCGCCGTCTTCGCGGAACTGCGATGAAGTCGCACCGTTGATGCGGTTGCGCAGATACATGGCGGCCGTCTGGAGACTGAGTCCGTAGAGGGCGAGTTTCTCGCGGTCGAAGTCCACCTGATATTCCGGCTGATAGTCCGAACGGGAGATAGTGACGTCGGCAGTGCCGGGTATTCCTTCGAGAATGCGGCGCAGGTCCTGTGCCACGGTGTCGGTCTGCTCGAAGTCATAGCCATATATTTCGAAGTCCACAGTCGACTGTCCGCCCATTCCGGCGCCTCGGCCGCCCCCGACATTGACCTGCATTTTCTTGAATTCGGGGAACTCCCTGACGAGATCATTGCGCATCCCGTCGGCTATTTCCTGAATGCCCCGCTCACGGTCGCCCGGGTCGAGAAGAGACACATTCATCTCAATGATGTGCGCTCCATTGTCGGAGAGGGAGGCGAAGGTATTGTCGCTTGACGCCGGACCCACAGTGTAGGTCTCCACCTTGATTTCGGGATATTTCTTTCGCCAGAGAGAGTCGAGACGCGCCATCACCTCGTTGGCCTGTTCCACACGCGAGCCGATCGGAAGCTCAAGCGACACACCGATACGGGCGTTGTCCTGGGTCGGCATGAACTCCGTCCCCACGAATTTCATCAGGAAGATTGACCCTACGAATGTGCCGAGACAGATGAGTATTGTCACAGTGCGGTGGCCTACGACTACATGCAGCAGTCGTGCGTAGGCATCGTCAAACCGGTCGAGCGCACGCTCTATAGGGGTGAATAAGAGAGTATATAGACGGCCGTGATGATTGACGCGGCGCAGCCACTGGCTGCAAAGCATCGGAGTGAGCGAAAGGGCGCAGGTGGTGGAGATAATCATCATGATAGTCACCATCCATCCGAGCTGGCGGAAGAGCACGCCGGTCATTCCAGTCACGAGTGTAAGCGGGAAGAATACGGCTATCAGCGTAAGAGTCGAGGCCACTACGGAGATGGCCACCTCGTTGGTGCCGTGCACAGCGGCCTGTTTCGGGTCGGCGCCACGCTCGATGTGGGTGGTCACGTTCTCGAGCACCACTATGGCATCGTCGACCACCATGCCGATAGATATCGACAGAGCCGAGAGCGATACGATATTGAGCGTATTGCCGGTGGCGAAGAGATAGATGAAAGAGGCAATGAGCGACACCGGGATAGTGATGACGATAATCATAGTGGCGCGCCAGCGACCGAGGAATACGAACACCACAATCATCACGAATATCAGGGCATAGAGCACAGTCTCTTCAAGCGAGGCTATCGTATTGCGGATATTGTCGGATGTATCGACGATTACTCCGAGTTTTACATCGGAAGGGAGGTCTTTCTGAAGTTTCGGGAGCATCTTCATCACCTTGTCGGATATTTCCACCGAGTTGGCGCCGCTCTGTTTCTGGATTACGATCATCGCGCCTTCGCGGCCGTTGATATATGTCTGCTGGGTACGCTCTTCGAGAGAGTCCTCCACGCGGGCCACGTCGTGCAGATAGACGGGTCGGCCGTCGAATGAGCCTACCACCAGGTCGCGCATTTCGGCCGAAGTGTCAAACTCTCCCTGTACGCGCAGTGCGTAGGTATTGCTTCCTACGTCGAACGATCCGCCGGGCACGTTACGGTTCTCGGCCCCGATCACCTGAGAGATGGCCTCGACCGACAGGTGGTATCCCTCAAGTTTATGCGGGTCGACATAGACATGTATCTCCCGCTTGGGCGCTCCGGAGATACTGACCGTGCCCACACCATCGATGCGGGCCAGAGGATTGGCCACGCCGTCATCGAGTATCTTGTATAGGCCTGCCATACTTTCTTTGGCCTCGACCGAGAGCAGGCATATCGGAATCATGTCGGTCGAGAATTTGAATATAATCGGATTCTCCGACTCGTCGGGCAGCATCGACTTTACCATATCGAGTTTGTCGCGCACATCGTTGGTGAGCACATCGATATCATATCCATACTCGAATTCGAGCGTAATCACAGAGGTGTTCTCGCGCGATTCCGACGTGATATGCTTAAGATGCTCCACTGAGTTGAGAGAGTTCTCCAGAGGTTTGGTCACATTCTGCTCTATATCCTCGGCACTTGCTCCAGGATACATCGTGATTACCATGATGGTATTTGTGTCGATGTCCGGGAAGAGGTCGATTGGAAGCCTGACCAGTGAAAAGAGGCCAAGTATAATCACGGCCATGAAGCAGAGCATGGTCATGATCGGGCGTTTTACCGCCGCGCCGTAAAGACTCATTGTTAATATCTTTTGGGTGAGGGGGGACCTTTGGACTAAGGAATGCAAACAGGCAAATGCATGGATTCGCATTCCCCGGCATGGGGATCCCGAGGTTGCACTTGTTCAAGTATGTGCGCGTTCGGCAGGAGAAGGGGCATTGCTGAGCCGATGTCCTGTCTGTGGCGCATACGCCAGAATCATTATTTCACTACTTTGACAGCTGAGCCGCTGGTGAGTTTCGATTTCTGCGACACCACTACCTGCTCGCCCGGCTCGATTCCGGAGAGAATCTGATAGGAGTCGCCCAGACGCCGTCCGATTTCAACCTGTGTCCAGATGGCTTTACCGTCCTTGACGACGTATACGAAGTAATTGCCCGAACCGCGCTGTTTTTCAACAGCCTTGTCGGGTACGACAGCAGAGCGTGACGACCCGAGATTGAGTTCGATGCGTCCGAACATCCCCGGCAGTATGCGTCCTGATGGATTGGGGACAGTCACTTCCACGCCGAACGTGCGCGATGCGGCGTCGACAGTGGGAGCCACGAGAGTGACTTTGCCGGAGAACTGCTCGTCGGGATATGACTGTAGGGTGAGTATCGCTGGCATTCCTGTGTGCACCTTCGCGAAGTCGCTCTCATTGACATTGACCACAGCCTTCACCGGATTGACGGTGCCGATGGTGAGGACCGGGAGCGAGGCAGTCATGTCGCCCGGGTCATAATTGCGCGCAGTCACGACGCCGCTCACCGGAGCTGTGAGCACAGTGTTTTCCTGCACATTTCGAAGCGCGCGCTCGGCACTGGCCAGAGTGTTGCGTGCGTTGACGAGCTGGAGTTCCATCATGTCGACCTGCTGACGTGTGCCGCCGCCGATTTTAAGAAGTTCTACGGCGCGGTTGTAGTCGGTCTCTACGTTGCGGAGATTGGCTTTGGCGTTGTCGACCTGAAGCTGATATGATGTGGTGTTGACATCGTCGAGCACCACCAGCTTCTGTCCCTTGCTTACAGCCATACCCTCGTCGACGAGTATCTGCTTGATACGGTTGGGAGAATTGGAGGAGATATTGTTGATTTTGTCGGCCTCGACGCTGGCGGTGAGGGTGACGATGTCGGCCACCTCTCGCTCCTCGACAGAGGCTGTCTTCACGTTGATTGTCTCATCCTGCTCTTCGGCGCCCTTGTCGCTATCGGTGTCGCGGCCGCAGGCTCCCATTGTGAGAGCCATTGCCGGAAGAAGGATCCATGCTGCTTTTGCAGCGGGTAATGCCTTGATAAGTTTCATATTCAGAGGTTCGGGGGGAATTTTTGTGGGGTTAATGAAGTCGTATGTTGACAGGCTTAGAGTCATTAAGCCGCATGTCATCGTATATTATCCTCGCGTCCAAGCAGGAGGTCGAGCTCGGATACTGATACGAGGTAGTTATAGATGCACTGCAGATAGGAGAGACGGGCAGTGGTGTGTGCCACTTCGCTGTCGCGGAGATCGAGATAGGAAGCGGCACCGATTTCAAAACTCTTCTGCATGATGTCGTAGGCTTTCTCGGCCGATTTCAGACCTTCGGCGCTTGATGCGATCTGGCGGGCCTCGCGGTTGATGTTGTCGAGGGCGAGGTCGCGCTGCATTTTCAGAGAGTTGAGCAGATTCTCACGCTGCAGAGCCACTTCTTTTACCTGCACCTGTGCCTGCCGGAGTCCATAGTACTTTGTGCCGCCTGAGAATATTGGCACATTTAGCGCAAGCCCGACGTTGGAGTATGGGCTGAAGTCGAGGTTCTTGAATGCATTGCCGTTGCTAAGCGACATCCAGCTGAGATTGAACGAAGCTCCAAGAGTCGGTATCCATGCGAATTTCTTGAGGTCGACGTTTTTTTCAGCTATCCGTTGCTGTATGTCGATTGATCTCAGGGAGGCGTTGCCGCTCAGGTCGGCGTCAGCACCGAGAGAGTAGCCATACATCTCCTGCTGCATCTGTTCCAAAGTCACGTCGGGGTTGAAGTCGAAGTCGTAGTCGATTCCCATCAGCACGATCAACGCGAGTTTCGACTGGCGCAATGCGATATCGGCTTGCAGGAGTTCGGGTTCGATGTTTGTCACCTGCACACTCGAGCGGAGCACGTCATATTCGGATGCCGTGCCGGCCTGGAACTGCTTTTCGTATATGTCTGCATTCAGTCGCGCCCTGTCATAGTTCTGTTGAATCACCTCTTTCGAAGCCACAGCAAGCAGCAACCCGTAATAAGCCTGATTGATCTGATTGACCATATCGAGGCGAGACCCGCGGGCTGATTCGAGCGATGCGAGAATCTGCTCTTTGCTGATGCTAAGAGCTTTCCAAAGTGTCGGGGCGATGAGTGGCATTTGGGCGTTGAAGCCGAGATTCCAACTGTTGTCAGACCCCATCTTCAGGCTTTGGCTCTGGCCGCCCATATTCATGCGTATGGTCTGCAACTCGATTGATCGTTGATAGGCTGCCTGAAAGTCGATGGTGGGGAACAGGCCTCCGGCCGTTTCGCGGCGAGCGTATTCGGTGCGTTTCACCTCCAGATCGGCCACTCTCACAGTCGGGCTGCTGCTCAGTGCGATTTCAATGCACCGGCTGCGAGACAGTACGGGCACTTCGGCCCGCGCGGGCATTATTGCCCCGAGCAGGGTCAGTATGACTGCCGGAATGATTGTAATGCGTTTCATTGGTGGAATATTGGGATTGTTTGGTATGATTTACTGTTTATCGTGGAGAGACGAGGGTGTCGGGGACGCTGTCGGTTTCAAGGCCGGCCATGCACCTTCTTCACACCTACTTATCGGGGGGGGAAATCTTAATTAATCTTTCCATTGAAATGATGTTCAAACGACTTCAATATTTTACGTTCATAGCTTTTTTATGGGCAGCGACTGCATCTCTGTAGAAGTGGAGAGATAAGCGTCGAGCAGGTCGTTGCCACGGCGTGAGGCGATGGTGCGCAGGAATCCGATGCTCATCGTGTCATAGATTTCAAGCAAGGTGATTTCAGGCGGGAACAGCTCTTCCATACGCTTCAGCGACTCCCCTTGAATCTCCATCATCCGGCTGACGATAAGGAAATTTATGTCGTCGCGGAACACCCCCTGCTCCACACCTTTCTCATAAAGAGCCTGCAGCGCCTCACGGTGGCGCTGATGGCGTTCTTCATAGCGGTGGCGCATTTCGGGATAGAGACGGTCCATATCCTTGAAGAATGAAGGATTCATTCCCTGTAGGTCCTGCCTATGCAGATTTATAATCTTCAGCAGAGCCACCATCATATCGGGAGCGGAGTCAATAAGGCGGCGTCCTTGTTCGCGTTTATTGGCATCGTTATGGTCAAGCACCTCAAAAATCATAGCCGACTTATTCTGGAAAATCTCATAGAGGGTGCGTTTCGACATGCCGAGCCGTCGTGCCACGAGGTCCATCGTGGCGCATTTTAACCCCTTTTCAAGTATAATTGGAAAGATTGCGGTGAGCAACTGATTGTGCTCACCGCGGGAGTACTGGTTCATATGCAAGGTCAGTGCAATAAGCAAAATAAGAGTGAGGAGAGAAGCCGCAGAGGATGCCTTCCTTAAACAAACGCAAAATTAGCGAAAAAACCGAAAACTGCAAAGTGGTTTTCGGTTTTTTAATCTGTATTATTCTATAGACGTGGAGGAGGTGTATTATGGAGTAAGTGGAATTATTGTCGCCGGTATCATTGTTGCCCAATCCGGTGGTAAATGTTCGGATGATTTGCTTGTAGGCATCAGGCAGGCACAGACCCGACTCGGAGCATGTGTGCCGGGCCGGGTCTGTGTTGATTGTATTGAGTAGTGGGAACGTGGATCAGAAATACTTGATAGTGCGGGTTTCGGTATACTCGGCGGTTCAAGTCCGGATGATGGCCAGAGGATATAATCTTAATCAATGCAAAGATAGTGGTTTGATTTGTGAAATCGAAAATTTATGATAATGTTTAAAAAACAAGTTTGCAAAATAAATTTTAGAGAGGATAATATTGATATTTGTGTTAATATGTTATTAAATCGTGTTTTGTTGACGTACGAAGGGGGGTATATGTGTGATAAAATATGGTACGATATGAATTTATGTTAAAATATGTTTGCAGCATAAAATAGATATTCCACCTTTCAGGCAATGAAGATTGCCGAAAGGTGGAACTGTTTAACTAAGTGTATAAATTAAATTTGAAGGATTACTTAACACTTACTTATGATAGGGAGTTTTATTATTCAGGGACTGTCATTGCCTCTGTGGCAGCGAGGTGTCATCTGCGGCGTGAGAGGTATTGAATCAGAGAGCCGGCTCGAGAACAGAGTGGTGGTGGATCGCGGCGGGGGCGGGGATGCCGAATTTCTGGCGCAGATGGCTTATCATGTCGACTGTCATGGCCTCAAGGTCGTATTCGGGATGCCAGTCCCATTCCTCGCGTGCGCAGGAGTCGTCAAGGCTGTTGGGCCATGAGTCGGCGATTTTCTGGCGAAGCGGGTCGAGGTCGTAGGTCATGCGGAAGTCCGGGATGTGCTCGCGTATTTTATTGTAGATAATCTCCGGGTCGAAGCTCATCGAAGCGATGTTGAATGAGTTGCGGTGACGGAGACGTGTCGGGTCGGCTTCCATGATTTCAATAGCGGCACGAAGTGCGTCGGGCATATACATCATATCCATGAATGTGCCGGGCTTCAGCGGGCAGTGGAATTCCTCTCCCTTTACGGCAGAGTAGTAAATGTCGACCGCATAGTCGGTTGTGCCACCGCCGGGAGGAGCCACGTAGCTGATCAAGCCGGGAAAGCGGACAGAACGGGCATCTACCCCGAAGCGTCGTGCATAATAGTCGGAGAGCATCTCGCCGGTGACTTTCGTTACGCCATAGATTGTCTGCGGGCGCTGGATTGTGTCCTGGGGGGTGCGGTCGGCGGGGGTGTCAGGACCGAATGAGCCGATTGAACTCGGAGTAAACAGTGCGCATTTCTTTTCGCGTGAAATCTCGAGGCAGTTGTAAAGTCCGCCTACGCCGATTTTCCATGCCAGCTGGGGTTTGGCTTCGGCTACTGCGCTGAGGAGAGCTGCAAGATTATATATAGTGTCAATCTGATATTTATCGACAGCCTCGGCTATCTGTAGGGGATTGGTGATGTCGACTTCTGCGGCCGGACCGCTTTCAAGCAGTTCTCCTTTGGGCTCGGCGCCACGTATGTATCCGGCCACCACATTGCCGGCGGGGTATTCCTTGCGCAGACGCATGGTCAGTTCGCTGCCAATCTGGCCTGTGGCCCCGATAATCAGGATATTTTTCATGATGATGTCTTTGGTTGATGTAGATTCAGGTTAAGTCGGCTACGCCGAGCCTGCCATGTCGTGTGGCATGTGTCGGCGTGCGACACTGCAAAATTAAGTACTTCCCGCCAATCTACAAAATATATGTCATTTTTTTTAAGTAAGTGTTCAGATTTAATTTATACAATATGTGGGACTGTTTTTTTAGTCGATTCCTGTGCGGAGTGAAGGAGAATATAAA
>DKWX01000053.1:27730-56464 GCA_002491945.1 Porphyromonadaceae bacterium UBA7141
AAACATATTCGACTGAGCGACAAGTCGGAAGCGACAAAAAAGAAGCCGCAGATTGTATAAAAGATTCAGTGGCTGCGTATGAAACTGAATATAGAGTCGCGGGCCGAACGGCGTGCCGGGAGAGGGGAGAGTATGAGGTCGTGTATGCCGGAGTCGATTACGCAGATTGTGGTGTTGGCGAAGCGGGAGGCTTCTTTGCGTATCATGCCGGGATCGAGCACGGCATCGCCTGTCAGGAACTCCGGGGTGAAGTCGCAACCTGAGATTTTGCGGCTACTGGTCATTACGAGCAGAGGCACGGCGATGTGTTCGCGGTTTCTGACTGTGCCGGAGTGGGCGGCGTCTATAGCTCCGATCCATCCCCATTTTACGGGAGGCGAGTAGGTCATTTTCCAATTGGTGTTGTAGGTCCATTCGCCGTCATGGTCTTTGAGCAGCGAGTAGGCATAGCCATCGCAGTGGCCTTGTCGGATTTCTGCTTCCGGGAAGAGGTGGCCGAGGCGTCCGATAAGCGGGGCGGCGAAGCCGCGCATGAAGGCATTGTAGTTCCATTCCAGGAACGGGGAGTCGGTCACTACTCGTTGCACCGGTATGCGTCGCCCGCGTGTGGCCGCGTAATAGGCCACTGTCAGTCCGCCCGTGGAGTGGCCGCCGAGTGTGATATCTGTTATGCCGTCGCGGCGCATCTGATTGATGGCCGAATCGATATCGGCGAAGTATTCACGCTGGTCGCGCACGTTGAAGGGGTATTGCCAGGGGAGGCGGCTGCGGCCATAGCGGCGCAGGTCAACGGCATAGAATGCATAGCCGGAGTCTACGAACTGTCGTCCCCAGTCGGCCTGAAAGAAGTAGTCGTTGAATCCGTGGATGTATAGGAATCCCTTTTTTGTGGTGTGGGCGGGACGCAGACGTATGATTGTGCATCGGGCCGGACCATCGAATGCCTCGCCAAGATTGACAAACCGGGATTCGTATCCTTCAAGTATGTCGGGTCCCCATTGCCAGTCGTCTGGCATCTGCTTTGCTCCGGTATATTTTGCGTCCCAGCTGTCCCATGTCATGAAGAACCGGCTTTCGGCCGTCCTGGTGTCGGCCGCGGGGCATGTTGTCGGAGTTTTGCAGGCGGCGTAAGCCGTATCATTGGCCGTGCGGGTGTGTGCGCCAATTGATGCGCATCCTAATATTGTAGCCATCAAGACAAGTGGAATCAATGTAGCTTTCATATTGTTATAACGTCGACTGTCTCCGAAGAGTTTCAGCCCCGATATTCACGTTAAAAAAAATGTGGTGGCTAAGTAACAATGATTCCCTACTTGGCACCCCTTGTTGTTGTAAGGGAGATATATGGATATAAAAGATGATTCCTCAGACCTGACGGGTACTGAGGAATCAAGAATTGGGAGTTGGTTAAGGGAGGGTAGAAGATGGGGCTCGAACCCACGACCTACGGAACCACAATCCGTCGCTCTAACCAACTGAGCTACATCTACCGTTTGAGCTTTCTGAAGTATCATTCCTTCTCAAAAGCGATGCAAAGTTAGCCACTTTTTTTGGAATCTCCAAATCTTATGGCGAAAAAATTACGATTTTTAGGTTTATATTAATCTATATTATGATTATGGTTAATTTTCGTCCTGATTTGAACACTTATTTATTATGCCCTGGCTCATTTTGAGAGTCAGGGCATATTGTTTTTTTGCATGGGATGGCGACAGCGCGGTTGCGTCGGTCGGCGTCGCTTAATCCGGGAAATACATGTCGGGATGTATTATTTATCCATGGTCACGAGGAGTTCCTCATTAGTGCGTGTCAGTTCCATGCGTTTTTTAATAAATTCCATGGCTTCGAGCGAGTTCATGTCGGCCAGATAGTTGCGCAGGATCCACATTCGGTTGAGTGTTTCGTCGCTTAGCAGAAGGTCGTCGCGGCGAGTGGATGATGCGATGATATCGACAGCCGGGAATATGCGCTTGTTGGATAGTTTGCGGTCAAGCTGAAGTTCCATATTTCCGGTGCCCTTGAATTCCTCGAATATCACTTCGTCCATCTTTGAAGATGTCTCCGTCAGAGCTGTGGCTATTATTGTCAGCGAACCGCCGTTCTCAATATTTCGGGCAGCTCCGAAGAAGCGTTTCGGGCGCTGGAGAGCGTTGGCGTCGACACCGCCTGAAAGAATCTTGCCTGAAGCAGGAGAAACAGTGTTGTAGGCACGTGCCAGGCGTGTTATTGAGTCGAGCATTATCACCACATCGTGGCCGCACTCTACGAGGCGTTTTGCTTTTTCGAGCACAATTCCGGCAATTTTGACATGACGGTCGGCCGGCTCATCGAAGGTAGACGCTATTACTTCGGCATTTACGCTGCGGGCCATGTCGGTCACTTCTTCAGGGCGTTCGTCGATCAGAAGCATTATGATATATGTCTCCGGATGATTCTCGGCGATTGAGTTGGCTATGTCTTTAAGGAGGATTGTCTTACCGGTCTTGGGCGGAGCCACTATGAGTGCGCGCTGTCCTTTACCTATGGGGGCAAACATATCCACTACGCGGGTGGAGATATTGGTGGTGCGTCCACGTGTGAGATTGAATTTCTCATCCGGGAAGAGGGGTACGAGATGCTCAAACGGCACACGGTCGCGTATCTGTTCGGGGAGTAGGCCGTTGACTGAAATCACACGGCAGAGCGGGAAGTATTTCTCCCCCTCGCGAGGCGGACGTATTGATGCTTCCACGACATCGCCGGTCTTCAGTCCGAATTCTTTTATTACGTTCTGTGGCACGTATACGTCATCGGGGGAAGCGAGATAATTGTAATCGCTTGAGCGGAGGAATCCGAATCCTTCGGGCATCAGTTCGAGCACGCCGAAGCAATTGAAAATTCCATCGAAGTCATATTGCTCCATCTGCTGCTTTTCGAGGCGCTGCTGCATACGCTGTTGCATGCGTTGCTTTTTAGATAGCCGCTGAGGCTGTTGCGGCTGCATTGCCTCGCGCACCACCTTGGGAGTCTGTGTGTTGGCGCCGGGTTCGGCGATGATTACCGGTCTTGCTGCTTCTGCGGCGGCAGCCTCTTCGATTTCGCGTTGAGAGCGGGGCTTGAATGTCTTCCCTTTAGCGTTGGAGAAGAAGGAGTCGAGTCCGGCGTTGCGTTTGGTATTGCCTTTAGGCTCGAAAGGTTGCTGCTGGGGACGTTGCGTGCGCTGCGACTGAGGTTCGCGCTGAGGGTTGCGGCTGTTGCCCTCGGGACCCTGTGGGAACTGGCCGTCTGACTGAGGCTGAGTCGGTGAGCCGAAGTCGGGGAGAGCCGGCAGCATTTCCACGGGGGATTGAGGTGTGGCGGCGTTCCCGTTGCCCGTAGAGGTGTCGGCTGATTGGGGGGGGGCGTCAGGAGCAATTGCGGATGATTCAGGATTCTCGGCGTCAAGAGCGGCGCGGGCGGCTGCTTCGGCAGCTTTAAGAGCTTTCGACTTGCGGCCGCGGCGTTTGGAGAGTGTGGCCAGTAATTCCGCAGGCGACATGTCTTTGAATTCCAGAGGGAGAGTCGGTTCGGAAGGGAAGTCGTTGCCGGTATTGGCCGGAGTATGTTTTCGGGAAGTTGCGGCTCCCGTTTCGGTAGAATCAGTCAATGTATTCTTGGTATTGACATTGTTTTTCTGTCCCGGTTTGCGACCGCGTTTCTTAGGTTCGGTCTGTTCGGCGGCGACAGAGTCGCCACCGACTCCTCCTTCGGCTGTCGATGAGGCGGAAGACTGGGTATCAGGCTCGCTGGCAGATGCTTCCGGTCGGGAGTCTTGGGGAGTTGTACGTTTCTGGCGGGGCTTGCGCTCTTTTTTGCCGCTTAATGCCGAGGCTTCAGCCTTGGCGGTATGGATTGCCTGGTTGTCGAGGATATGATAGATTTGCTCTATCTTTTCGCTTTCAGACGGGTTTTTCATTCCCATGGTTCCGGCAATTTCCGCAACTTGTGCCGGTTCCATGTCGTTAAGTTCCTGTAGGGTATACATAGAGGGGTATAATAATGCTGTGAGGGCGGGCATATCCGGTCAGTCAGCCGTATCTGAAATAAAGTAAGGAATATGGCTATGATGGATATTAGGAGGAGGAAATGTGTCAGGCCGATTCTGTTTTATAGAAAAATCCGAATGTGAATCGGCGGCAGACCATATTGATTTGTGGAAGTATGCCCACGCCGGGCTTGGATACGCGATGATAAATATCGGTTATCACGCCTATATCAGGCGAGAAATATTCGATGCAAAATTACAATATTAATTTTAATTTTGCAAGTCGGATATAGATGTCATTTAAACTTTTTACGAAAACTTAAAAAGTCACAGGACCGATGTCCTTCAATGTCAATCTCCATTGATCAATTAGTGTTCAAATTTAAACGATACCAATTGAGAGGGATTCTTTTATACAATCTGCAGCTTCTTTTCTGCCGCTTCCGGCTTGTCGTTGAGTCGAATATGTTGATATTCTCCTTCGCTCCGCACCGGAATCGACTGAAAAACAACTACGGCATATTGCATAAATTAAATTTGAACACTTGCTTGTCACATATAACACACTATAGCGTGCGAGTGTTCATGGCCTATGTCGACTAAGACTCTTTTGAAATTAAAGAAGACTGATTATCAATAGATTGTCGGCGGAGATGGGGGTATCTCTCCTTCACTCCGCACCGGAATCGACTAAAAAACAAGCCCGCATATTGTATAAGACCGCTTCCAACAAAAAATGTGAACGCAGGGGTCGCAGATTTTGTTGGAAGCGGTTTAAATTAAATTTGAACACTTACTTAGAAATTAATTCGCACATTCGCGCAGAAATTAAATTTGCGCGCTTGTGTGGCAGGCGCCTGTGTGTAAAACCGTGTCACGCCGGTCAGTCGCCGGGATTATCGCCAGAGCAATCTTTGCTGTGCCACCCGGTTGTGCGGATATGCCATATATGCTCTTCTGTGCCGCTCAGGAGTGCGGTGGCGGAGCGGCGAATTCCGGGAATCCATATTGCGGCATCATCGCTGTTGCGGGCCAGAAGCCACACATGCGGGCGCATAGCTGCCGTCACTCCGTTTTCTTTGAGTATGCGGGTGATTAGCTTCGAGGCGTTCGGACCTGTCTGCATGCGCTCACCCTCTCGGGGATGACGCCATCGGAAGTAGCCGGGACCGTATGGGAGCCAGGCTTCATGGGGGCGGCATTGTCTTATTGTCTGCATAATTCCGCAGTCGCCGGCCGTGTGGATTTCGCGCCATTCGGCCTGCGGAGGCTCGTCGGCCGGAGTGTTCAGCGAGCTTATCCGCAGACCGTAGGCAGTGGCCGTCACCTCCGCTTCCGGCAACTTCCATCGTGCTCCTGCCGGAGGCATCGATGGTGCGGCTTCAAACAGGGCAGCCATCTCGGCGGCCTGCACTGTAGAGCCTCCGTGCGGCATCAGCCATTGGCGTATCAGGGTGAGGGGGGAGGGGAATTCCCGCAGAGTGTCCCAGGAGAGGAGATTATCGGTGTTTTTCAGAGCATTTGCGACTGCATATTCCACAATGCGGCATTCTTCGTCCATCAGATGCAGAGTAGTCTGCATGGCGGTATGAGCCCCTTCCCAACGGGAGGCAAGCCTGGGGATAATCTGGTGGCGCAGGAAGTTGCGGCGGTAGTCGTCGGCAAGGTTGGTGGAGTCGGTCACGTAGAGTGTCGATGCATTGTCAGGCCCGGCTATTTCGGCGAGTATCGATAGAATGTCGCGGCGCGACAGATGGAGCAGCGGGCGAAGCATCCTGCCGGTGAGAGCCGTCATGCCGCGCAGTCCGCGCGTGCCGCTGCCGCGCAGCAAGTTGAGGAGCATGGTCTCTTCGTTGTCGTCGGCATTGTGTCCGGTGGCTATCCGGTCGTATCCATGGCGTGTGCGGAGTGTGTCAAACCAGTCGTGGCGCAGTCTGCGCGCTCCCATTTCGATAGAGAGCGAATGCTCATTGCAGTAGGCCACCGTATCGAAACTGATGAAGTGGGCTTCAGCATCCGGATATCGATCCATCATCATGCGCACACATTCCTCATCGCGCCGACTCTCGTCGCCGCGTAGCCGGAAATTGACGTGGGCCACGCCGAGTCGGAATTCAGGCCATCCGTCGGTGGCGAGTCGCAGCAGATGGAATGCCGCCACACTGTCAGGGCCGCCGCTGAGCCCGAGCAGCACGCTGTGGATGCCGTGGCTCCGCAGCATTCGACGCAGGCATCGGCATTCGCGTTGCAGCAGTGATGTCCCGGATCGGGAGTCACGCTTATTACGATGTGATGATTCAGATGAAGCGAGGGTATTGTCAGGAGTCATATGTGATGAGAGCAGGGGAAAATGATGTTGAATCGTGTCAGTCCGTCATTGCCGGTGCGCAGCGAAAAGCGGGCATTGTGTCGGCGCAGAATCTCAGCGGTCATGGTGAGGCCGATGCCCTGGCCGTCGGGCTTGGAGGAGTAGAATGGAGTGAACAGATTGGAGGCCACTTCGTCGGATATGCCGCAGCCGTTGTCGGTGACGGTGAGTTGCACGCCCTCGTCCTTCGTCGTGTCCAGACTTATCCGGATATGGCCGTCGGAGCGATCGGCGACACGTATGGCATCGGTGGAATTACGTATCAGATTGACCAGAGTCTGCGACATCATATCGGCATCTATAGCCACAGTCAGAGGTGTGTCAGGGTGAGAGATTCCGATATCGCAAGAGGTGCAGGAGCGCAGGAACGGGAGCTGGGAGTCGATAAATGCACATAGGTCGATGTGGAGAAGTATGGGGTCGGGCAGACGCACCACATCGGCATATGCCGCAATGAAGCGTCCGAGCCTGTCGCATCGGTCGCTCACACTGGTGATGCAATCCGACATTTCCGGGTCGTCGCAATGTACGTCGGCAAGAATCTGCAGGAGCGTGACGATTCCGGTCATGCTGTTGTTGACCTCATGCGACATCAGCCGGATTACCTTCCCGTAGGCCTGACGGCGTGCTTCCATCACTTCCTCGGTCAGACTCTCTATCAGGATGAAAGGGCGGCGGAAACCGCGCTCCACAAATGACAGGCGGGAGCAACGCAGTATCGAGGTGTCGTCAAGCCGCACAGTGCGAGTCTCACCGTCGGCAAGTGCCCCTAAGGCCCGGGCTATGGGCGACGGGAGCGATCCGACGGTCAGTCCTGTCGCCGAATTGGGGTCGGGGAGTGATGCGAGCCGTATGAATGCAGGGTTGACATCGGTGCATAGCCCGTCGAAATCAAGGATTGCTATTCCCATAGGCGATGCATTGATAAGAAGATGCAGGAAAGTGTTTTGTTCGCGCAGGCGTAATTGCTCCTGATGCAGCCTCTCCATGAGTGTATTGAATAGCGAGACTATGCGGTCGGCATCCTGTTGGCCGGTGAGGGTCAGCCTGTTGTTGGTTTCCTGTCCGGAGAGAAGTTCCATACCGTGCATCACCATGCGGCGCGGCTTGACTACGACATACCAGAGAGCCGGGAGCAGCAGGGCGATAGCCGCGGCTATCACAGTCGCCGCAGTCGGGTGTGCCCCGGAATCAAAGGCGAGCCAGGCAAGTGCGGTGCAGGCGGCGGTAAGCAGAAGGAAGAGCACGCCGCTGCCGGGAATCTTAAGCCATCGGTTGTCGCTCATCGGTTGAGATTGAATTTTTCAAGTTTGCGGTAGAGAGCCTGACGTGTTATGCCGAGCGAGAGAGCTGTGGCGGATAGATTGCCGTTGTGTTGCCGGAGCGCGCGGCGTATAGCCTCACGCTCCACATCGGCCAGAGTGGCCGGGGTATCTTCCATGACTGGGGCACAGTCCGGACCGGCTGTCGCTGCCGCCTCGGCATCCTGCCTGAAGAGGTCGGCACCGATTATGCCCCCGCCGCTTATGAGCATGGCCCGTTCCACGATATTCTTCAGCTGGCGTATATTACCCGGATAAGGGAGTCGGGAGAGCAGCGTCATGGCTTCTGACGAAATCTCAGGAGCCGGGATATTATGTGTGCGGCTTCCTTCCTTCAGGAAGTGTCTCACGAGCAGCGGTATGTCCTCACGGCGCTCACGCAGCGGTGGGAGCCGCAGAGTGATCAGATTGATTCGATAGTAGAGGTCTTCGCGAAATGAGCGGTCGGCCACACGAGCCGTCAGATCGGCATTAGTGGCGCTCACCTCCCGGAAGTCGGCGCTGCGTGTGCGCGAATCGCCAAGCGGCTGGAATGTGTGTTGCTGCAGCACCCGCAGCATCTTCACCTGAGAGGCAGGGTCGAGGTCGCCGATTTCATCAAGGAAGATAGTGCCCCCGTCGGCCGTCTCAAATCTTCCTTTGCGCGAAGCCACGGCTCCTGTGAATGCCCCTTTGACGTGGCCGAACATCTCGCTTTCAAAAAGCGAGGCGGGGATGCCTCCGAGATTCACCTCTACAAAGGGCGCGGCAGCGCGTCGGCTGTTAAGGTGTATCGCCCGGGCAATGAGTTCCTTGCCGGTGCCGTTCTCGCCGAGTATCAGTACCGGAGCATCGGAGGGTGCCACACGTTCCACAGTGGCCAGCAGTTCCCGCATTTCCGGACTCCGGCCGATGATGCCGGCGCTGTCAAACTGCCGGGTTTCTCCCGGAGTCGCATCCCGGGCGTCGGCGGAGAGGCTCAGTGCGGTATCGATTCGTTGCAGGAGCAGACGGGCGTCCCATGGTTTGGTGACGAAGTCGAACGCACCGTTCCTCATCCCCTCCACGGCGAGGTCGATGCTGCCCCATGCAGTGATGAGAATCACCGGCAGAGAAGGCATGAAGATGTGAGCCTGACGCAATAGGTGCAGACCCTCGTGGCCCGAGGTGCTGCGCGTGAAGTTCATGTCCATCAGAGTCAGACGCGGAGTGCCGCTGCGGAAATATGGCAGGGCCTCGTCAGGCGACCCTACGGCCACCGGTTCCAGCCCGTGGTGTCGCAGCAGGTAGGTCAGAGAGGTGCGTATGGCAGGATCGTCATCTATGATCAGAATCATTATCGTCAGATTTTAGCCGGAATCCGGTTGCGTAATTACTTTGCAAATTTAATGATTTTTTCAATATCCGCCTCAATCGGAGTGCCGGATGCGAAGTCCCAAAGCGTAAGACTGCGTATCTGATAGTAGTATAGCCAGAAGAGATAGAGCTCGTTGATGAATGTGCGGCGAGCTTCGTCTTTCTGACTGCGGGAGTCGTTGAGGTCGAGAGTGGATATGCGTCCTGTCATGAATGTCTCAACATTTGTGGCGTATCGTCGGGCGGAGATGGTGTCGGCGCGTGCTGCTATTTCAAGCTGACGTCGCTGGTTGGAGTATCGTTCCACTATTACATATAGATTCTGGCGAAAAGTCTGGGCTTCCTGCCGCAGGCTTGTGGCAGTGACGTCGCGTGCGCTTTCGGCCACTTTCACTTTGCCCTGACGCCGCCCCCAGTCGAGCAACGGAATTTCGAATCCGATTTCTACGAGCTGATTGTCCTTTAGCGGATTATAGGCTCCGCCGGGAGTGTGGGCGGAGCCGGTGAATCCCACCTGAGCGAAGAGACTGATGCTGTGCCTTTCCCCGTTGGCCTGAGCCACAGCGTAGTCGGCCTCCAGACGGCGGCGGCTCATGGAGAGGGCAAGCTTATTGTTGGCAAGGGCTTTGTCGTAGGCTTCGGCAAACGTGATGTCGACATCAGGGATCATCTCCGGCACTTCCGGCTGCAGTCCTGCGGAATCCTCAAGGTCGAGAAAAGTCAGCAGCTGGAATGTAGAGGTGCGCAGGGCGCTTTCATAATCGGTCAGTTTGGATTGTGCGTCGAGCATGTTGAGTTCCATCTGCAGGAGGTCGTTTTTACTTATCTGTCCCATGGCACGTTTTTCTACGGCCACGGCGTGTAGCTGCTTGGCATGACGGAGATTCTCGCGTGCGATGGCGAGGTTCTCGCGGTCCATCAGCATAGAGAAGTAATACGTTATGGCGGATATGGCCACATCTTCAGTCGCACTCATAAACTCGGCCTGCGCCTCACGGTAGCGTGTAGGCTCGATGCGTCGGTTCCATTTTGTATGGTTTACACCGAATATCGGCTGTGAAAGCGTGATAGCCACCGGTATCGACATGAATCTATTGTATGGCTGTCCGCTGAACTGTCGTAGATAATCGAGCGAAGTCGTAAGCCCGAGTGTGCCTCCGGTAGTCCAGATATTCTGGCTGACGGAAATCTCACCTGAAAGCTGCATGTAATGGTTGGCCACGAAGGAGTATTCTCCATTCTGGTTCATGTAGGGAGAGTATTGTTTATGATATGACGGGAGTGTGCCTTTGAAAGTGATTTCAGGGAGAAGGGATGCCCGGTATGCCCGGTGCTCCCAGTAAGAGGCCCGCAGTCTGTCGAGGGCTATTGCGGCATCAAGGCTTGATGTGCGGGCACGGACTATGGCCTCTCCGAGGGTCAGGGTTTTGATCTGACCCCGGAGAGGTGCCATAGGCACTGACAACAATATACCAAGTAGAAACAGTATGGTGATTCTCATTGATTGAATTGGGAATTGGGAATTATTGGCAATTATTCTTCCTTCAAGGCGATGGCCGGCTCGATTTTCATGGCGTGGCGTGCGGGTATCCCCACGCCGGCCAGAAGCATGATGCTCATCAGGACGAAAGAGATGACGCCGGCCAGAGCCATATCCCATTGCCATCCGGGGAAGTAGGTCACTGAGGCGAGATAGGAAGAGGATAGTTGCCCGATTGCCAGGAGCGCTACCCCGATTGCCAGCACGAAGGATGCGCCGAGCAGAGTCATGGCCTCGCTGATGAAGCGGCGGAATATGTCGGAGTCGGTGGCTCCGAATGACTTGCGCACTGCGATTTCGGATGTGCGCTGATATACGCGGTACCAGAATGTGCCCAGAAGTCCTAAGAATACGATGAAGAGCAGCAGCAGTGCACCGGCGAAGTAGGTGCGCTGTTGTACGTCGGAGTTCCATTGCAGGCGCAGTTTGTCGTCGAGCAGTGAGTGCACGCCGTCGAGGTGCACGTTCTTGTAGGTCAGTATCGACGGGTCGTCCTCAAGGGCGCGCTCGAAGTCACGGTCCATGCCGGGCTTTACTTTGAGCAGAAGTTTTTCGCACTGCAATATCTCCGCCGAATTTTCACGTATCGGAATCAGCATGGTGGCCGGTATCTGGATTTCATACTGTGTGCGGCGTATCCCCTGGAATGTCGCGCCGATGCGGGGATAGTTGAAATTCCCGGTCAGCGGACCGCTCCCTACGAAATGCTCGAGGTCGATCCCCTCCTGTTCGGTCAGGGGGGAGGAGCCGATCAGTGTCTCTCCGCGTTCCAGCACGGCGGCCAGTGCATCGGCATCCTTGCCGTCGGGGGAATAGAGTCCGAGTACTTTGGCCCCTTCCGGAGTCAGTTTGCGGATATTGACGGTGTAGGTGACGGTGTCACCCTCTACGATGTCTTCCATTCCGTTGCCGATAAAGTTATAGTTGTAGGGGAGGGGATTGTTGCCGTAGGCGGCGTATTCCACCATCGACATCCGGCGTATCCTGTCGAGCAGGGCCTGTTTGGCGGCCACCACCTCTGCGATCTGCTCGGCGGGGGTGTCGCCGTAGCCGAAACCGTAGACCTGATTGCCGTCGTCGTCGAAGATCTGCATGTCGCCGTAATAGACCCCCGTCTCGTCAAACCCTTTCGGATAATTCACATCGCGTATCGTGCGTATCACGAATACGGCGAGTCCCCATATCACCAGAGCCACTATCAGCAGCTCTATCACGAGCCAGAGGTTCTCTTTCCACTCGTTTTTTATCTGTGAGAATAATGCGCGTTTCATACGATTGTGTGTCTGTAAATGTATGTGTGTCTTGGAATGGGAGGGGCATTATTTGTGGGCATTCTCGCCGCTCAGGGCTTCGGCCGGATTGGTGAAGGCGGCTTTCAGGGCCGGTATTCCGGCGCTCAGCAGGTTGAGCAGGAAGCAGAAGCCGAGCACTACGAAGAAGATCTGCCAGCTGAAGAGCATCGACAGACTTGGCCTTGCCATGGTCTGCGCGAGTGTCATCCCGTAGATGTTGCCGTAGGCAACGAAGTAATTGGAGAAAGTCGTGATAAACACGATGCTCAGCCCCAGCCCCAGCACACCACCCAGAAGTGTGAGGATAAAGTTTTCGGTCAGCAGGTCGGACAGAAGCCTGAAGCGTGTGCAGCCGAAGGCGCGGCGCAGACCGATTTCGCTTACCCGGCGGCGCATTCTGCTGCGGGTCATGCTGCTGAGGTTGATGGCCGGAATCAGCAGCAGTATCGCATAGCCGATATACCGCATACGCCGCTTGTCCGACAGGTCGGGGGTATCGTTGGTCCCTACGCCGGAGTTCATGATTTCGGTGTCGTAGGGCTGGCCGTGGTAGGTGAGCGAGAGGTCATCGTTCTTATGCCGGTCGTTGAATGCGTTGTAGCGCCCCTCGGTCTGCTGCTGTATCGAGGCGGGGTCGGTGCCCGGATTGAGCAGCAGTATGGCCTGGTAATCGCCAAGATAGTAGTTCCATACGTTGGAGGGTATCCCGGTCGAGGTGTGGGGCACGAAGGCATCGGCGCAGGTGAGCGACATCAGCGGGTTCACATCGCTTACCACGCCGCTGACGCGGTATTCCCTGTTGCCCACGCGCAGGGAGCGCCCCAATATGTCGGCATCCTTGCCGAAGTGCGTCTCGGCTGTGCTGTGCGAGAGGATGATGTTGTTGACTCCGGCCTCTACCTCTTCGCGGGTGAAGGGAGCTCCCTGCTCGAAGGTGTAGTCGTAGATTTTCCAGAAGTTGTCGTCTACCTTGCGCAATGCCGATGATACGCTTTTCCCGCCGTCGATGCCGATGGCGATGGTCTCGGCGTAGTTGTCAGTATAGGCCACGAGTTCCACCCCGTCAAGCCCCTCGTAGAGTTCGTGGGCCAGTTCGAGCGATATGGAGGAGGAGGAACGGTTTTTGCCCCCGTAGCTCACCACTTCGCCTCCGAACCCATAGAGTATGCGTTCGCGCCGCGATTCGGGAGCGGCAGAGACGATGTTGATGCGACTCACCATAAAGTCGCTCATTATCAGGAATACGGCTATCGTGGTGCCGGCTATCGAGAGCCAGGTCATCAGGGTCTGATGCCGCAGTTCGAATATTATCTGTCGGATATAGTTCATGTGTAGTCGGATATATTGATATGTGTCGGAATCATTTCACCTGGCGCCCGTCGAAGAAGCGGATGATGCGGTCGGTCTGCCGTGCCTGCTCTTCGTTGTGGGTCACCATCACTATCGTGCGCCCCTCCTCGCGGTTGAGCCGGTGCAGGAGCTGCATCACTTCGGCTCCCATGTGGGAGTCGAGATTGCCCGTCGGTTCGTCGGCAAGTATGATTTCCGGATTCCCGGCTATGGCTCGAGCAATTGCCACACGCTGGCACTGTCCGCCCGAAAGCTGCGTGGGGAAGTGGTGCAGCCGGTTGCCGAGATTGAGGTGTTCGAGCACTTCGCGCACATGCTTGCGGCGGTCTTTCCCTTTCTCGCCGGGGCGGTAGGTGAGTGGCACTGCCACATTCTGCATCACATCGAGCGACGGAATCAGATGGAAACTCTGGAAGATGAAGCCGAGGTTGAGGTTGCGGAAGCGCGACAGTTCGCGGTCGGAGCAGTCGGTAAGCTCACGCCCCATAAGGCTCACGCTCCCTTGGGTGGGCTTGTCGAGCAGGCCGATGATGTTGAGCAGCGTCGACTTGCCGCATCCCGAAGGCCCCATGATGCTTACAAATTCGCCCTTCTCGATAGAAATGTTCACGCTCTCGAGCGCGATGGTCTCGATATCCGCAGTGCGGTATACTTTTTTGATATTCTCAAGTTGGATAATAGCCATGACAAGTATTTTATTTATGTGTTATTTTACTGAGATTCCGCCGGTGTGGGGGGAGAAAAGATGAAGTGCGCCGGGGGGTGAAAGGGTCAGTCCTTGACAGGTATCACGGATCGCGTCGATTCCAGCCCGCCGATCACCACCACTTCACCATCCTTAAGTCCGGACACCACTTCGATATAGTCCGGGTTACTGTCGCCCAGATGCACCTTGCGCCGTTCAAGTCGCGAGTCGGAAGTGCGCACGTAGAGATAGTATTCGCCCGCTCCCTTGAAAAACGAACCGCTCTTGATACGCACCACATCGGGCTTCTCGTCGTAAATCAGACTTACATGCGCCGCGATGCCTGAACGCAGTCCCGGGGCATCGGCCGAGTCGAGGAGAGCGGTAAATGTGATTATTCCGGCGCTCGATTGCGCGTTGCGCTGGCTCACATGACCCGAATAGCGGCGTGCGCCGACGCGCACCAGCACCGGAGTCCCGATCGTGAGTTTGTCGCCATGCCCTTCGGGCAGCTCCCCCTGCGCCTTGAACGACGACAGGTCGGAGAGCACTGCCAGGCGCTCGCCGGCTCCTACGGTAGCTCCCACGTTAGAGTTAAGATATGTAAGAGTGCCGCGTAGCGGGGCCGCCACACGAGCCTCATCGAGGGTGCGGGACGCTTCGGCAAGCTGACGGGACGATATGTTCTCCTCAAGATGTTTGCTCCGGGCGGTGGCAATGGCTATGCGCCGCTCATTGTCGAGCTGACGGTGCATCTGCTGTAGCTCAAGTTGAGCAGTCTGCCATGCCAGACGAGCCTGTCTCACCCGCTCGCCGGTGCCGCTCCCGATGGAGTCGAGGCGCTGCTCGCTGCGGTATTCGGCAAGCAGCTGCTCCACGGTGAGTTCTTTAGTGCGGATACGCATCTCGAGGTCGGTGAGGCGTGTTTCGTCGGTCAGCCCCTGATTGTGGATTTCACTCTGCTTCATGGCCAGCTCGTCGGCGAGCCGCTGCCATTCGGTGCGGGCCGCCTCGGTGTCGAGGCGGAGAAGGGGAGTCCCCTCCTCCACGGCGTCGCCCTCATGGGCATATACTTCAAGGATTCGGGTGGATACGGGAGATACGATAATCTGTTCAAATGCCGGGATGATGCGCCCGTTGGTGGTGACGGCACTCTCGATCGTGCCCGTGTCGGCGGTGCTGAATGTAAGGTAGCGCGAGTCCACACTATCCTGCAGCCAGTAGATAAGGAGTATCCCGCCGGCGGCAAGCGCAAGCAGGGCGCATCCCCAGGGTATCAGCCGGCGCATCCTCTGGCGGCGTTTCTCGATGTCGGATATTATTCGGTCCATTGTCGGTACTTTTTTTATGTTGGTCTGAAAACTATCTGACAATTAGCGTGCCAGAAGTGTAATATGCTGATAATTAATGGAATCTGAGGATGTAGGGGTGTCCGGAAACGGACGTGTGGAATAAAACCGTACAGAAAATCAGTACGGATTTCACCAAAAAAACGCACATCGCATACGAACAATTAGTCCTGGCCGTTTGTTAATAGTGTTGCGACAGATAGGGCGTGCGTACGTAGTGCGCGTTGTCCTCTGTGTCGAGTGACAGACAGACATAACACAAAAAAAATCAATATAAAAAGTATGGCAAAACAATGGATTTGCACAATCTGCGGCTACATCGCAGAGGGTGAGACAGCTCCCGAGAAGTGCCCCCAGTGCGGTGCGCCCCAGTCGAAATTTAAAGAACTCAATGCCGACGAACTGCTGAAATTCGTCACCGAGCATGAGGTAGGGGTAGCCAAGGGTTGCGACGAGGAGATGATCAAAGACCTCAACAACCACTTCGCCGGTGAATGCACTGAGGTAGGTATGTATCTGGCCATGTCGCGTCAGGCCGACCGCGAGGGTTATCCCGAAATCGCAGAGGCATTCAAGCGCTATGCATGGGAAGAGGCCGAACATGCCGCCAAATTCGCCGAACTCCTCGGCGACATGGTGTGGGACACCAAAACCAATCTCGAGAAGCGTATGCACGCAGAGGCAGGTGCCAATGAAGACAAAATGCGTATCGCCAAGAACGCCAAAGCCCAGAACCTCGATGCCATCCACGACACTGTCCATGAGATGGCAAAAGACGAGGCCCGTCATGGCCGTGGCTTCTATGGACTCTATCAGCGCTACTTCGGCAAGTAATCCGCGGAATTATAGAGTATAACAGGCAAAATAAGCCTCGCAAATATCGTGTTGATGATAAAAAACATGATATTTGCGAGGCTTTCGCTGTTTTTCCGATTTTTTTGATTAATTTTGCAACATGGGACGTGTTATTGCCATAGATTACGGTAGAAAACGCTGCGGAGTCGCAGTGACCGACCCGTTGCGTATTTCGGCCAACGGACTCCCCACTCAGCGCACCTGCGATTTGATGGACTTCCTCAAATCCTACTGCGCGCGCGAAGGAGTCGACCTTATTGTGATGGGGTTGCCACGTACCCTGACCGGCGAGGATTCGGAATCGGCCAGATACATAGAGCCGTTTCTCGCGCGCCTGCGCCGTGAAATGCCCGACATGCCGGTGGAGCGCATGGATGAGAGGTTTACGTCGGCAATAGCAATGCAGAGCATGATAGC
The DNA here is from genome assembly GCA_002491945.1 of Porphyromonadaceae bacterium UBA7141. Classification (GTDB taxonomy): domain Bacteria; phylum Bacteroidota; class Bacteroidia; order Bacteroidales; family Muribaculaceae; genus Lepagella. The sequence goes on from DKWX01000053.1 coordinate 44,247, forward strand.
CGCAGGCGTAAAGAAATCTGATCGCCGATGCAAGGAGCTACACGACAAGACAGCCGCTGTAATCATCCTCACCGACTGGCTAAACTCACGCGCCGGAGGCTTCGACTTCTCCAGACTCTGATTCCGCCCCCCCCCCGCTACGGCAGATTCCGGCCGTGTAGGCCGACTGCGGCTGTGATGCGAAATGATGTGACAGACTGATGTGTCAGCCCCTCGGTCGATACCGTCTCACCCCCATTTCAGGGCTATGGAAAAGCTTCAGACTGATTCCGATCCCTCAAAAAAAAGGAGTCCCGCGATCAAATTTCGGCAAATGGATTCTCCGGATAACACGCGCACACACACAGGTTTACACTACAGGTATTAAAATGAAGGTAATGAAATTCGGAGGCACATCAGTAGGCACTCCGCAACGTATGAAGAATGTCACCGAACTGGTGGCTGCCGAAACCCCGGCAATCGTCGTGCTCAGCGCTATGTCGGGCACTACCAACAGTCTGCTCCATATCGCAGCCCTCCTTGAGTCCGGGCAGGCCGCAGAGGCCGCCGCCGGGGTAGGCCGGCTTGAAGCAAAGTATCGCGAAGTGGCCGATGCCCTCCTTTCCGACGGGGCGCTGCTCCGGGAAGCTCACGAACGCCTGTCGCATCTTTTTGCCGCGCTTCGCGTGCATCTCGTCGCCCCGCGCCCGGGACGCACTGAAAAGGAAATAGTGGCCTATGGCGAACGGCTCTCCACCAATCTCGTTTATCTCTATATGAAAGAGCGTGGGATAGATGTAGTGCTGCTGGATGCCACGGGATTCATGCGCACCGGTGCCGATGGCGAACCCGACCAGGATTTTATCAGTTCGCGGCTCAGCGCCATCCTTGAAGTCGATCCGGGTCATGACGTGTATCTGACACAAGGATTCATCTGCCGCGACCATAAGGGAGAAATCCATAACCTGCAGAGAGGCGGAAGCGACTACTCGGCATCACTCATCGGCGCCGCCATTGGAGCTGAGGAGATACAGATATGGACCGATATCGACGGTATGCACAACAACGACCCGCGATTTGTCGACAATACAGCGCCCGTTGATGAACTTCATTTCGACGAAGCTGCCGAACTGGCATATTTCGGAGCCAAAATCCTTCACCCCACATGTGTGCTCCCTGCCAAAAGCGCCAATATCCCGGTGCGCCTGCTCAATACGATGGAGCCTCATGCCAAGGGGACTGTAATCTATAACGCCCCTTCAGAGCACCGCATCAAGGCCGTGGCCGCCAAGGATTCAATCACTGCCATAAAGATAAAGAGCAGCCATATGTTGCTGGCATATGGATTTCTATGCCGCATATTCGAGATTTTCGAAAAATACCGCACTCCAATCGATATGATTACCACATCGGAAGTCGGTGTGTCGGTCACTATAGATAATCTTTCGCATCTGGATGAAATAGTGGCTGAACTCTCTGAACTCGGCTCTGTCTCCGTAGACCGTGACATGGCAATAGTATGTGTCGTGGGCGACCTGCAGTGGGAAAACCGGGGCTTCGAGGCCGCCGTGGTCAATGCCTTGCGCGACATCCCCGTGCGCATGATATCATATGGCGGAAGCAATTACAATATCTCGCTGCTGATCCGCGAGGCCGACAAGGTGGAGGCTCTCCGGGCTTTAAGCAAATATCTCTTCTGATTATTTCTGATTATGACAAGTCAATCCGTCACACCCGATGTGCACTTCCCTGTGGAGCGCCTGAATTCGGTAGAAACACCGTGCTATTATTATGATACCCGACTGCTCGGCGACACGCTCGATGCAGTCAATACCGCCGCATCGCATCCGGCCTTCAGGGTGCACTATGCCGTAAAAGCCAATACCAATCCCGGGATACTGAGCCGCGTGGCAGCTGCCGGACTGGGTGCCGACACGGTCAGCATCGGCGAAGTCGAGGCCGCTATTGAAGCGGGATTCCCTGCCGGGTCGATCGTATTCGCCGGAGTAGGGAAGACTGACCGTGAAATCACCCGCGCACTCCGGCTCGGGGTGGGATGCCTTAATGTGGAATCGGCCGAAGAGCTGGATGCAATCGTCCGGATTGCCGCCGAGACGGGAATCAAAGCCCCGGTGGCGCTACGCATAAATCCTGAAATCGATGCTCACACCCATCATTACATCACTACAGGTCTGGCCGAAAACAAATTCGGAATAGCCATATCGATGCTGCGTCCGCTGATGGAGCGTTGCCGCGATTCGCAACATCTGCAATTCCGTGGGCTGCACTTCCATATCGGGTCGCAGATCACCGACCTCACCCCCTACAGGTTGCTCTGCGAGCGCATAAATACCCTCAGGCAGGAATACGAAGACTTTGATATACCGTGGATTAATGTCGGTGGCGGACTCGGCATCGATTACGACCATCCCGACATTCACCCGATTCCTGATTTTGATTCGTATTTCGATGTCTTTGCCCGTCATCTTCATCTGAGTCCCGGACAGGAAGTGCATTTCGAACTGGGCAGATCTATAGTAGCGCAATGCGGTTCGCTGATCACACGCGTCACATACGTCAAGCAGGGTGTGGCAAAAAAATTCATAATCGTAGACGCCGGAATGACTGACCTGATTCGTCCGGCCCTTTATCAGGCCCACCATAAAATAGACAACATCACATCGGCCGCCGATGCCGAGGAGGTATATGATGTGGTAGGTCCGGTATGCGAATCATCGGACTGCTTCGGCCGTGACGAGCGCCTCCCGCTCACACAGCGGGGCGACCTGCTCGCCCTCCGCTCGGCAGGAGCCTACGGCGAAGTCATGGCTTCGGCCTACAACTGCCGTCATCTCCCGGGCAGCCTCTTTTCCGACAGCTTCTGACTCCGCCGGCCATGGCGTGCCACGTCGTAGGCAGGCCATGGCCGGCGGTCAGGTCCTTGTCTCGGTTGGCGCATTGTCCGGCGATTGTTGCAGAATCAAAGATTTATCGTTATATTTGCAGACGCTTCCCACTGTGTCGAGCCGTGGGAAGCGTCTGCAACTGTAAAAAAATACCGAAATTAATGATACTACCCGTATATCTTATCGGCCAGCCGGTGCTGCGCGAAGAGGCCGAAGACATTACCAAGGATTATCCCGACCTCCACAAGCTGATTGACAATATGTGGGAGACGATGTACAACTCCGACGGCGTAGGCCTCGCCGCTCCCCAGATAGGCCGCTCTATCGCATTGGCCGTAATCGACGGCCGCCCCATGGCCGACAGCTTCCCCGAATGTGCCGATCTCCGACTGGTGCTCATCAACCCCGAACTGGAGGTAATCGAGGATGCCGCGCCGGTAAGCCGCGCCGAGGGGTGTCTCTCTCTCCCCGGCATAAACGAAAATGTGCGACGTCACGAACACATACGCCTCAAATGGCTCGATGAGAATTTCGAACCTCATGAACAGGAGTTTTCAGGATTCGCATCGCGCATCATCCAGCATGAATACGATCATCTGCTCGGAGAGGTATTCACCGACCATATCTCACCCATACGCAAGCAGATGATACGTGCCAAACTCAATAGTATCTCGCAAGGGCGCGTAAACTGCGGCTACCGCACATCGGCCGCCCGCAAACCATCCCGCAAACACTGATAACACACACAGCAATGGCCGACGACAAGAAAATAATATTCTCAATGGTGGGAGTAAGCAAAATTATCCCGCCGCAGCGACAGATTCTGAAAGACATCTATCTCTCGTTCTTCTATGGTGCCAAAATCGGCATCATCGGTCTGAATGGCAGCGGAAAGTCGACTCTGCTCAAAATCATAGCCGGACTCGACAAGAGCTATCAGGGAGATGTGGTGTTCTCATCCGGATACTCGGTGGGGTATCTTGAACAGGAACCCGTGCTCGACCCCGACAAGACTGTGCGCGAAGTAGTGGAAGAAGGGGTGGCGCCCATCATGCAGCTTCTCAAGGAGTATGACGAGGTCAACAACGCTTTCGCCGACCCGGAAGTGCTCGAAGACCCCGAGAAGATGGATCAGCTCATCAACCGTCAGGCCGCGCTCCAGGATAAACTCGATGCCACCGACGCATGGAACATCGACAATAAACTCGAACGCGCCATGGATGCACTGCGCTGTCCGCCCGATGATCAGAAGATATCCACACTCTCAGGTGGCGAACGCCGCCGTGTGGCCCTCTGCCGTCTGCTCCTTCAGCAACCCGATATACTCCTGCTCGACGAGCCTACCAACCATCTCGACGCCGAATCAATCGACTGGCTCGAACAGCATCTGCAGCAGTATCCAGGCACCGTAATAGCTGTGACCCACGACCGTTACTTCCTCGACCACGTGGCAGGATGGATTCTTGAACTCGACCGTGGCGAGGGAATCCCATGGAAGGGGAATTACTCTTCATGGCTCGAACAGAAGACACTCCGCATGGCCCAGGAAGAAAAGCAGGCATCCAAACGCCGCAAGACTCTGGAGCGCGAGCTGGAATGGGTGCGCATGGCTCCAAAGGCGCGTCAGTCGAAAAGCAAGGCTCGTCTGTCGAGCTACGACCGTCTGCTCAACGAAGACCAGAAGGCTCGCGAGGAGAAACTGGAAATCTATATCCCCAACGGTCCGCGTCTGGGCAACAAGGTGATTGAAGCCGTCGGTCTCGGCAAGGCATATGGCGACAAAGTGCTCTTCGATGGCCTGAATTTCATGCTCCCTCCCAACGGAATAGTAGGAGTGATCGGCCCCAACGGCGCCGGCAAGACCACACTCTTCCGCCTTATCATGGGTCTGGAGAAGCAGGACAGCGGCTCATTCGATGTCGGCGAGACTGTGAAAATCGCCTATGTCGACCAGACCCACAAGGACCTCTCGCCCGAAAAGAGTGTCTATGAGGTAATCTCGCAGGGTGTGGAGAGCTTCCGCATGGGAGGGCGCGACATGAACGCCCGCGCCTATCTCTCGCGGTTCAACTTCACCGGTGCCGACCAGGAAAAGAAAATCGGGGTGCTCTCCGGCGGTGAGCGCAACCGTCTGCATCTCGCCATGGCGCTTAAGGAGGAAGGCAACGTGCTGCTGCTCGACGAACCTACCAACGATATTGATGTCAATACGCTCCGCGCTCTTGAGGAAGGTCTTGAGAATTTCGCCGGATGCGCTGTCGTAGTGAGCCATGACCGATGGTTTCTCGACCGTATCGCGACTCATATCCTCGCTTTCGAGGGGGACAGTAAAGTCACCTTCTATGAAGGCTCATACTCCGATTATGAGGAATATCGCAAGAAACGCGACGGCGTGATTGACACTCCTCACCGCATCCGCTACCGCAAACTGACCTGATGCAATCATCCGACATATGAAAAATGCGCCATCCCAATCTGACGAGTTGGAATGGCGCGTTGTTTTTATAATCCGGGGCAGGGGGCGCTCCCCCCCCGCTCCTCCGGCATCTGGCGGCGTGTCACACCAGTTTTCTTACCCATCCGGCACGGTCGCCCGGCAGAAGATCTACTACCGGAATCTCAATCATCGTATAGCATCCCGGGAGCTGACGCATGGCCGCACGGGCCACACACACCAGAACCTGCCCCGTAAGAGCCGGATTATTGATTTTCATATCAAATTCCAGAAGCTGATTGTGGGTTGTGCCGGATACACCCTTGCGCACCATATTCACTCCATGCCCCACGTCGTTGAGGGCGTCGACCGACTCCACGGCCATCACATGTGTCTCATCAGATGCGAAATATGGGTCAGCCTTGATGGCGGTAGCCACATCAGCCAGCTCATAGCCGGGGAGTAATTCGATATACACCATGCGGCGGTGAATGCCGGTGCCGAGGGGGATGGTCATTGACAGAGCATCCTTCACCCCCTCGATTGCTTTCACGGCCACGGTGTGGCCCATCGAGCGCCCGGGGCCGAAGTTGGTATACGTCACACCCTTAGGCGCGATAGCCTCCATCAGACAGCGCACCACAGAGTCGCTTCCCGGGTCCCATCCTGAGGAAATCACGCTCACCGCATCGTGGGCTTTGGCCACAGCGTCAAGCGAGGCGCGGAGTTCCGGTATCTGAGTGTGGATGTCGAAACTGTCGACTGTATTGATTCCCTTCTCCAGAATTTTTTTGGCCTGCTCCTCGATAGAGCGGGTAGGCCCTGCAAGTATCGCCACATCCACATCATGAAGTTTTGAGATGTCGGCCACTGCGGGTACTCCGTCAGGCACCCCGGTGCGGTCGTCGGGATTGCGGCGCACGATACCGGCCACTTCAAAGTCGGGAGCCTCCTCAAGAGCCTCCAGGGCTGCACGGCCGATATTGCCGAAGCCCACCACTGCTGCACGAATTTTCTTCATGTCGTCGTTATAAAAGTCTATTAATGTTTGATAATAATGCCATCTCTACTCACGTGATTGAGTGCTGATGACCATTCAATCGGAGCATTTGTTGAAAAAAGAGGTGTTATAAAATGCAAAGTTAGGAAATTTTTTGGTAATTTTGCACTTTGTTTCGTTGGCGGTCACCCGGATGGTCTGCCGCCTAAACGGATAGGAGAGTCCCTGCTCCCTGAAAGGCTGGGAAATTATGCAAGGAGAATAATCAATCAAATTATATAACAAAATGGATTGGCTAATAGATTTGCTTAAGCCTCATTCAGTATCGCTGGCCAGCACGATACTGCTTTATTCCTTTGTGATTTTCGCCGGTATCTATCTCGGCAAAATCAAAATCTTCGGAGTGTCGCTCGGTGTGACGTTCGTACTGTTCGTCGGCCTGCTGATGGGGCACTTCGGTTATATCGTACAAAACGACACCCTGCATTTCCTCCGCGAATTCGGTCTGATTCTGTTTATCTTCTCAATCGGCATGCAGGTCGGTCCCGGTTTCTTTTCCTCATTCAAAGAGGGTGGACTCCGCCTCAACGCTCTTGCTCTTACTGGTATCGGCCTTAATGTAGTGGTGATGCTGGCCATCTACTTCATACAGGGAGGTTCTGACGGCTCCACCTCAATTCATGAAATGGTGGGCATCATGAGCGGCGCTGTCACCAATACGCCGGGACTCGGTGCAGCCCAGCAGACCGTGCTGCAGGTAAATGAAGAGGCTTATGGGGCAAGCCAGCAGATGTCGATGGGATATGCGGCAGCATATCCTCTCGGTGTAGTGGGCATCATCCTGACAATGATTCTCATAAAAATCCTTTTCAAGGTCGATGTCAACAAGGAAATCGCAGAAGTCGAGGATGATAAGAAAGCCTCGCTTATGGCTCCCCACCGCGTCACCTATCGTGTCACCAACGAACTCGTGCAGGGGCTCGACATACGTAAGCTTCACACCCTCATCTCAGCCGACTTCGTGCTCTCGCGCATTGAGCGCCCTGACGGCCGCTCCGTGATACCCACGGCCGATGATAAAATCGAAATGGACGACCTTGTGCTCGTCATCTGTTCGATCCAGGACGAGGAGATATTCACTCGTTTCCTCGGCCCGAAAGTCGAAAAACAGTGGGAGATGGAGAAGGGGCCCATCGTGTCGCGCCGCATTGTGGTGACAAAGACTGAATATAACGGTGCCAAACTCGGTTCGCTCCACATGCGCACAGCCTACGGCCTGAACGTCACACGCGTCAACCGTGCCGGAGTCGATCTTCTCGCCTCCCCGAATATACGGCTTCAGATGGGCGATAGAATCACCGTGGTCGGAAAGCTTGACGATATCAATTCAGTGGCCGCAAAACTCGGCAACTCCATGAAGCGACTCAACGAGCCGAACCTCATAACGATGTTTATCGGTATTTTTCTGGGTATTCTTGTGGGCAGCATTCCGATGCAGTTCCCCGGCATGTCGGTGCCCATGAAACTCGGTCTCGCCGGAGGTCCACTTGTAGTGGCTATCCTCATCAGCGCCTACGGCACACGGTTCCACCTCGTCACTTACACCAACTCCTCGGCCAATCTACTGCTTCGGGAAATCGGCATCTGCCTCTTCCTCGCCTCTGTCGGAATAGCTGCCGGCAAGGACTTTGCGGCCACAGTGTTCAACCTCCGCGGAGCCACATGGGTGGGCTACGGATTCCTGATTACATTCATTCCGCTGCTCGTGGTGGGGATGATAGCGCGCGGCAAATACAAAATCAATTATCTCAGCATCATCGGTATGATGAGTGGCGGCTACACCGATCCTCCGGCATTGGCATATGCCAACAAAGTGGCCAACAATGATTCTCCGGCCGTGGCATACTCCACCGTATATCCGCTCACGATGTTCATGCGTGTTATAGTGGCGCAGGTGCTCATCCTCTGCTTCATGGGCTGACGCAACCTGTGAAAATCGCGAAAAAAAACGCCCGCATTTTGCTACGTGGAAAAAAATTAGTAAATTTGCAGGCCGAAAGTAGCGGGATCGCGACCTGCTGCAAAAACAATGGTGCTGAAAGTCATGCCCCGGCAGGCTTCCGCAGATCGGAGCATACAGCCGCAGCGCCGTCCGAACAATAATTTTAACTGCAGAAAAATTAGAGATGAAAAAAGACATCCATCCCTCCAACTACCGTGAAGTGGTGTTCAAAGACATGTCCAACGACGAAATCTTCATCACTCGCTCTACAGTAGCCTCAAGAGAGACTATCGAAGTTGACGGCAAAGAGTATCCCCTCGTGAAGCTCGAAATCACCTCAGCTTCTCACCCCTTCTTCACCGGCAAGCAGAAACTCGTAGACACCGCAGGTCGTGTCGACAAGTTCCGCAGCCGCTATGGCAACCGCTCTTCCAAAAAGTAAGAGCCTCCTTACAGCCAAAGAGATTCACGGCCATCCTGAAATGTCAGGGTGGCCGTCTCTTTTGTCGCGATTTGCCATGCCGCGAAGGGGTAACGCAAACCATGGTCATGGCAGGTGCGGCCCTGAAAAAATATGTTATACAGCAGATATTGACTTTTATATACATAAATTTATTAATTTTGTAGCGGAAAACTGAGGCTTCATCAGATTTGACTGCGGCCATTATGGCTGCAGTCATGTATTTACTGGTAAATGGTGTTAAATCATAGGCGTATGGAAGCCTACATGCAAATGAAATAATAACTCTTACATACTAATACTAAACTCAACATTTTATGAATCGGCTTAAAGGTTTAATATCCGGGACGCTTCTTTCAGCTGTAGGCATCAGTGCCAATGCGGCTACTTTTGTGGGCGACCGTACCGACTTCCGAGACGAGACTATCTATTTCGCGATGACCACGCGATTCTATGATGGAAATCCCAACAACAATACTTACTGCTGGGACGGTGAGAAGAATATCAATGACCCCGAGTGGCGTGGTGACTTCCGTGGACTCATCGACAAACTTGACTACATCAAGGCTCTTGGCTTCACCGCAGTATGGATTACTCCTGTCGTAGAGAATGGCTCAGGACTCGACTATCACGGATATCACGCTCTCGACTTCTCGAAAGTCGACCATCGATATGTGGATAAGAGTGCCACTGCAGCCGATGCCGACGTAGCATTCCAGGAACTCGTAGACGAGGTGCACAAACACGGCATGAAACTGATTCTCGATATCGTGATACAGCACACCGGCAACTTCGGCGAAGAAAACCTCTGCCGCATGTTCCGCAAAGACTATTCGCAGGATCTCGGCGACATCAATGCCTCGATGCTCGTAGTGCCTGAAGAGGAAGGCGGCTTGCTCCCTTCCAACTATCCTTCGATGCAGCCCAAAGACCAGTATGCCACACGTCTGAACATGATGAAGAACACTGATTATGTCAATCATGATGTTCACAACTACTGGCACCATAAGGCATGGTTCGACTGGGACGACGACTCCCGCTGGTGGGGACAGATCGCCGGCGACTGCGTAGACCTCAACACCGAGAACCCTGCCGTCAGCAACTATATCGTCGACTGTTACTCTCGTTTCATAAAGATGGGTATCGATGGATTCCGTATCGATACCGCAGGGCATATACCGCGTCTGGCTTTCAATAATAACTTCCTCCCCCAGTTTATCGAGGCTGCCAATTCTCCCGAGGCAAAAGCTAAGCGTGGCGATACGCCTTTCTTCATGTACGGTGAGGTTTGTGCGCGTTCGATGCAGGTTATCTACCGTGGCGAACACTATTACGCTTCTCCCTGTTATTACACATGGAAAGAAAATAAGGACTATCCCTGGGACATGGATCCCAAATCATGGGACGATGTAGTGGCTATCCCCACTGCCTCCGAAGGCTCGCACGACTATGAGACAGTAAGCGGCCACGTCAACTGGGAGTCTGTGCATCAGTCGGCCAAAGACGATGCAGGCCACGCAGACGAGATACTGCGCAAGAGCAACAATGCTCTGCTTGACGGCAACAACTATCATACTCCTGACTATACCGACTTCTCGGGTCTGAGCGTAATCGACTTCGCAATGCACTGGAACTTCAACTCCGCATCCGGTGCCTATGGCGTGCGCGGACAGGATAACCTATATAACGATGCCACCTATAATGTGGTGTATGTAGACTCCCACGACTATGCTCCGGACAGCAACTACCGCTTCATGGGCGATCAGGAGACCTGGGCCGAGAACCTCTCGCTGATGTTCACTTTCCGTGGCATCCCCTGTCTTTACTACGGCTCAGAGGTGGAATTCCAGAAAGGTAAGGATATCGACAAGGGCGCGGTGCTCGCACTCAAGGATACAGGTCGCGCTTACTTCGGCGGTTATATCGAGGGTGATGTGGATGTCACTGACTTCGCCGAGTATACCGGCGCCACCGGCAACCTTAAATCCACTCTCGAATATCCTTTGGCTCGCCACATCCAGCGCCTTAACAAAATCCGTGCGGCTGTGCCGGCTCTCCGTAAGGGTCAGTACAGCAACGAAGGCTGCTCAGGTGATTTCGCATTCAAGCGCCGCTATGTCGATGCCAACACCGACTCTTATGTGCTGGTGGCTATGAGCGGCGACGCTTCGTTCACCGGTATACTCAATGGCCGATATGTCGATGCAGTCACCGGCGATGTGCAGAATGTGACTGACGGAACTCTTAAGGTATCGCTTTCCGGCAAGGGTAACCTCCGCGTATATGTGCTCGACACCGAGAAGACAAAAGCGCCCGGCAAGGTAGGCGAGGACGGCAAGTATCTTTATGGCACTGCCTCTGTGGATCAGCCCTGGGAGGAATGGCCCGATGAGACTATGCCTGAAGAGACATGGACTGTCAAGCCCGGCGGAAGCAGCGGCGTTGTGGGTGGCGACCGTGAAGAACCCGAGACTCCTGTCGAGCCGTCTATGTCGGAAGGCGAGCAGGCCATCTTCTTTGAGCATGATTCGTGGAATCCTGTTACAGCCTGGGTATGGAGCGTCGGCGGCGTCAACTATACCGGTGGCAACTGGCCCGGCGAGAATATGACATATCTTGGCAACAACGTCTATAAGTGGACCTATACCGGCGATTACAAGATTGCCGACGGCTCGCTCATTATCTTCAGCCATGCAGGAGCCGATCAGGTGACTAAAGATGGCTTCAAGTTTGTCAACGGCGGATACTACAATGCCAACGGTTATGTGAAGACTATCGAAGGCGCCGGCGAGATTGTTGATCCGGAACCCCCCACACCCCCGGTAGTCGGCGGTGAAGGCACATACACAGTCTACTTCAACAATACAGCCGGCTGGAATACTGTCAATGCCTGGGTATGGGATGAAAACAACGGTGACAAGAACTATACCGGAGGCTCATGGCCCGGCCAGTCTCTCAGCATGGACCCCGCCACAGGTTACTATGTATTCAGCTGCACTGTCACTGATGCCAACCCGAAGATGATGATTATCTTCAACAACGGCAGCTCTCAGACTGTCAATCTGGATCTGATCAACAACGGTATCTATACCTCTACCGGCTATACCGGCCAGCAGGTGACTACCGGCGTGATGAATGTTTCCGATAACTCAGACCTCAAGGTATGGACGGCAGCCGGCAAGGTGTATATCGAGACTCCCGATGTATGCACTGTAATGGCAGCAAGTGCCGACGGACGCACTCAGATGCTCAACCTCCACGTAGGACGCAACGAAGTGGAACTTCCCCACGGCTTCTATATCATTGCCGGTAAGAAGATAATCCTCTAAGCAACTGCAGTAAATAACTTCGAATCGCACAGTGATTCGTCGAAATATCAAGAATCCCGCACCGTACGGTGCGGGATTCTTTTGTGAGTTCGCCCGACATGGGCATAA